>JAYWDK010000294.1:0-4223 GCA_043779845.1 Betaproteobacteria bacterium | reverse complement strand
TGTTTTTCTGGTGCGGCTGGCAGGAATCGAACCCACGACCCCTTGGTTCGTAGCCAAGTACTCTATCCAGCTGAGCTACAGCCGCCAAGCCTCGCAGTGTATACCGGATTTTGGGGTTTACCTAGTGTTGACGCAAACCGCTGCGTTTTTTGCGGCCAAAACAAACCGGTGTGATGACCTGCGCCCGGGCGTGGTGCCGACCTGGCCAGCGATCAATCGATAGCGGCGGCGGCCCGGTAGCAATGGTTGGCGCGCTCGTCGTCGCCTTCTTCGCTGGCCAATTTGGCCAAGGCACGCCAGGCTTGGCGGCGGGCGCGCGGCGCCAGGTTCAGGTCGGCGGCGGCTTGCTCAAGCGGCCGGCGGGCCTTGCCCCACAGCTGGCGCTCCACCAGCACCGCGCCCACGGCGGCCTGCACCGCCGCCTCGGTGGGGTAAGTGCGCTGCGCGGCTTCAAGTCGGGGCAACCAGTCGACACCCAGGCCACCCGCCGTCTCGGCCAATGCCAAGGCCACTTCGGCACGGCCTTCGGCGTCGAAGGTGTCGAGCCGGTCCCACAGCGGCCGCAACCATTGCCTGCCTTCATCGGGCGCGCCCAGAACGGCAGCGCGGCGCGCGGCACGCGCGGCCACAAACGGATCACGTTGATCGGCGGCGTCAAACTGCGTCCACGTGCGGCGCAATTGGTCCAGGTCGTGCGCGGCCTCCAGCGCCTCGATGGCCAAGGAGCGCAGCAGGCCTTGTGACGCCACTTTCGAGAAGGCCTGGTGGTTGGCCAGCAAGCGCGTGGTGTGCAGCGCGTCCAGCGGCCGGCGCTCAAGCCTGGCCGCTTGCAGCTTGAGCCGAAGCGCCTGCGTGCGGCGCCCCACGCCCGGCTGCAACTCAGCCAGCAAGGCCTGCGCGCGCGGGCCGTCGCGGTCATCGAGCGCCCATTCGGCGGCCAGCAAGCGGGCGCCGTCGTTGACGGCGGCATGGCTGTTGCGGCGACCCAGGCGCAGGGCGCGGCGCAGCATGTCGTCGCGGCGGCTGCGGTCTTGCAGCCGGTGCAGGCTGCCCGCCGCCAGCAGGTGGGCCAGCACCAGAAATTCAGGGTCGTTGGCCAAGGATTCAACGTTGTCGTGCATGCCAATGGCCCGCTGCGCGGCCTTGTGCGAGCGGCTGTAGCGGCCGCTGAAATACTCAGCCAGCGCCTCACGCAAGGCTGACTGCGCGGCGCGCTCCAGGCGCAGGCCGCGCCATTCGCGGGCCCGCGCGGGCAGGCCGATCAAGGCATTGACAGCCTGCACCGCCGTGACCACCGCAAACCCCGTGCCGATGGCGAGGATCAGGAAGAAGTTGAGCGAGAGATCAAGCCGCCAGCCCTCCCAGTAGAACGAGGCCAGGCCGGTGTTGTCGCCCAGCGTGAGCGCGGCCACCACCGCCACTGTGAACAGCAGCACCAACCAAATGACGTTGCGCATGATGGACCGGCGGCTTACCTAACGGCCCGCCTGAGCGGCCGCCAGCGCCGCCAGGGTTTCGTCAGGCCGCGGCAGGTTGAGCCCGCGCGCTTGGCCCGCCACCTGCTGCACCAGATCGGAGGTGAGCGCCACGCGGCGGGCGCTGCGGTCAAAGTAGCGATCAAGCACGGTTTGCGCCTCGCGCAGATCAGCCTGCGCGGTATCAAACTGGCGCGACAGCAAGGCCAGCCTGGCGTTGAGCAAGCGCAGCTTCAGGTTCTCGCGCAGAAACCACGCCTGCTCAGGCGCAATGAGCATGGCCTCGGGGTTGTTGATGCGGGTGACGCGCACGAGGCTCTTGATCTCTGTCCAGACACGCCCACCGATCAACGACCACCGATCGCCCAGCCAAGCCCACCATTGGGCCGGGTTGATGGCCGACGTGGGCACCACCGCGCTGGCGGCAGGGGCCGCCACACTGGCCGCTTGCGTGCCGGCGCCGCGCGCTGCTGGCGCCGGCCGGCGCTCGGGCGTGGACAGCAGCGGCAGGTCATCCACCGTGCGCACGGCTTCATCAAGCTTGATGGTCAGGCTGGTGATGTCCGACGTGGCCACGGCGCGCACCCGGTCCAGGTCACGGGCCAGCGCCCGGCGCACGCGGTCAATGCGCGGTTGGTTCAGGCGCGCCAAACGCTCTTCAGCCTGACGCAGCGCGGCGGCCAGCGGCTCGGCACCGCCCGTCAGCGCGCTTTGCTGCACCGCAACGCGCACGGCGGAATCGATGTCGGCGAGCACGTTTTCATCGCGTGAGCGCGACATCTGCTGGATCAGCTCTTCAAGCTGGCTGCGCTGCAAGGCGGTTTCCGCCACCCGGGCGTCAAGCAGCGACACCTTGGACTCGGCGGCGCGGGCTGCATCCTGGGCTTGCTTGGCCAGCGTGTGGGCCTCGATGGCCTGGCCTTGGCTGTCTTGCTGGCGGCGCACCAACTCTTGCTCAAGCGACTTGACGCGCTGCTGGCTCAACACGGCCAAGGTGATGGCGGCCACACTGACCACCCCGATCACGGCCTGCACGATCAGCCCGGTGTTGCCTGAATCAAACAGGGCAGATGCGGGCGCCACGGTGCTTGGGTTAACGGGCGTGGCAGGCGCTGCGGCATCACGGGGCGCCGCGTCGGCAGCGCCGCCAGACACCCCACTGGGCCCCGCGCCGGGTGCAGCGCTGGAGGCTGTATCGATGGCCGCGTCGGGCACGGCTGGGCGGGGGTTGGCGGCGTTGTCTGTCACGTTC
Organism: Betaproteobacteria bacterium; assembly: GCA_043779845.1. Taxonomy (GTDB): domain Bacteria; phylum Pseudomonadota; class Gammaproteobacteria; order Burkholderiales; family Burkholderiaceae_C; genus Pseudaquabacterium. Next base: position 1,496 of record JAYWDK010000294.1, on the reverse strand, counting down.
CGGGCATTGTATCGACGGGGTCCGGGCCGGCGCAGTGCGCGGGCGGCGCGCCGCTCGGTGCGGGACGGGGCGCGCCCGGTGCCGTGCCAACCAGCTCGCTGGCCACCGCCAACGGCGATGGCGGCACCTGCCGCACCACGCCAAAACCCAGCCGGCGGGCCGCCTCGGCAATGCGGGGGTGGGTGGCCAAGGCGCGAGACCGGGCCCAGTTGGCTTGCGGCGCGATGGCTGGCAGATGACCCACGGCCTCGCTGCTGCTGAACAACCACCACCAAGCCTGCGGCGTGTCCAGCGCCCGGGTCAACAAGGCCTGGCCCGCGGCGTCAAGCACCGGCGCAGTGCGGCGGTAGGCCTCAACAAAGTGCACCAGCGCGCCCTGCTGGCGCAAGGCGCCGGCCAACCAATCACGCCCGCCCTCGCCTCGCACGATCAGCGCGTGCTGGCCTGACCAATCACAGCGCCCACGCAGCACCGCCCAAAGCGCCTCGGAGTCAAACTGCCCCGCCGCCTCTGGCGGTGTGACGACCAAGGACTCGGGCACGCCGTTACCCAACAGGGCCCGGTGTGTGCCCGGCCCGGTGCCCGCCGCCAGCACCTGCGGCGGCCAGGTGTAGCCCACCGGCCGCAGCCCAAAAAACCGCTCAACCGCACTGGGACTGACAAACATCACCAGCGCGTAGGGTGTGTTGGGCGGGGTTGGCGGCTTGGGCTCGGCGGGCCGGCGCGGCGGCTTGGCCTGGGCGGCGGTCTGGGCTGCGGTTTGGGCTGCGGTTTGGGCGGCCGCTTGGGCCAATTCAGCGTCAGGGCCCAGCACCTGCCACGCCAACCGCACGGCCTGCAAATCTGCCGGATCGCCAATGTCCAACAGCGGCAAAACCGCCGCCGCAACGCCCAAGGCCAACAATTGCGCCACCCATTCATCGGCTTGCGGCTGTGGCCGCGTCACCAGCACACGCGGCTCGGCGGCGACGACGGGGTCAGCAGGCTGCGGGGCCATGGGCGCTTGCAGGGGCTGGGTCATCAAAAAAACGGGCGGGTGGCGGAACTGGCAGCGGATGGATTGCCAAGCATCGATCGCGGCTCAGCTGGGCCGCGCCGCCAGGTAGGCATCGGCGCCCAGCGCGCGCAATTGCGCGGCCGCCAATTCACCCAGCGCCGTGGCCGCGATGGTGGCCGCCGCCAGTGCATCGCCCGCCGCCTGCTTGGGCAAAGCGGCCCGCACCTGCGTGCGCAGCAGCGCTTGAGACGTGAGTTCGGCATGGCCCAGCACGGCGGTCATCACCAGATGATCGCCCGATGCGTCGCTCTGCCACACCGCAAACGCCGCCAGCGGCATGCTGCAACTGCCGCCCAAGGACCGGGACACCGCGCGCTCGGCATGCACCGCCAACCAGGTGGGCGCATCAATGAGCTGCGCCAACTGCGCGCGCAATTCGCTGGCATCAGCCCGCAATTCAATGCCCAGCGCGCCCTGGCCTGCGGCGGGAATCATTTGC
>JAYWDK010000293.1:0-11706 GCA_043779845.1 Betaproteobacteria bacterium | reverse complement strand
CCACCATCAATGTGGCGGTGCCGGCCATCAGCCGGCAATTTGGCCTGGGGCCGCAAGATGCGCAGTGGCTGGCCACCAGCTTCATGGGCGCGATGACGGTGTCGATGCTGGCCACGCCGTGGTTGCTGCAGCGCCTGGGCTACCGCCACTGTTATGCGCTGATGTTGGTCCTGCTGGGCACGGGTGGTTTGGTGGGCGGTTTGTCGCCCAACATCGAGCTGGTGCTGGCCATGCGGGTGCTGGAAGGCCTGGCCGGCGGCGTACTGCAAACCATCCCCGGCGTGATCATCATGCATGGCTTTGCCCGCCACGAGCAGGGCCGCGCAATGGGTGTTTTTGGCTTTGGCACGGTGTTGGCGCCGGCGCTGGGGCCCAGCCTGGGCGGGCTGCTGGTGGACTGGTACGGCTGGCGCGCCATTTTCTTTTTTGTGCTGCCGTTTTGCGCCGTGGCGGCCGTGCTGGCGCGGCGTTACCTGCCGCATGCTGCACCCGGTGGTGCACCCGTGAACCCGCTCGCGCCGCGCCCTGATGGCTGGAGCTTTTTGATGCTCGCCGCCCTGCTGGCCAGCTTGCTCAATGGCCTGGTGATGCTGCAAGGCGCGGCGCCCTGGTGGGGCGCGGCGCTGGTGGCCTTGGCCGCCGCGCTGATGGTGGGCTTCACCCGGCGCCAGCGGCGGGTGGCCGCGCCGCTGATGGTGATGTCGCTCTACGGCAACCCGGTGTTCCGGCGGGCGGCGGTGGTGGCGGTGATTTACGGCGCCGGGCTGTTTGGCTCCACCTACTTGTTGCCGCTGTTCATGCTGGTGGCGCTGGGCTTGCCGGCGTCCACCGTGGGCTCGGTGCTGATGCCGGCGGGCTTTGCGCTGGCCATCACCATCCCGCTGGCCGGCCGCCTGGCTGACCGCGCGCCGCTGTACCGCACGCTCACCGCCGGCCTGCTGGTGATGACGGCCTCGTTTGCGGTGATGACGGGCGTGGGCACAGCCACGGCCATTGGCTGGGTCACGCTGTGGGCGGTGCTGGGGCGGATCGGGCTGGGCTGCGTGATCCCGTCGCTGTCCTTGAGCGCGATGCGTGTGCTCGACACACCGCACCTGGCCGCCGGCACGGGCACCATGAACTTTCTGCGCCAGTTGGGTGGCGCGGTGGGTGTCAACGTGGTGGGCATCTTGCTGGGATGGCGGCTGCATACCCATGCCGCGCTGGGCGCCGCCGGCACGCTGCGGGCGTTTCACGAGGTGTTTGTGCTGCTGGCGCTGCTCACTGCGGCGGCCGCCGTGGCGGCCTGGCAGATGAAGCCCGCGCCCCCGCCGCCCCCGCTACCCCCGCCACCCCCGCCACCCGACAGCCCGCCCAGTCAACCTAGCACCTTGCCGTCCCCCGGTTGACATCGGCGCAGCGCCGCCGTCGGGCACACTTTGGCGCCAGCCACCCTACTGAAATTTTTGGAGACATCGCCCATGGGCCCCCTCACCGGATTGCGTGTTGTTGAACTCGCCAGCATTGGCCCCGGCCCGCTGTGCGCCATGTTGCTGGCCGACCTGGGCGCCGAGGTGCTGCGCATCGACCGCACCGAGCCCAGCGGCCTGGGCGTGCCGGTGGCCACGCGCTTTGACGTGTCGGGCCGCAACCGGCGCTCGGTGGCGCTGGACATCAAACAAGCCGCCGGGCGCGACGCCGCGCTGCGCCTGATTGACCGCGCCGACGTGCTGATCGAAGGCTGGCGCCCCGGCGTGGCCGAGCGCCTGGGCTTGGGCCCCGAGGTGTGCCTGGCGCGCAACCCCGGCCTGGTGTTTGGCCGCATGACGGGTTTTGGCCAAACCGGCCCGCTATCCCAGGCCGCCGGCCACGACCTGAACTACATCGCCCTCACCGGCGCGCTGCACGCCATTGGCGGTGCCGGCCCGGGTGGCAAACCCGTGCCGCCGCTCAACCTGGTGGGTGATTACGGTGGTGGCGCGCTGTACCTGGCGTTTGGCCTGATGGCGGCGATTTTTGAGCGCAGCCGCTCTGGCCAGGGCCAGGTGGTGGACGCGGCCATGGTGGACGGCGCGTCGTCCTTGATGAGCATCTTTCATGGCCTGTCGGCCGCTGGCCAGTGGAACGTGGAGCAGCGCGGCGCCAACCTGCTGGACGGCGGCGCGCCCTTTTATGACACCTACGCCACGGCCGACGGCAAGTGGGTGTCCATCGGCGCGCTGGAGCCCAAGTTTTTTGCCGAACTCACCCAGCGCATCGGCCTGGACGCGAGCTTCATCAAACGCCAATACGACCGCCGCTGCTGGCCCGAGATGCGTGAGGCGATCACCGCCCTGATGGCGGCCAAAACCCGCGACGACTGGTGCACGCTGCTCGAAGGCACGGATGTGTGTTTTGCGCCCGTGCTCACCCTGGCCGAGGCGCCGGCCCACCACCACGCCAGCGCGCGATCAGGTTTTGTGACGGTGGACGGCGTGGTGCAGGCCGCCCCCGCGCCGCGCTTTTCACGCAGCGCTGTGGCCCAGCCCAAACCCGCCGTGAAAGCCGGCACGCACACCGACGCCATCCTGGCCGCGGCCGGGTTCAGCGCCGACGAGATCGGCGCCTTGCGCGCCGCCGGCGCGGCGGTGGGGGCTTGATGATGAGTGACAGTGCGCCATCGGTGATCGCCCACATCGCCACGCCTGCCGTACCGGCCACGCCACGCGCCGCCGCCTCGCTGATCGTGCTGCGCGACGCGCCGCGTGGCCTGGAGGTGCTGATGCTGCGCCGCGCCGACAAACCCGGCGACCAGAACAGCGGCGCCGCCGTGTTCCCTGGCGGCTTGCTCGACAAAAGCGACCGCGGCCACTACGAGCGCTGCCAGGGCCAGGACGACGCCACCGCCAGCGCCCGCATGGGCTTGCCCGCCGATGGCCTGCACTACTGGGTGGCGGCGGTGCGTGAGTGTTTTGAAGAAGCCGGCCTGCTGTTTGCCACGGATCTAACCGGCAAACTGGTTGACCTGCACGCGCTGCCGGCCGCTGAAGTGGTGGCCATGCGCCACGCGCTGCACGCCAACCAGACTGGCATGGCCGAGGTATGCCAGCGCTTTGGCGTGCGCCTGGCGATGGACCGCCTGGCCTACTACAGCCACTGGATCACGCCCATCGGCCTGCCCAAGATTTTTGACACGCGGTTTTTCATCACCCAGGCGCCGATGGACCAAACCGCCGTGCACGACGCCACCGAAACTGTGGCCTTGCTGTGGCTCACGCCCGCCGAGGCGCTGGACAAAAACCGTGGCCTGAAGCTGCTCAACGTCACCGAGCTCACGCTCAAGCACCTGAGCAGCTTCACCACCGCGCAGGCCGCCGTTGACTGGGCGCGCGCGCAAGACACCGTGCCCTTGATCCGCCCACGCATCGGCGTATCCAGCCAGGGCCGGCGACCTATCAACCCGGGTGATTGGGCGTTTGCCGAGCTGGGCCGCATCGACCCCGAGGGCCGCTGCACCGCCAGCGTTGAGCTGGTGCCCGGCCAGCCGGTGTGGCTGTCGCCGCGGGTGATGCGTGTCACCGCCAACAACGGCAGCATGATGACCGGCCCCGGCACCAACAGCTACTTCATCGGCGCGCCGGGGGGTGATGACTGGGCTTTGCTCGACCCCGGCCCGGATGACGCGGACCACGTCAAGGCCTTGCTGGCGGCCGCGCCCGGGCGCATCAGCCGTATTTTGGTGACGCACACCCACAAGGATCATTCACCGGCGGCCGCCGCCATCGCCGCCGCCACCGGCGCGCCCACGTTTGGCCAGGTGGCCGCTCACCCTGAGTGGCAGGACACTGACTTTGTGCCCACACAGGTGCTGCAAGACGGCGACCGGCTGGCGCTGGGTGATGGCGTGACGCTGCGCGTGATCCACACGCCTGGCCACGCCAGCAACCACCTGTGCTACTTGCTGGAAGAAGAAAAACTGCTCTTCACCGGCGACCACCTGATGCAGGGCAGCACGGTGGTGATCAACCCCCCCGACGGTGACATGGCCGTGTACCTGGCGTCGCTCAAAAAACTGCTGGCCGAGGATCTGGACTGGCTGGCGCCTGGCCACGGGTTTTTGATCGACCAGCCGCACACCGTGGTCCAAAAAACCATCCAGCACCGCCTGGGCCGTGAGGCCCGCGTGCTGGCCGCCCTGCGCCAACTTGCCGCTGAAACCCCCAGCCACGAGCAAGACTTGCTGGCGCTGGTGTACGCCGATACGCCCGCGCCGCTGCACGCCATGGCGCTGCGCTCCTTGCGCGCGCATTTGCTCAAGTTGCAGTCGGACGGGCTGGCCTCGGGGGCCGTGAGCGGCAGCTGGATCGCCAGCCGGGCCGCTGTGGCAGGCTCCTCATGAGCGACTTCAGCGCCGCTCACGCAGTGCTGCAAAACGAGGTGGACCAGCAGCGCCTGGCTGGCGTGTCGTCGGTGGTGCTGCACCGGGGTGAGTTGGTGGACAGCTTTTGCACCGGCCTGGCCGACATGGAGAGCGGTGAACCGCTGCGTCCCGACCACATCCACCGGGCGTTCTCCAATACCAAGCTGATCACCTCGGTGCTGGTGCTGCTGCTGGTCGATCAGGGCCGGCTGGCGCTGGACGCGCCGATCAAAAACTGGTTGCCGGCGTTTGGCCAGCTGCGTGTGCTGCGACCCGGCGCCCAGGCGCTGCACGACACCGAGCCGCTGCAAAACCACATCACCGTGCGCCACCTGCTCAGCCACCAGGCGGGCCTCAGCCACGGCGTGTTTGACCCGGGCACGCTGATTTTCACGGCCTACCACGCGGCCGGTTTGCGCCGCCCCGACACCACGCTGGCCGAGATGATGGACAAGCTGGCCGAGCTGCCCTTGCTGTATCAGCCGGGCAGCGGCTGGGAGTATTCATTGGCCACCGACGTGCTGGCGCGGCTGATTGAGCTCATCACCGGCCAGCGTTTTGGCGACGCGCTGCAAACCCATTTGTTTGACGCGCTGGGCATGGTGGACACCGGTTTTGTGCTGCTCCCCGACCAACTGCCCCGCCTGGCCGCGCTGTACCGCGGTGATCTGGTGGACGTGATGAAGCCCGGTCTGCATCGCCTGTTTGACACGCCCTGGTCGGGCGCTTACCGCCAGGCCGTGCCTCGCCAGTCGGGCGCGGGCGGCTTGTTCACCACCCAGGCCGACATGCTGGCGCTGCTGCGCCAGCTGATGCCCGGCCAGGGCACGCTGCTCAAGCCCGAAACGCTAACGGCGTTGTTCAGCGAGCAATTGCCGCCTGATCGCTGCGTGCAGTTTGCGTTGAGCGGCGCGGTGCCCAGCCTGGGTTTTGGCCTGGGCGGTGCCATCACGCGGGCCGCCTCAAACCTGCAACCCGAGGCTGCAGTGGGCGAGCTGCAATGGGGCGGGCTGGCCGGCACGCACTGGTGGGTATCGCCCGCCACCGGCCTGGCGGGCGTGGTCATGACCCAGCGCTTCATGGGTTTCTGGCACCCGTTCTGGTTTGACTACAGGCGCCGCGTGTACGACGCCTGGGTGTGATCGGCGCCGCCGCGCCCCCCGCCGTGCCCCCTGCCCGCTACTTGCTGGCGGCGGGCGTGGCGGCGGCGCTGGAGGCTGGCCCGCCCAGGTTCTTGAGCATCTCGGCCACTTCGGCCTGTCGGCGGAATGTGGCGCCCAGCTTGCTCAGCCGTAGCAACTCTTCTCGCGCGCTGGGCTTGTCGCCCGACTGCACGTAGAACTTGGCCAACTGCAGGCGGAACTGCGGCTCGGCGGGCGCACCTGCCACGGCCTTGAGCTGCATCTCAATGGCTTTGGGCAGCTGGTTCTGGGCCGCCAGGCTGAACGCCACCGTGTCCATCACGGCGGGGGTGTTGGGCGCCAGCTTGAGCGCTTGCTCGGCCAGCGACAAGCCCTCGGGCTTGCTTTGCACGGTCAGCAAGTAGGCCAGGTTGTTGAGGGCCAGCACGTTGCCGGGTTGTTTGGCGATCACCTCCCGAAAGTATTGCTCGGCCGCAGTGGGGTTGCCCATGGCCATGGCGGTGTCGCCCAGGTGCAGCACAAAAGACAGGTCGTCGGGGTGGCTCTTGCGCCATTCGGTGGCCATTTTCTCGGCGTCGGCGGGTTTTTTGTTGGCCAGCAGCGCGGCATGCAGTCGCGGCGCGCTTTCGCCCGGCTGGTTGCGCGTCAAGGCCTTGCGCAAGGCTGCGGCCGCCGCTTCCCAGTTTTTCTTGCGCAGCTCGATGTCGGCTTCAATGGCAAAGCCCAGCGCCTCGGTGGGGTGCTGGGTTTGCATCGCCTGCGCGATGGCCAGCGCCTGCGGCAGCTTGTCTTCTTTCAGCGCCAGGGTGGCCCGGGCTTGTTGCACGGTCAGCAGGTTGGGCGAGATCTCGGCCGCGCGCTTCACGGCGGTGGCCATGGCGGCGCGGTTGTTGGCAGCGGCGTAGGCGTCGGCCAGGCGCAGCTGCGGCAGCGCTGATTTGGGCACCATGCCGGCCAGCTTGTTGAAGGTGTTGATGGCCTGCTGGGTTTCGCCCGCCAGCAGCTGGGTGCGGCCCACGCGATCCAGCAAGTCCACGTTGGTGGGCAGGGCGGTGGCGGCCGATTGGGCGCTTGCCAGCGCGGGCTTGATCTGGTGGTTGGCCAGGTGCAGGTCAATCAGCAGCAGGCGCGGCGTGGCGTCGGATGGCGACGCCTTGATGGCTTGCTCCAGCCACTGAACGGTTTCTTCGGGTTTGGCACCCGTGCGTGCGCCGATCTCGGCCAGGGCCATCATCGCGGCGCTGCTGTCGGGCTGGCGCTTGAGCAGGCCCTCGAAGCGGGCCTTGGCGGCAGCGGGCTGTTTGTCGGCCAGGTCCAGCGCCGCCAGGCCGGCCAGCGCGGGCAGGTAGTTGGCGTCTTTGGTGATGGCCGACTCAAAGCTCTTGCGGGCGGTGGCGGTGTCCTTGCGCTGCAGGGCGATGCGCCCGCGCAGCTGGTCGGGCAGGGGCTGGCTGGGGATCTTGACGGCCAGCACGTCCACGGCTTTCAGCGCACCGGGCAGGTCGTTGGCGCGCAGCCGGGCGCTGATCAGGGCCATGTCTGCGCTGGTGCCCTTGTCGGAGCTGGCGATGGCTTCAAGCTCATTGAAACCGGCCACGTCCTGGCCCTGGGCGAGATGCGACATGGCTTGCGCCGTGCGCAGCTTGGGGTCGTTGGGCTTGAGCTTGGCGGCCCGTGCAAAGCTGGCGTCGGCCGCTTTGGCGTCGCCCAGCATCAGCTGGGCTTGCGCGGCCAGGGTCAGCGCGGCCACGTCGGGTGGGGTCGCGTCAAGCAAGGGCCGCAGCGTGAGCAAGGCCTTGTCGGCTTGCCCCGTGCGCAATTGGGTTTGTGCCAGTTGGCGGCGCGGGAACGTGGCCTTGGGGGCCACCTGCACGGCCTTGCTGAACAAGGTCTCGGCCTGTGCCAGGCTGTTGAGCTTGAGCTCGGTCTGGCCGGCCAGCAGCAGCACCGGCAGGCTGTCGGGCGCGCCGCGCAGCAGCAGCTGGGTGAGTTCACGGGTGCGCTTGGCGTCGCCGCTCAGATCGGCCAACACGGCTTCAAAAAACATCGTTTGCGGATGCTTTGGGGCCACTTTTTGCAACGCGGCCCATTGCAGCTTGGCCCCCGCCAGGTCCGGCTTGCCCAGCAGCAGGGTGATCACGGCGCTGCGGGCCGCCACCTGGTTGGGGCTGAGCTTGAGCGCCTCTTGGTAAGCCGCCAGGCTGGGGGCTGTGTCCGTGGGGTTGGTGCGCATCAGCAGTTCGGCCTTGAGCATCCAGGCTTCGGTGTTGGTGGTCGCGTTGGTGGCGGTACGGGCCAGCAGCGCGGTGACCAAGGCCAGCGCATCGGCGGTGTTGCCACGGGCGGCCACCAGCCGGGCACGCAGCAGCAAGGCGGGCACAAAGTCGGGGCTGCGCCGGAGCACGATGGCGAGGCGTTGCTCGGCGACGTCAAGGTTGCCGCCTTCCGCCTCGGCGGCGGCGAGCTTGGTTTTGAGCTCGGCGTCGGGCAGGGCCTCGGTGAGCTCGATGCGGCCATATTGCTGCAGCAGCAGTGGCCCTTTGTGCAGCGCCAACAGGGTGTCCGCCAGCAGCGGCAGCACGGCGGTTTCAGATTGGCCCAGCTCCATGGCGCGGCGCAGCTCGGTTTCGGCGCCGGCCATCTCGGCGTTGTCATGCATCACCTGGCCCAGCAGCAAGCGGGCTTCGCCCGAATCTGGGGCCTTTTGCAGCAGGGTCTTGAGCTGCAAGCGCGCGGCCTCGGTCTCGTGCTTGGCCATGTGGGCGCGTGCCGAGGCCAGCAACTCGGTGTCGTTGGGCCCGCTGCACGCGGCGAGCGCCAGGATCAGGGCCAGCGCGCCCAGACGGCTGCGGCTTGTCAGGCCGTTTTGCAGCTCATTTTTCAGCTCGCTTGTGCGGGCGGCAAGGGCGGTGGGCGTGCACGTTGGGCGAGCAAGGCTGGTCGTGGTCTGTCGTTTCATTCCGGTTCCCATGGCGGTTGACCCGCAGCGATTTGGCGCTGGGGCGCGCCGAAGTATCGCCCGTCAAACGTGGCTTGCCCGGTGAGGCGCGGCAAAACAGCCTTTGGCGGCGTCAGCCTGCGGGCTTGTTACCTGCCAGCAGCGCCGCATCGCCACCGGCGGCCGCGGTGTTGATGGTGAGCGTTTGCTCGGCACAAAAGCGGTAGAGGTAGTGCGGGCCGCCAGCTTTGGGCCCCGTTCCCGACAGGCCCTCGCCGCCGAAGGGCTGCACACCCACCACGGCGCCAATCATGTTGCGGTTGATGTAGACGTTGCCGACCCGGGCGGTTTTGGCGATGCGCAGGGCGCGGCTGTCGATGCGGGTCTGCACGCCCAGCGTCAAGCCATAGCCCAGCGCATTGATGCGGCCTACCAGCGCCTGCACGTCGCCAGCCCAGCGCAGCACGTGCAGCACCGGGCCAAACACCTCTTGGCGCAGGTCGGCGACCTGGGCTATCTCAAATGCCACCGGGGCGATGTGCGTATCGGCAAACCGGGGCGGCATGGGCGTACGCGCCAGCAACTTGGCCTCACGGCCCAGGCGCTCCACCTGGCGGCTCAGGTGAGCGTGCGCCTGGGCGTCGATGATCGGGCCCACGTCGGTGGCCAGGTCGCCCGCAGGCCCCAGGCGCAGCTCAGCCAGCGCGCCAGCGAGCATGGTGATCACGCCGTCGGCAATGCCCTCGTGCACGCACAGCAGCCGCAGCGCCGAGCAGCGCTGGCCGGCCGACCGAAAGGCGCTTTGCACCACGGCGTCGATCACCTGCTCGGGCAGGGCGCTGCTGTCCACGATCATGGCGTTCAGGCCGCCTGTTTCAGCAATCAGCGGCACGATGGCGCCGTCGCCAGCCGCCAGCGCGCGCTGGATGGTCTTGGCCACCACCGTGCTGCCGGTAAAACACACCCCGGCCACAGCAGGGTGGGCGACCAGCGCCGCGCCCACGGATGCACCCGGGCCATGCAGCAGCGCGAGTGCGTCGCGCGGCACGCCGGCCTCGTGCAGCAGCGCCACAAAAGCCGCCGCCACGGCGGGCGTTTGCTCGGCCGGCTTGGCGGCCACGCTATTGCCGGCCACCAACGCGGCCACCACCTGGCCGGCAAAGATGGCCAGCGGAAAGTTCCAGGGCGAGATGCAGACAAAAACGCCGCGCCCGTGCAGCCGCAGTTGGTTGCTTTCACCCGTGGGGCCGGGCAGGTTGATGGGCATGAGTTTTTCGGTGGCTTGTTGGGCGTAGTAGCGGCAAAAGTCCACCGCCTCGCGCACTTCGGCCACGCAGTCGCCCAGGGTTTTGCCGGCCTCGGTGACCAGCAGCGCACAAAACTGCGGCAGCCGGTCGTCGAGCAAATCACCCGCACGACCGATGATCGCGGCGCGCTCGGCCACTGGGCTGCCGGCCCAAGCGGCAAAGCCGGCGTCAAGGGCTTGCATGGCCTGCAGCACGCCCTCGGGGCTTGAAAGTTGCACGGTGGGCAAGGTGGCCACCGTGCAGCTCGCCACGGCCGCCAGCAGCGGCGCGCGCTGCTCGGGCACCGCCAGATCCCGCCCCCCGCTGTTGATGCGGCCGCAGCCAAACATCGTGGCGGGCAAGGGTTGGCCGGTTGCATCGTTGGGGGCCAGTGGCGAGCGCAGCAGCGCGTCGGGCGCCACGTTGGCGTCGGCCATCTGGTGCACAAACGACGAGTTGGCGCCGTTCTCGAGCAAGCGACGCACGAGGTAGGCCAGCAGGTCGCGGTGCTCGCCTACGGGGGCGTAGATTCGCAAATTCAGCTGCGGCTGCGTGGCCAGCAGCTCGCGGTAAACGCCTTCGCCCATGCCATGCAATCGCTGCATCTCAAAACGCGCGTTTTGCGCCAACGCCATTTGCACGATGGCGGCGATGGTGCCGGCGTTGTGCGTGGCGAACTGCGGCAATATCAGCGCGTGGTGGCCGATCAGCGCCCGCGCGCAGGCCAGGTAGGCAATGTCGGTGTGGTGCTTGTGCGTGAACACCGGGTAGCCGGCCAGGCCCAGCTCCTGGGCGCGCTTGATCTCGCCGTCCCAATACGCGCCCTTGACCAGCCGCACCATCAAGCGCAGGCCCTGGGTTTGGGCGATGTGGGCCACGGCGTGCACCATGTCCAGCGCCCGGGTCTGGTAGGCCTGGATGGCCAGGCCAAAGCCGGCCCAGGTGGGCGCGGTGGTGGCGACGTGCCGGGCCAGCACCTCAAACACGGCCAGCGACAGCTCCAGCCGGTCGCTCTCTTCGGCGTCGATGGTGAGGTTGACGTTGGCGGCCGCGGCGATGTCCATCAGCCCCGTGACGCGGGGCACCAACTCGGCCATGACGCGGTCGATTTGTGATTCTTCATAACGTGGATGAAGAGCGGACAGCTTGATCGACAAACCATCACGCGCCACCGGCCCGTCGGACTCGGGTTGGTGGGCCACCGAGGCGGCAATGGCCCGCAGCGCCGATTCATAAGCGCCCAGGTAATGCAGCGCGTCGGCGTCGGTGCGTGCGCCTTCGCCCAGCATGTCGAACGAGAAGCGCAGTTGCGCGTGATCACGTCGCCCGCTGCGGGCCTCATTCAGCGCCTCGTTGATGTTGCGGCCCAAAACGAACTGCCGGCCCAGCAAGCCCAGCGCGCGCACGGTGGCGGCCACCACGGTTTGTGCGCCCAGGCGGTCCAGCAAGCCGGGTTGGCTGTTGTCAAGTGTCGGCAACAAACGCTGGGCCAGGCCCAGCGCGCTGGCCGACAAACCCGCCAGCAGTTTGTGCTGCGAGCCCGCCGTGGCGCCGCCTGAAAAATCAGCGCGGCCCAGTTGGTCGGCGGTCAGCGCGATGGCGGTTTGGGCGTCGGGCACCCGCAGCAACGCTTCGGCCAGGCGCATCAGGGCCAGGCCCTCGGCGCTGGAGATGGGGTACTCGCGCAGCAGTGAATCCATGGCCCAGAACGGCGCCGGTTTGTCACGCACGGCCAGCACCCAGGGCCGCGCCATGTTGATCACGGCCGACCAGTTGAGCCCCACGCCCGTGCCCGTGCCCGACCCGGCGCGCAGGGTCGCCAACAGGTCTTGCAGCACGGCGGCTTCATCGCGGCACGGGGCCGGCAGGCGCGAGTGCGTGGCGAGTGGAAATGCGGCGGGCAGCGCGGTGATGGATGAGGCGGCAGACATGGTGAACTCCGGGCGTTTTTTAGGAGAAGCC
>JAYWDK010000292.1:0-4244 GCA_043779845.1 Betaproteobacteria bacterium | reverse complement strand
CGGCGTTGACGAACAGGTTCATCTTCGGCGCGTGCGCGGCCTTGCTGAAGATGTCGAGCACGTCGCCGACGCGGTAGCCGTTTGGGTCGACGAGGTGGTAGCACTTCTTGTCTTGATTCGCGCTCAGGTGGCTGATGTGGTCGAGCGCAGCGACGACAAAATCGACCGGCACGATGTTGATACGCCCGCCTTCCAGGCCGATGCTGGGCATCCACGGCGGCAGGATCTGGCGCATGCGCTGGATCAGCTTGAAGAAGTAATACGGGCCGTCGATCTTGTCCATCTCGCCGGTGTTTGAATCGCCCACCACCACTGCCGGGCGGTATACCGTCCAGGCTTGCTTGCACTCCTTGCGCACGATTTTTTCGCTCTCGTGCTTGGTGCGGTAATACGGGTGGTCCAGACCCTCGGCCTCGTCGAACATGTCTTCGCGGAACACGCCCTCATACAGCCCGGCGGCGGCGATGGACGACACGTGGTGTACGTGGCCGGCGTCGATGGCGCGGGCAAACTCCACCATGTTGCGGGTGCCGTCGATGTTGACGCGCACCTGTGATTCTTCATCGGCGCTCAGGTCATAAACGGCCGCCAGGTGGTAGACGCCGGCGATCTGGCCCTTGAGCGCCTTGATGGCCTCGGCACTGACGCCCAGGCGTCGCTCGGTCAGGTCCCCCGTGACCGGCAGCGCGCGGGTTTTGCCCACGCCCCAATACGCATACAAATCGGCCAGCTTGCCCTCGCTGCCCGGGCGCACCAGGAACGACACCTTGCTGCCACGCCGGGCCAGCAAGGCCTTGACTAAACGCTTACCAATAAAGCCGGTCGCGCCGGTGACGAAGTAATGCATGAGGGCTCCTGGCGGCTACGGACGGAATCAGCCGCGCCCAGCCGGGCGGGGCATAAGTTGGGCATTTTTAGCCGCGCCGACCCCTGCCGCTTGCTGGGCTTTACCCCGAGGGACACCGGCCTTTGCTCAAGTTGTCCCCACGGCAGCCCGTGCTTACAGCGCCAACTCAAAAACCTGGTCACGGAAGCTGAACACCACGGATTTCAGGCGGATCTGGCGCACCAGCAGGCCCGGAGCCGGCTGCTCACCTTCATGGAACACCAGGCCGTTGATGATCACCAGGCGCTGTGGCGGCTGCTCGGCGTACACCGAGCCGCCCAGGCGCAACGCCGGCAGCTCGCGTCGCACGGCTTCGGGCAGGTCGGCCACGGTGGGCAGGCGCTGCGGCACGGCCCCGGGCGCAGCCGGATGGACGGGCGTGCCGGCCAGGATGGGGATGGGTGCGGTGCTTGGTTCGATCACGGCGGGTATTGCGGGCTGCACCACCAAGGGCGCGACCGGTGGCCGTTTGACCACAACCCTTGGCGCCTCTGGCGGTGCTGCAACCCCAACAGACGCGGCGGCCCCAGCCGGCGCGACCGTCGTGGGCACCGGCACCGGCACCGCCGCCTGCAAGACCACCGGGGCCGGCACGCTCGGGACCACCGGCAGGGGCGGTGGCGCTGGCTTCAAAACCCAAACCAACCCACCTCCCACCACCAAGGCCAACACGGCCGCCCCACCGCCCAGCCACCCAGGGCCAAGCCGCCCCGCCTGGGCAGCAGCATGGCCATCGGCCAGCGCCACGGGCGTGGGTTGTGCATGCAGCCCCGGCACGGCGCCACGGTGGCGTTCGGCGTCGGCACGGCGCAGGGCATCAAGAATGAAAGACATCGCTTAGCGCTCCGGCAGGTCAACACCCAAGCGGGGTTCCAACACCCCCCGGGCCCGGTTCAATTGCATGAAAGTGGTGGGGCCCACCACGCCATCGGCGTGCAGCCCCCACGCCCGCTGGAACCCGACAACGCGGGCGGCCAAGGTGCCCGCCAAGACCTGGCCTGGCGCTGGCGGCGCGGTCTGCAACAAGTCGGCCAGCCCCACGGCCAGCGCGTCCACCGCCAGACCACGCGCACCCGGGTCCAACAGGCTGACATAGCCCTCCGGAGCCCGCCAAAACGTGCTGAACTCACCGTGCCACAGCGCCGAGAAGGCCGCCATCGGCAGGCTGAAGTTTTGTGCGCCGGAGGCCAGCTCCACCTGCTGCGCGCTCAGGCCCACCAAGCGGGCGTAACGCACCACGCCATCGCCCCCGCGCAGCGCCAGCAAGCCGGGCCGGTCCAGCCGCCGCAACTGGGCCAGGTTGCTGTTGGCCGTGCGATAACAACGCACGTGTTGCGCGCGCACCTGCTGGCAAACATCACCCGACGCCAAGGTTTGCAGCGCCCATTGATCCGCCAACTCACGCCAAGCCGCCTGCTCATCACGGGGGAACACGGCCAAGCTGCTGCCCAAGGACAGCGCCTGTGGTCGTGGTCGGGCCGGCGCCAGCGTCAGGTTGGCGCCTCCCGCCTTGCCGTCAGCGCTGGCCGCCAGGTCAGCAGCCGACGCTGGCGCGCCCGCCCCCGTGGCCGCCACCAGCGCGCCAGTTGCCAACGCCGTCGCCTGCGATGGCCCGCCCGACAAGCCCACAACAGGTACCGAGGCACTGCTGGCCACGGCAGGTGCCGAGGCCGAGATCGACGCACCCGATGCGGCCGAGGCCGGCACCGCCGCCACCCACAGCGGCCCTGCCGACCCCGCAGAAGCCGGCGGGGCCGCCATGCTGGCAGCACCCCCTGCGCCTGACACAGCAGTAGCCCGGCGGCCCCAGGGCCCATCCAGAACCGCCGCCGCCAGCACGGAGCCGACCACCAGCCCGGCTGCCGCTGCCCCAGCCAGCCGCCAACGGCCGCCGGACGGCGAGGCCGCGCCAGCCTCAAACACCTCGGCCGCCGCTTGATCAACCAGACGCCGCCTCACCGCAGCTTGGCCCTGGCTGTAGGCGCCCAGCAGCGCCCGGTCACAAAGCCGGTTGATGCGCCGCGGCACGCCGGCCGTCAACGTGTGGATGCGTCGCAGCGCGCGCGCGTCGAACGGCAATACACCGCAGTGCCCCGCCACCGACAGGCGGTGCGCCACGTAGCCGGCGGTCTCGGCGGCGGTCAAGGCGCCCAAGTGGTAGCGCGCAATCACCCGCTGCGCCAAGGACTCCAGCGCGGGGGCCGCCAGCAGGCTGCGCAACTCGGGCTGGCCGATCAGGATGATCTGCAGCAACTTGCGCTCATTGGTTTCCAGGTTGGTCAGCAGGCGCAATTGCTCCAACACTTCGGCCGACAGGTTTTGGGCCTCGTCGATGATCAGCACACATTGCCGGCCCTGCGCATGGGCCGCCAGCAAATGGGTGTTGAGCGGGTCGATGTAGTGCTTGACGGTGGCCGGCGTCGCGCCCGAGGCCTTGGCATCGCCCACCGCAGGCACGGCAACGCCAAACTCCTCGCACACCGATTGCAGCAACTCGCAGGCATTGAGCTTGGGGTTGAAGACATAAGCCACCTGGCAGGTGGCCGGCACCTGCTCCAGCAAGCAGCGGCACACGGTGGTCTTGCCCGCGCCGATCTCCCCCGTGAGCAATACAAACCCGCCACCACCGGCCACGCCATACAGCAGATGGGCCAGCGCCTCGCGGTGGCGCTCACTCATGAACAGGTAGCGAGGATCGGGCGCGATCGAAAACGGGTTCTGCTGCAAGCCAAAAAATTTCACGTACATGCCAGAAGGATAGCCGGCGCGGTAGCGTCGCCCGGTCAAGGCACGCGGGTCGGCGCTTGCGTCCTTAACAACACCCCGCGCCACGCGTGCACCGATTAGGCTGACCGCTCAAACGCCGCTGCCTACACTCGCTCCAGGCCGACGGACAAGCGCTGCGTTCTGGCCTGCCCCATCACAGCCCCCAGGAGCACCCCATGGTGAAAAAACTTCAAAAAATGGCCGACAAGCAAGCTGCGGCGCCAAGCGGCCTGCTCGACAGCGCGCTCGCTCAAACCGTCAAAGACTCAGCGCATCAAATCTGGCTGGCCGGCTTGGGTGCCTTTGCCAAGGCGCAAGGCGGCGGCAAGGTGTTTGAAACCTTGATGAAAGAAGGCGTGAGCCTGCAACGCAAAACCCAGGCCGCCGCCGAAGAAAAACTGGGCGACGTGGCCGGCAAGATGAGCGCCATGGCCGGCGAGGTGGGCCACAAGGCCAACGCGCAGTGGGACAAGCTGGAAACTATTTTTGAAGAGCGCACGGCCCGTGCGCTGGGCAAACTGGGTGTGCCCAGCGCCAAGGAACTGGCCGCGCTGGCCGAGCGTGTGGACGCGTTGACGGCCCAAGTGGCCAA
>JAYWDK010000291.1:0-4249 GCA_043779845.1 Betaproteobacteria bacterium | reverse complement strand
TGCGCCAGGGCTTGCGGGGCCGCCTGCTGGCGTCGCCGCTGTGCGACGCGCCGCGTTTTGCGCGTGGTTTTGAGGCCTGTCTGCGCCGGCTGTGGCGGCGCGAGTGCGAAAAAGCCTAATTCCCAAAGTGGGTGGGCCAAAAAGGGCTGGACGGGCCGGCGTGCGTGGATTCAGCAGGCGCCAGGCGCTTGTCGATCAGCCAGCGCCCCCGCCCAGCGCCTGCCGCAGCCCCGTGCTGGCTTGCAACCGCCCCACCTCAATGCCGTTCCAGTTGACCAGGGCCACGTCGCTCAAGGCCCGCATGAACTGGCGCTCGCCGTCGTCCAGCCGCACGCGGGCTTCGATCACGGCGGCCATCACCACCTCGGCGGCGCGCGCGTTGTTGCCGTCGTCCATCTTGATGGCCACGCCCAGGCCCAGCTCGGGCAGGGCGGCGCAAAACACGCCCTCGGCGCCCACCTTGCAAAACACGCGCTCGCCCAGGCGTTCCATCACGCGGGTGTCAAACCGGCCCGTGCCGGCCACAAAAAACGGCGCTGCGGCCACCGCCTGGCGCAGCCGTTTGGCGGCGCGGGCGTGCTCGACGCTCAGGCCCACGCCGGTGGCCACGCGCGCAAAGCCGTGGGCCAGTTGGCGTAGCGGGATGGCAAACGTGGGGATCGAGCAGCCATCGGTGCCCACCGGCGCGCGGCTCAAATCACAGCCCGTGGCCGCAGCCAGCGCGGCTGTCACCTCACGCATCACCGGGTGCGTGGGCGTGATGTAGCCGCGCACAAATTCAGCCGCGTCGCGCCCGGCCGCGCGCGCCATCAGGCAGCCTACGCAGACAAAGCCGGTGTGCTTGCCCGAGCAGTTGTTGTTCAGCGCGCTGGGCAGCGTGCCGGCGTGTGCCAGTGCCTTCAGTGAGCCATCGTGGCTGGGCCAGTGTGTGCCGCATTCAAGCGCCTGCGCGTCCAGCCCCAGGCGCGTGAGCAAACCCGCCACGGCGCTGGTGTGGCGGGGCTCGCCGCCGTGCGAGGCGCAGGCCAGCGCCAACTCGGCGTCGCTCAGCTTGAACATCTCGGCCGCGCCGCTGGCCACCAGCGGCAGCGCCTGCAACACCTTGCAGGCCGAGCGCGGAAAAATCGGCCGGTCCACGTCGCCCAAGGCCATCACCAAGCCGCCGTCGGCGTCCACCACGGCCAGCGCGCCCCGGTGAAATGACTCCAGCGTTTTGCCACGCAAGGCGTGCACCAGATCGGGATGAACAGGGGTCATGTTTGGCCTTCTGATGGGTGGGGTGAACAGCGGAGCCCGCACTCTGTTTGCTGCCTTGCTGGGCGGGCGTTTGTCGGGTGAAACCGACCGTGGCTTGCGTATTTTTGGCGCGGTTTGCATTGCATTGGGTGTGATCATGTTGGTAATTTGAAAAAATTGGTAGATTCGGTACTTGCCCATCACTGCCATGAGCCCAACAACCCCTCGTCCAAAGCCCCAGCGTGGCGCGGTGATGGCTCAAGACGCAGCGCATGAGGCGCATCCGCTTGACGAGGCTCTGCTGCGTGATTTGGCGGCGTCGATCCCCGGCGCCATGTTCCGCTTTCGTCACTGCACGGCCAGCGGGCCACTGGGCCTGGCGGAGCCCCACCGCTTGCCAGCGTGGACGCTGATCTACATCAGCCCAGGCGTCGAGGCCTTGTTCGACATCAGCGTGGCCCAGGCCTGCCAAGACTACCGGGTGCTGTGGGCCTGCGTGCTGCCCGAAGACCGGCCCAGCTTTGATGCCAGCTTGATCGAGGCCGTTGAAGCCGGCGTGTCCTGGGAGCTTGAATTTCGCATCGCCCTGCCCAGCGGCCAGTTGCGTTGGGTGCACGTGGTGGCCATCTGCAAACTCGACCCGGAACCGGGCTACACGCTCTGGACTGGCGTCATGACCGACGTGTCGCAGCGCAGGCGGCTTGAAGCCGTGCTGCAGGCCCAGGAAACGAGCTACCGAACACTGTTTGAAACCGTGCCCCAGGGCCTGGTTTACCACGACGCCCAGGGCCGCATCACCGCAGCCAACCCGGCGGCGCTGCGCATCTTGCGGCTCTCGCTGGACCAGTTGCAGGGCCGCAGCTCGATGGACCCGCAGTGGCGCGCAGTGCGTGAAGACGGCAGCCCGCTGCCTGGTGATCAGCACCCGGCCATGCAGGTTTTGCGCACCGGGCAGCCGGTTGAAAACGTGTTGATGGGGGTGCGGGTGAACGACTCCGCAGGCGGGGCCAATCCGAACCTGGTCTGGGTGCTGGTGAGTGCCACGCCACTGTTCAAAGACGGCCAGTTGAGCGAGGTTTATGCCAGCTTCGAGGACATCACCTCGCACGTGCAACTCACGCAAAAACTCAAGCTGCAGGCCACCACCGACCACCTCACCGGCGTGGCCAATCGGCGTTGCCTGATGGAGCGCCTGGGCCTGGAGTTTGAACGGGTGCAACGTCACCCGCTGATGCAATGCAGCGTGCTGGCGCTGGACCTGGATCTGTTCAAGCGCGTCAACGACCAATGGGGCCATGCCGCAGGGGACGCCGTGCTGACGCACGTGGCGCGGTTGATGCAGCAAACCACGCGGGCGGTGGACGTGGTGGGGCGCAGTGGCGGCGAAGAATTCATCGTGCTGCTGCCCGACACCGGCGCCGATCAGGCGCTTGAGTTGGCCGAGCGCCTGCGGGGCCGCATCGAAACCCAAGCCGTGCAGCAGGGCGGGCGCTCGTTGGGCATCACCGCCAGCATGGGCGTCAGCGTGATCTTGCCCGGCGACGTTAACGCCGACGCCGTGCTGGCGCGTGCCGATCGGGCGCTGTACGAGGCCAAGCACGCCGGGCGCAACGCGGTGCGGCTGGGTTGAGTTCGGGCGGTATGGGTCGGATTGGCGCTGCGTTGGCGGAGTTTTGGCCGCAGCGCCAGGCGCCCGTCAGCGAGCTGCCGCCTGGCCCGCGCACTTGAGGACTCGAGGCTCGCCCGTTGCCAGTAGGCACGCACTGACAGGCGGGCCTCTGATTTGCCGCGCCAGCACCGCGTTAAAGGTGTGATCGTGGCGGGGCTGAAACAGGTGGGCTGGGCGCGGCGCGGGCCAGGACATCGACAATATCGCCGCATGACCCAGCGCGTATTTGGCATTGACTTTTCCAGCCGCCCCAGCCGGCGCAAAACCATCGTGGTGGCCGCCGGCACCCTGCATGGCGCGGTGCTGCAATTCAAGGGCTTGCAGCGTTTTGAGACGCTTGAATCGTTTGCCGATTGGCTGCACGAGCCCGGCCCGTGGGTGGGCGCTTTTGACCTGCCGTTTGGCCTGCCGCGCGAGCTGGTGCAACAACTGGCCTGGCCTACCGATTGGGCGGCCTGCATGGCCCGCTACGCCGCGCTGAGCCGCAGCGAAATCCGCGACACCTTTGCCGCTTTTTGCGATGCGCGCCCGGTGGGTGGAAAATTTGCCCATCGGTCTTGCGACGTGCCCGCCGGGTCCAGCCCGTCCATGAAATGGGTCAACCCGCCGGTGGCCTACATGCTGCATGCTGGCGTGCCGCTGCTGCAAGCCGCTGGCCTGTGCTTGCCGGCCCATGCACCCACCGTGGGCGACCCCGAGCGCATCGCGCTGGAGGCTTACCCCGGCTTGCTAGCACGTGAACTGGTTGGGCGCCGCAGCTACAAGAGCGACGACGCCGCCAAGCAAACCCCCGACCGGCTGATCGCCCGCAAGGACATCGTGGAGGCCCTGGAGCAAGGCCGCACCCGGCTGGGCTTGCGCCTCAAGCTCACGGCGGCCCAGCGTGACGCGCTGGCCGACGACGGCAGCGGCGACGCGCTGGACGCGGTGCTGTGCCTGCTGCAAGCCGGTTGGGCGTCGCGCCAGCCCGGCTGGGGCTTGCCGGCCAAGGTGGACGCGCTGGAGGGCTGGATCGTCAGCGCCTGAGCGCCGGTAAAAGCATGGCCTCGGGCCTCGTGGGCTACCATCAAACCCTAGGAGCGGCTTTTTGGGCGCTTCGCTGGCGCGCCCTGGTTTTCGTTCCGGAAATTGGCATTCGTTTTGAAGATGGGGGCAGGGATTGGGTACTGACAACGCATACGCCGAACTGGGTTTGGCCCCCGGCGCCAGCGAACCCGAGGTCAAGGCCGCCTGGCGCCGGTTGGTCTCACAGTGGCATCCCGATCGCAACCCCAGCGCGGCCGCTGTGGGCCGAATGCAGCGCCTGAACCGTGCCTTCGAGGCGCTGCGGCAGGCCGGTTTCCC
>JAYWDK010000290.1:0-28156 GCA_043779845.1 Betaproteobacteria bacterium | reverse complement strand
TGACACCTGCCACAGCCACGGGCTTGGTGGGATTCTGGAACGGCACCGTCTTCTTGGCCTCAAGCCCAGTCAATTCTGGTGTGGCCACGTTCGATATGAGCTTTCCCGTTGCAGGCACGCAAAACTTGACCGCGCGGTATCTCGGCGACCTCACCACGGCCCCGAGCGCGAACACCTCGGTGGCGCAAACGGTCACCGCGCGAACCGCCTCAACCGCAGTGTTGACGTCCAGCGTCAACCCCACCTACGAGACACAGGTGACCACGTTAAAGGCCACATTGACACCTGCCACAGCCACGGGCTTGGTGGGATTCTGGAACGGCACCGTCTTCTTGGCCTCAAGCCCAGTCAATTCGGGCGTGGCCACGTTCGATATGAGCTTTCCCGTTGCAGGCACGCAAAACTTGACCTCACGGTATCTCGGCGACTTGACCAACGCCCCCAATACCTCGGCTGTCTTGGTGCAAACCATCAAGGCAGTGGTCACCACGGCCACCACCACTGCTCTGAGCGCGAGCGCCAATCCGGCCTACACGGGGCAGGCCATCGCGTTGACCGCCACCGTGACGTCGACTACAGCCACACCCACCGGGGTTGTGACGTTCAAGGATGGTAGCGCCATGTTGGGGAGCGCCACCCTCATTGGGGGCTTGGCCACATTGACCGCCAATTTTTCTGCGACCGGCACACACAGTCTGATAGCTGCCTACGTCGGCAGCGCTAGCAACACGGCAAGCACCTCGTCGGCACTTGGTTTGGTGGTGAACGCACCAGCCACTCTGCCTGCGCCACCCAGCGCACCCGCGCCTGTGGTCAATTACGAATATGACGCCCAGGGCAACCGAACGAAGACTATTCAGGCCTCAGGGACGACTGGCTTCAATTTCGCGACGCAGAGCAGCTTCGACACGCTGAGTCGGCTCAAGAACGCCACCGACGCTAGAAATGGCGTGACCCAGTTCGCCTATGACGGCATGGGCCGCACAATCAGCATCACCGACCCTCGTAATTTGGTGACCCAGTATCCGAGGAACGGCCTGGGCGATGTAACTCAACTCGTCAGCCCCGACACTGGGATGTCCACCCAAACCAACGACGCGGCAGGCAATCTTTTGACCCGCACCGACAGCCGGGGTGTGCTGGCCACCTATAGCTACGATGCACTGAACCGCTTGATTGGCATCGCATACACCCAGACCGGTCAGACCACGCTGAGCACGGGTTGGGTCTATGACCAGGTTGGCGCTGGTTTTAGCAACGGTATTGGGCGGTTGACCTCGACCACGCACCCGGCGGGCTCCACGCAGTACGCGTACGATCCCCAGGGTCGGCTGCTCACCGACACCCAGCGGTTGAACGCGGCCACCGGCGGCAACGCCGCGCAGGTGAGCACAACCGTCATCTACGCCTACGATGCTGCGGGCAACGTTACAGGCATTACATACCCGTCCGGGCGCGTGCTGAGCGTGACTTATACCGGTGGAAAACCCAGCGCCGTGGCGCTGGCCAAGAACAACGCGAGCACGTCCACGCCGCTGATCACCCAAATCCAGTTCAGTCCCTTTGGAGGCCCGCAGAGCTGGCAGTGGCAGTTGGCCACCGGGCCCCAGGCTTATAGCCGAGTATTTGACATTTCAGGGCGCTTGGTGCGCTACCCGCTGGGTGGCTTCATTCGCGACCTAGCCTACGACGTAGCGGATCGCATCACGGGCTACACCCACTACGATACGGTCACGGCCACAGCTACGGCGGCATCCAATGCGCTGAACCAGGGTTTTGGCTATGACGAGTTGGGGCGCCTCACCGGAGTGACCACTGCCGGCGCAAGCTGGAATATCGGCTACGACGCCAATGGCAACCGCACCACCGTATCCCTCAACGGCTCGGCAAGCACTTACGCCACGGCACCAACAAGCAACCGGCTCGTCAGCATTAGCAACCCAGTGCGAAGTTTCGGCTACGACAGCGCTGGCAACACCATCAGCGATGGCGCGGGGTACACCAGCACCTACAACTTGGTTGGGCGGATGGCCTCGCTGACCAAGGCTGGTGCCACCAACAGCTATACCTACGATGCCATGGGCCGGCGCGTGCGCAAGTTCGCCAGCACCGGGCCGGCCAGCACATTGATATTCGTGTTCGACCAAGGAGGGCACTTGCTGGGCGAGTACGACAGCGTTGGTAGCGCGCTCAGAGAGTACGTCTGGTTGGGTGACACGCCGGTGGCCATGTTTGTGCCCGACGCCGTTACCGCCAACCCACCGCTGGTGTATTTCATCCACGCAGATCATTTGGACACTCCGCGGGTTGTGCTGGACAAAAACAACGCAGTACGTTGGCGTTGGCTGGCGGAACCATTCGGCATCACTGCACCCGAGACCAACCCGCAAGGCCTGGGTCTATTTACGCAGAACCTGCGCTTCCCCGGCCAGTATGCGGACGCCGAATCTGGCCTGAGCTACAACTTCTTCCGCGACTACGACTCCACCACCGGGAGGTATACCCAGTCCGATCCCATCGGGCTACAGGGCGGCATCAATACGTACGCATACGTTGAGAACAACCCACTGAGTTACGCCGATCCTGACGGGTTGCAGCGGATCCGTCCCGCGCCAGTGTTCCCTGGGCTGCAGCCCAGACCGGTTGATCCGTTTGATCCCGGCGGCCCGATGTATACGCCCAGGCCAACGCGGCCGGATTGGCTAAGGCCGATAGCGGAGATGTGCAAGCCGACGGAGCAGGAGAAGGAAGAGCGCAGATGTGACGAGCAGTATTCTCGGGACTTGCGGTACTGTGCCTCTCTTGCTTCTATGAGGGGGCTGAGCAGAGGCCGTAGGGCATACAACGACACGTATTCGAGATGCGTTGATGCGGCCGAGGAGAAGTACGTTCAGTGCTACCAGGATGCCAAGCGGAATTAAAGCTATGCGGAACTCTCGAACTACTGACGTGATTGTTAGATATGACCAGGCCAGCCATAACATATCGATGTCAGCGCTGGATGGCGACGAGGCATCGCGCCAGCCGAGCCCATTCTCGCTGCTCAATGTGGCCGACTTCAATGGATCGCTCGAGTTGGCGAATGAAGTCGGCATGGCGTTAATTGCATTCTTGGACGCCACCCACCCGGGTTCGTTCATTAGCTCTGCGGAACTGGCAAGCATTGAACCCAGAGACTCTGAGGAGACGCCATTCGAGCGCGCTCGAATGCTCATCGGGTCACTGGGCGACTCGTCTACAGAGGACGATTTGAGAATGATTGATTCGTTGCTTGAGGCCGCGAGTGCTGACGGTGACGAGAAAGCTGCCGCCTATTTGCGCGCTAGGTGGCCTCCCTTGCGTGACGTGTTCGTTCGGCGCATTTCCAGGCAGCGATAAAAGGCGGCGTCAAGTCTTGCGTCGACTCGGGGTCAGGTCTTTAGTTTGAACCCCTGCGAGAGCCCGATGTCTTCTTGCTGCCCTTGTCCTCGGGGTTGATGAACCCGATAGGCCGCTTGGGCGGATCGGGCGGCGTCATGAGTTCGCGCAGCGCGTCAAAGACCTGCTTGAGCTGGTTGCGCGTGTTGCGGCTGAAGGTGTCGTGGTTCATGGCCAGGGCTTCGGTCTTGTCTTCGAGTTCGGCCAGCCGCTTGGCCAGGTCGGCGTGCAAGACGCTGGCCTGCTTCAGCCGCACAAAAGCGCGCACGACATAGATGCCCATCTCCACCGCGCGCGGTGAGGCCAGCACGTTGGCCGCCTGGATGGCGCCATGCTCGGTGAAGGCATACGGCAGCGATTTGGAAAACTTCAACCTCACGAGGTGGTCACAACTTGTGACCACCTCGGCCTTCTCGGCGGCCGAGAGCTGGAACATGAAGTCCACCGGAAACCGCTCAGCATTGCGCTTGACGGCCTGGTTCAGCGCCTTGGTGGGCACGCCGTACAGCAGCGCCAGGTCGGTATCGACGATCACCTTGTGCTGGCGCACGACGAGGATGCGGCTCTCGATGCGCGGCAGCATCACGGCCGCGTCACTGGCGCGGGCGGCGGCCGGCGTGGTCTTGGTGGAGCTCATCAGGCTGCGTGCGCGGCGCGCTTGGGTGAACGTGCCGGGGTGCGCGCTGATGTGCGCCCTGGTGTGCTCGCGCGCTTGGTCAAGTCAGCGCGCATGCCCACGGCCTTCTCCACGATGGCCTTCTTCACAAAACTGTCGATCACCAGGATCAGCGCTTGCTGCTCTTGATCGGGCAAGGTGTCGGCCTGCTGCCAAAGCGCGTTCAACGAGTGGTTGCGAATACGCACCTCGCCGGACACGGGCTTGCGCCCCACCAGCTCATCAAGAGGCACCTGCAACACATCGGCGATTCTGATCAAGGTGTCTAGCTGCGGGGCGATGGTGCCGCGCTCCCAGCGGTTGTAGGCGCGCGCGTCCACCTCGATCAACTCGGCCAGGCGAACCTGGGTAAGCTGGCGAGACTCACGCAGCAAGCGCAGGCGTTGCGCAAACTCAGACATATCAAACCCAGTGCAGTCCAAAAGGATGCGGGTCATCTTATGGGTCACTTTTTTGCTGCCTTCCAAAAAGCTCCAAACATGTCTGTAGTGTAATCTACACTATTGTCTATTGACGGCTTTTTGAAAGAACCGGCCATGGCGCGTATCCCCGAAACAGAGATCGAGCGGCTGAAGGAGGCGGTGCCGATGGAACGTCTGGTCGAAGCCTCGGGCATCGAGCTCAAGAAGGGCGGCAAGGATTTACTTGGGCGCTGCCCGTTCCACGAGGACGACACCGCCAGCCTGGTGGTGACACCGGGCAAGAACCTGTGGCACTGCTTCGGCTGCGGCATCGGCGGCGGGCCGATTGACTGGGTGATGAAACGCCATGGCGTGAGCTTCCGACATGCGGTGGAGTTGCTGCGGGCCGAGGTGGGCCTGGCCGTCGGCGGTGGTGATGGCGCCGAGCTTGGCGCGCGCCGACGTGCGCGACTGCCCGCGCCCGTGGCGCTGGACGCGGGCGAGCAAGAACTGCTCGATCAGGTCATCGGCTACTACCACGAGACCTTGCTCGCATCGCCCGAGGCGCTGGCCTACCTGGAGCGGCGCGGCATCGCCAGCCGCGAGCTGATCGAGCAGCACCGCCTGGGCTTGGCCAACCGAACGTTGGGCCTGCGCTTGCCGGTGGCGCAGGTCAAGGCCGGTGCCGAGGTGCGAGGGCGGCTGCAGAAGATCGGCCTCATCCGCGAGTCTGGGCACGAGCACTTCAACGGCTCGCTGGTGGTGCCGATCTTCGACCAAGCTGGCCATGTGGTGGAGGTCTATGGCCGCAAGCTCTTGGACAACCTGCGCGCGGGCACGCCGTTGCACCTGTACCTGCCGGGGCCGCACCGTGGTGTGTGGAACGAGCGCGGCCTCATGGGGCAAGGCGAGGTCATCCTCACCGAGGCGCTGATCGACGCGATGACGTTCTGGTGTGCTGGGTACCGCAACGTGACTGCTGCCTATGGCGTGGAGGGCCTGACCGAGGACCACCTGACCGCCCTCAAGCGCTGCGGTGTGCGGCGCGTGCTGATCGCCTTCGACCGTGACGACGCTGGCGAGCGCGGAGCGGAAAAGGCCGCCGAGCGGCTGATGGCTGAAGGCCTGGAGTGCTACCGCGTGCAGTTCCCCAAAGGCATGGACGCCAACGAATACGCGCTCAAGGTGACGCCGGCCGAGAAGTCCCTGGGCCTCTTGATCCGCAAGGCCGTGTGGCTGGGCAAGGGGGCGCCGCCGGCAGACTCGGGAGGTGAAGCGCCAGGCCAGCACGTTGAGGACGTGGTGCTGCCTGCCGCCGTGGCCGAGCCGGCGCCGGCCGAGTCCGCGCCAGCGGTTGAGCCTCCTTCCTTAGCCGCTGTCCCTGCTGTTGCGCCTGGCGCAGCGCCGGCCGCTGACATCGCGGCCGAAGTCAGCGAAGACGAAGTCATCGTGAGCTTCGGAGATCGGCGCTACCGCGTGCGCGGCCTGGTCAAGAACCTGAGTGCGGAGGTGCTCAAGGTCAACGTACTGTGCAGCCGTGGCGAGGCTTACCACGTCGACAGCTTCGACCTGTACGCGGCGCGTGCGCGTGCGCACTACATCGCCGAGGCGGCCAAGGAACTGGCCTGCCGCGAGGACGTGATCAAACTCGATCTCGGCCGCGTGCTACTCAAGCTCGAAGCCTTGCAAGCCGAGCGCATCAGGGCGGCGATGAAGGTCGAGCCCGCTGCGCCGAAGATGACCGAGGCCGAAGAAGCCGAGGCCCTGGCGCTGCTGCGCGCGCCGGACTTGCTGGCGCGCATCGTGGCCGACTTCGACGCCTGCGGCCTGGTGGGCGAAAGCACGAACAAGCTCGTGGGCTACCTGGCCGCCACCAGCCGCAAGCTGGGCGGCCCGCTGGCCATCGTCGTGCAGTCATCGAGTGCCGCCGGCAAGTCCAGCCTCATGGACGCAGTGCTGGCCTTCATGCCCGAGGAGGAACGCATCAAGTACAGCGCCATGACGGGGCAGAGCCTGTTCTACATGGGCGAGACGAACTTGAAGCACAAGATCCTGGCCATTGCCGAGGAAGAAGGTGCCAGCCGGGCCAGCTATGCCTTGAAGCTGTTGCAGTCCGAGGGTGAACTCACCATCGCCAGCACGGGCAAGGACGCGACGACCGGCAACCTGGTCACGCAGCAATACCGCGTCGAGGGCCCGGTGATGATCTTCTTGACCACCACGGCCATCGAGATCGACGAGGAGTTGCTCAACCGCTGCATGGTCTTGAGCGTGG
The DNA here is from genome assembly GCA_043779845.1 of Betaproteobacteria bacterium. GTDB lineage: Bacteria > Pseudomonadota > Gammaproteobacteria > Burkholderiales > Burkholderiaceae_C > Pseudaquabacterium. The sequence continues at coordinate 21,387 of JAYWDK010000290.1, read as the reverse complement.
ACGAGGGGCGTGAGCAGACAGAAGCGATCCACCGGTTGCAGCGCGCCAAGCGAACGCTGCAGGGCCTCAAAGCCAAACAAGGCAAGGTGCACCTGGTCAAGTTGCACCAGAACGCCCAGCGCCTGCTGCGAGCGCTGGCCGTGGTGAACCCGTATGCCGACCGCCTGACCTTCCTCAGCGACAAGACGCGCACGCGGCGCGATCATGAGAAGTACCTGACGCTGATCGACACCATCGCGCTGCTGCATCAACACCAGCGGCCGGTGCGGACCATGCAGGGTGCTGGTCAGGCCGGCGCTTGCGTCGAGTATGTCGAGGTGACGCCCGAGGACATCGCGCAGGCCAACGCACTTGCGCACGAGGTGCTGGGGCGCAGCCTGGACGAGTTGCCGCCGCAGACGCGGCGGCTGCTGGCCAGCGTGGTCGAGCACGTGCGCAGCCAGGCGCGCGTGCAGGCGATCCCGCAGGTCGAGGTGCGCTTCACGCGCAAGGACGTGCGCGAGGCGACCGGCTGGGGTGACACGCAGTTGCGCGTGCACCTGGAGCGGCTGCACGAGCTGGAATACCTCATGGCGCACCGCGGCATGCGTGGCCAGTGCTACGAGTACGAACTCGCCTTCGACGGTGACACGGCCGCCGACGCGCCGCACCTGGCCGGCTTGATCGACGCGGGCGAGCTGGTCAGCCAGCCGGGCGTGATCACTGCAACTACGACCGCGAGTTCGCGGGGGTCGGCACCCCAGTTCGCGGCCCCATCGCGGGGTCAAAACGGCCCCATCGCGGCCCCTTCGCGGGTCAACCCATCGACCGATAAGCAAGCACTGGCGCGGCTTGCCGCCGATGAGGCCGAGGACGAGCCGCAAACGCACGTCCTGCGGCCCAATGGCAAACACCCATCGTACGTAGCCACATCCTTAGCCGCTGAGGCCCGCCAGTGACCGGCCGGCCTGGCAAGAAGCCCGGCGCGCTGCGCGTGGCCGGTGACCCCGCGCTGTCCGGCGGCTTCCGGGGCTACCTGGTGGAGTTCATAGCCTGGACGGCCGCGCGCCAGTACTCGGTGATGACGGTCAAGGCGCGGCGCATCGAGGTCGGCTACTTCATCGACTGGTGCGAGGAGCGCAGCATCGTGCGGCCGGACGAGGTGACGCGCGGCATCCTGGAGCGATACCGCCAGCACATCTTCCAGTACCGGCGCAAGACCGATGGCGCGCCGCTGTCGCATCAGACGCAGGGCAAGCGGTTGATCTCGGTGCGCGCGTTCTTCCAGTGGATGGCGCGCCAGCATCACCTGCTCTACAACCCGGCCAGCGAGCTGGAGTTGCCCAAGCAGCAGCAGCGCCTGCCCCGCCACATCCTGAGCGTGGCCGAGGTCGAGCAGGTGCTCAACGCCTGCATGGATGGGGACGTGAGCACGGACCCGCTGGGCCTGCGGGACAGAGCGATGCTGGAGACGCTCTACAGCACCGGCATGCGCCGCGCCGAGATCACGAACCTGCGCGTGGATGACGTGGACTTCAACCGCGGCACGGTCTTCGTGCGCCTGGGCAAAGGTGCCAAGGATCGGGTTGTTCCGATAGGCGAACGCGCTTGCCGTTGGATCGAGAGGTACCTCTTCCGCGTGCGCCCAGAGCTGGTGGACGTGGATGACGACGGCAGCTTGTTCCTGGCCAAGCACGGCCAGGGTATGCAGGCCAAGCAGTTGAGCGTGATCGTGCGAGGCGCCATCGCCGCCGCAAACCTCGAGCGCTTCGCCGACACGCACCCGAACGCTGCTTGCCACCTGCTGCGCCACGCCTGCGCGACGCACATGCTGGAGAACGGCGCGGACATCCGCTACATCCAGGCCTTGCTGGGCCATGCCGACCTGAGCACGACGGAGGTTTACACGCGGGTGTCGATCCAGCAGCTCAAGGCCGTGCACGAGAAGACCCATCCGGCGCGAATGCCGGGCCTTGGGCGCGTTCAAACGGGCGCGGTGGGCCTTGACCCTGCCGCCGATCCTCAAAGCGTTCCAGCAAACGCCCAAGGGCGCCGCTGAACTTGGATGCGCGCTGACGCCTTCGGGGCCGCTGCCGTCACGGGCCTTGCGGGGCAAGCCCCGCGCCGTTCGCTACACCGTGGCGACTCGACTGGCGCCGCGCCGGCCAGCACCGTCGGTACAGAGATCAGGCGCTTGCGCGCAGGGCTACGAGACAAGGCCAGGCGGGCATTTAGCCCGCCCGTCCTTGGCAGGCGCTGCGGGGTGAATTGCTGCGCAATTCAACATAACGGGCTGTTGCACGCACGCCCGGCGTTCCGTTCGCAAGCTCACTCCCGCCAGGCATGCGCGCAACCCCCGTTATGTCTTGCGCCCCTCCGCGCCTGCGCGGGGCATCGGCTCGGAGTACCGAGCCCATGCCCCGCCAATACCCGATGCTCGTGCGCACCCGGAGTACCGGCTGCGCAAGTCATGGAGTCAGGCGCCGCAAGCGGCGCAGTCATGGAGTCGGCCCCCGCCCGCCACCCATCCGCCCCCCGAGGGGGCTCCCGGGCTCCCTCCACTGTCCTTGCTCAGCGTAGCGCCGTGCTCGCCGCGTCAAGGGTTCGCTTCGCCGCTTCGCGCCCTTGACCCGGCTGCGCGCGGCGCTCCTTGAGCCAGGCCAGTGGCGTTCGCCGAATGCCTGGCACCGCAAAGGAATCAACATGCCACGCAAACCGCTCACATCGCGCCAACACAGGCGCCTCACCATCGAACTGCCGCCCGAGTTCATCGCGCTGTGCAAGCAAGACAACGTGCAGCCGGAAGCGGTGCTGCGCGGCTTCATTGCTGACTTGTGCGAACTCACGAGTTGGGTCAACAACCCGCGCGCCGATGGCTACAGCAACAACGGCAGCGATGAACGCCGCTACGCGATGGAGTATTACGAACGGGTCGGCTACCCGTGGTTGTTCAAGCCGCAGCCTTGATGGTCAGTGCTGGCGGCTGCGCCGCCAGCACCGGCACGGCCGGTGCTGTGGCCCCGTGCGCTGCCGGATACTCGCTGCCGCTCACGTTCTTGCTTGGGGAGGCAATGCCGATGACGCCCGCAGAAGCCAAACAGATCATCGAAGTCCTGGCCGGCGGCGTCGATCCAGCCACCGGCGAAGTGCTGCCCGATGACAACCCATTGAGCAGCCCGCACGTCATCCGCGCGCTGTTCATCGCGGCCAAGGCCTTGGAGTTGATGGCGGCCAAGCCTGCGCGGCCGGCGGCCGTCGCTCCGGGCAACGCCGGCAAGTCTTGGACCGAAGACGAAGACCAACGCCTGGTTGCCGGCTTCGACGCCGGCACGCCCGTGGCCGCACTGGCGCGCACCCACGAGCGCACCGCGGGTGCGATCAACTCGCGCTTGGTCAAGCTGGGCCGGCTGCAGGCCAGCGACAAGAGCCCACCGGCCTGAGAGCCTGAGGCCCGGCCGCCGCAGGCTTGCCATGCGGTGTAAGCCGACGAGTCGCCTTCCACCGCACAGCAAGAGCGTATTGAAGCCGAGTCGCGTCAAGGCCAAGCCGCCTTCGCGGCGCGGCCAAAGCCGCGACCTTGACCCGAACACCACCTGAGCACGCCCACGGCCCAGAACAGCCAACAGCCGCCGCTAAGAAAAGAACTGAGCGGCTGCGCCGTTCACCGTAAAACCCGCTTCCCGCGTGCGCGCCCGTGCGCGAGAATGCCCCTCGATCCGATCCCTTAGCCGCTGCTGGAGAGCTGTCTTCTTCCACCCGTCTGCCCTCGTGAACTCGCGCCCAGGGCCAGCCCCTTGGTACGGTGAACTCGCGTCAGGGCGTCTCTACACCCAGTCCGATCCCATCGGGTTGGCTGGTGGAATTAACACCTACGCGTATGTCGAGGACAACCCGGTCTCGTTGATTGATCCGCTGGGGTTGGCCACCTACATGTGTACTCAGCCGGTGCACGCGCTGGGGGCGGCTGGCCGTACGGTCTATTCGCCGTCGTCAAATCCGCTGTACCACCAGTTCATCGGAATCATTCGTCCCGACGGGTCAGTGAAAACGGGCGGGCAAGACCGAGCTGGTGGGTCGTGGGGTCCAGGTAAACAGAGCAAGGGAGATGGCGAAGCAGGGTCTGGCGCCGAATGCAAGAAAGTGGAAGACGATAACGAGTGCCTTGAGCAGTGCTTGATAGGCAAGTTCGCTTCTCCTCGTCCCAAATATTCTCTGGCGCTGCAGAGCCTCACCGGCGGACAGAACTGCCAAGGCTGGTCGGACAGCACGCTGGCGCAATGTCAGGCGAGTTGCAAGGCAAAGCGATGACCGACAAGCCCGTGTCGGCTCGGAAATCGACCGCGTGGGTGATGATCGCCTACGTGGTGGTAGGCGGACTGGCGCTTGGATTCGATCTTCTAACGGATCGATCATTCGGTGCCCTCATGCTCGCGGTGTTGCCGATATCGTTCATCGCGCTTGCGTGCCTTGTTGTTGGGCCGTGGTTGGGTAATACCAGCACGTTCTCTGGCCTGAAGGCTTGGTTTGTTGGTGCGTCGTTGGTCTTGGGTATCTCGACCGCGTTCTCGTTGCTCGGTGCTGATCAAGCCAAGACCGGAGAACTCATCTTCACCTACGCGGCCATGATCATGGCGTTGCCAAGCTCGCTGATACTGCCATTCCTCGCGACATGGTTAGGGTCGGTGCTTGGGGACAACGTCATCATCCGCATCATCAGCACTTGGATCGTTTGCGTTGCTGCGGGTTGGCTTGAGTGGCGAGTTCTCGGATGGGTGTATGCCGGCATCCGGCAGCGCATGCGTGGGCGCAGTACCGCTGATGTCAGGTCTTGAGTCTTGCTTGACCCCACCCGTGGTCACTGCCGCGACAGACCGCTTGCCTGATCGCGTGAGCCTGGGCATGACGCTGGTGCAATGACATCGCTGCCGATTCGTTCGGCGGCACTCCGACCAGTGGGGCCCTCGTGGCAATGCTGACTCGGTCTCAAGTTCGGGTGATGTACTAGCGGAAGTACCTTCAAGCGCTCAAGCTAGGAAACATCAAATCTCTGAAAGAGTATTACTTGGTGAAAGGAATACTCGATGGCGGTGACATCAAGCCAGGCGCAGGCGAAGCCGAAAAGCTGGCCACCATGATGACGGACTACGAGAGCCGTCTGCCGCCTGGCTCGGAGAAATAGTCGGGTTCGAGGCACGCAACCGAGTCCAGGCTGGCCTTGACGCGGAGGCTTGCCGTTCGACGCTCGCCGTGGGCAGTGCATGCCGGGATTCCTGGCAGGCACCGCTGACGGCAGAGGGCGACTTGCGACGGAACCCTGCGGCGTTGATCGACGGGAGTGGCCAGTCTACATTCACGCAGCAAATCGGCCACTGAAAATTGGTCTTTAAACTATAATTTGCGAATCGAGACGGCATTTTGAAAATACTTTTACGCGCCATGAAAAAGCCTTGCAAACTAATAATTAAGGCGCCCTCCAGTGCGGTCATATACCTATCTTTTATTGCGCTTTTCATGACTCTTTCGATGGTATGCGGACAATCTGCCGCATACAATTCCGCGCCACCAAGTAGCATTCAACCTTTATGGGTCACTAATCAAGGCGATGGCACCCCCTTTCACCCTGGTTCATGCGGCCCCCCATATCCCAATATCACTGGGCCTGATCCATACGCCATGGGCGCCTACGTGTGGCAATGGGCGCAAAACAATTGTGTCGTGGTCTCCGCGTGCCAGACCATGCAGTGGGTGCCTGGTCCTTGCAATTGGGCACCCGAATTTTTCGGTACCCCGACTAGTGCCCTCTATTGTTATGCAACAGGTGTTATTACCGGCTTTAATAATGCATCATGCCCCGCGCCTTTTGTAGTTCCGAGTTATTCAATACAAAGTGTAATATCAGTATCAAAATCGTGTGCTGGATTGACTGGGTCATTCCAAGATACCGCTGGCGGCGTTTGCACTTGCGGTCCTTCGGCCGTATGGGTTACCGAAATCGGCGCTTGTAAACCAGTTGTTGTCAAGGACGTCTCGAACGAAACTAAAACCTGCTCCGTTGATAGACCGCTAGGTAATCCAATTTATCCGCTGAAGGGATCAAAGAGGCAGGCGATTGATCTCGGTCTAAATATCGGATGGTTGCCTCTGACTATCACGTTTGACTCCAGCGCTGCCTTGTCGAGCGCCAATTCAGCGCAAGACGCACCACCTTCCATAGAACCTGAAGCTTTCGGAAAAATGTGGTCGAGCAGCTATCACAAGCGTGTCTCACTAGGTCCGAAGATGTTTTCAACAGCCTACTTCCTCGGCATGCAGGTGACGCGTGGCAATGGAACGAGGGCGACGTTCAGCACCACGTCGTCTGTGTTTTCTCCAGATGATCCTGGCAGCGTTGATCAATTCGCCTATATTTCCGGCGCGACAGGTGGTTTCTACTATTTTGACAAAGCCGGCGGTGTGATTGAAACCTATGATGGCGCGGGGGTTCTTCAACGAATGGATGCAATTAGCGGGCAGTCGATAATTTTTACTTATAACACTGGCCCGACCGCTGCGGCCCCAGCCGCAGGCTTGCTGCTCCAGGCCACTGACAGTTTTGGACGGACCATCGGTATTACTTACGCTTTGTCTGGTCGGAGTGCCGGGCTGGTCAATACTTTGACGTTCGGTGGCGACGCAACGTCCGCAACTAATATAAAATATGACGCTAATTCGACAATTAGTTCGATTACCTGGCCCGATCAGACTTCTACCGGACTACAGCATGAGGTGGCGTCGAACCCCAGCTTGCTCACGGGTATTGTTGATCAGTTAAACAATCGCTTTTCGACGTACACTTATAGTGTTGATGGAAGTGCTGCGTCCACAAGTCTGGCAGGGGGCGTGAATAGCTTTGCAGCCAGCTATTCAACACCACCGTCCATTGCCGTTGGCGATGTGTATTCACCAGCCTATGATGTAGTGTTCAGAAGCATCTACCGCTTGCCGCCACAAGGGCTCTTCGTCACTGACCCTCTTGGTTCGAACGGCAATATTTCGGTGACCACCATTAATGGCATCGCTTACCCGACGATGCAAGCCCAGCCAGCAGGCTCAGGGTGTTCAGCCAGTTCGAGTACACAAGCCTACGATGCAAACGGAAATCTGGTGAGTCAAGATGACTTCAACGGTAATCGTGTCTGCTTCTGGAACGATACAACTCGCAATCTGGATTTAACCAGAGTCGATGGACTGCCAAACACGGCGTCATGTGCAAGCTATCTACCCACTGGCGCGACGCTTCCGCAGGGCAGCCGCAAGGTAAATACTCAGTGGCACCCGGTCTGGCGGCTGGCAATCAATAGAGCCGAGCCCGGCAAGATCACAACCAGCGTTTATAACGGTCAGCCCGATCCGAGCGCTGGCGGGGCCATAGCTAGCTGCGCGCCCAGCATAGCTGCGCTCCCCACCGGCGCGCCCATAGTTGTGCTGTGCAAGACAATCGAGCAGGCGACCATCGATACCAACGGCTCGCAGGGCTTTAGTGCCGCTGCCCAGACAGGAGTGTCCAATCGAGTGCTGAGCTGGACCTACAACCAGCTTGGGCAGATCCTGACTGCGACCGATCCACTGGGCCACGTCACGACCTACACGTATTACGCCACCACAACCTCGAACGTCACAATGGGCGACCTTCGAACGGTCACCAATGCCGCCGGGCAGACAACGACTTTCAATCAATACAACTCACGCGGCCAGTTGCTTCAAAGCACTGACCCCAACGGTGTGGCGACAACCAATAGCTATGACCTGCGTCAGCGATTGCTGAGCACCACAGTCGGTATGGAAAGAACCAGCTTCGCATACGATGCGGCCGGTCAAGTAATCACTGTCACGCTGCCGAACGGGACGTCAATTGCGAGCACATATGATGGCGCGCATCGATTGACACAGATGTCTGATGCGGCCGGCAACAAGATCGTTTACACGCTGGATAACTCTGGCAACCGCATAGCCGAGCATGTCGAAGACCCTAACGGCGTGCTCGTCCGCAACATCAACCGCTCTTTCGATTCGCTCAACCGGGTACAGCGTGTCACGGGATCAGCGAGATGAGGCTCACTTTTGTCAGAGCTAGGGAAACTCTGCTCAAGGCGTTTGAAAAGTGCTATTTCGAACCTGCACAGCGTTGATTGTCAAACTTCCATTTCTCTGCATGAAGTGTTTTAGGCATCGGCTTCCTATTTCATCGCCTGTGTCGCGGCTTCAAACTTTAAAACGCCCTCGGGCAACGCCTACGGTTTCATCGGTCGGAGGTAGACATATTCCCGTAAAACGTCGCCCGTGCCCGTCGGTACGACGACGCGCACTCCACTAAAACCGCCGTCCGCTGTGATCACCAGCGTCCAATCAGCCTTGCCACTGAACGGATTGGCATAAATCTGGCGCAAATACCGGCGAACCGTCAGATACCGCCGATCCTCAAGCAAATCTTGCAGATTGAGCGGGTATGTTTTTATGATCACCCCCGGCGTCGCCTCGTAATAGCCGCCGATTGCCTGCACAAACTGCGCGCCAATCCAGTCGAGTTCGACCAAGCGCTGGCGCCGAGCCGACGTGACCCACACCTCGGATACGGCCAACAAGCCGACACCCATGATGGCAATCGCCAGCAGCACCCAAACGTAGGTGAAGCCACCTGCCGCTTGCGCGGGCACGCCGCCGCAATGTCGAGTGGTCGCTACCATGCCGCCAACTTCGATCCGTCCCGCGCAAGCCCCGTGGCGCCGCTTCGGACGTCGTAGACACCTGGCGTCACGCCGTCTGGATGCGGCACCATGACCCAACTGTCGGCGCGGTCAGTCTCCGGATCCACCGGAATACTGCGGATGTAGCGTCGATCAACCAAGCTCTGCAAGTAGTCAGGCCACCGCCCCGTGTCTGCCCGGTGTTTGTCGATGGCCTCGCGCAGCATCCGCAAGTCGGTGCGCAAAACCGCCTCGTTGGCCCTGCCGATCGAATCGAAGTAACGAGGGGCGGCAATCGACAGCAACAGCGCCAGGATCGCCATCACGACCAGAAGTTCGACCAGCGTGAAGCCCATGGCGCGGCACCGCTCGCGTCGTATGCACCTATCAATCAAGGCCTCTGTACGCATGAGGTTCAACTCACCAAGCCAGGTACGCCACGCCGTTGAGCCCCAGGGCCCCGGCCTTGGAATGCACGTCGTAGATGTCCTTGCCGGGCTTCGGATCATTGGCGGTGCTGGCATAGCTGCGCGGGGCCCAGGTGTCTGCCGGCGAGACGATCTCCGCCGGGGCAAACGGATCGCGTGGCAGGCTGCGCAGCAGGTACAACCGCGTCCCTTGTGGCGACCGAGCGTCTTTCGCGCCATCCACCAGTACGTCCAGCGATGGTGGATATCCGGAGCTGTCGGCGGCCCTTTCGATTCGGCCCTCGTCGACTAGGCGCTTGTAGGCATCCAGCGCGCCGCGAATGTCGCGCAAGGCGCGGCGCAAATCTTCCTCTTTTGCGCGCTGCTGCGACAGTTCGGCCAAGGGCATGCCGATGCTCGCCAACAGCGCCATGATCGCGATGACCACGAGCAGTTCCACCAGGCTGAAGCCCAATTTCGGCCGCCGCAACGGTAAGGCTCTCGCTTTCTGTTGAATTCGACGGTGGATCACTGCTGCCCAGGCGTGGTCGGAATCAAGGGGGGCGGAGTAAAAGCTGGTGGCGCCATCGGCACTGATGTCACCGGTGGCACGACGGGTGCCACACTCGGGATTGGGCTGGATTCCCTGGGCGGATAGGCCGGCGCCACCGTTGTCCCAGGTTGTTGTGGCATGGCCGGCGTATTTTGTGCACCAATGCCAGGTCTTGGGAAACTCCCTGGCTGACCCAGCTGGATTGGCGGGGCGCCGATTGCGCTTTCGGTGCCCGACAGGAACTCCTGCAAGCCGACCCCGGGAACCTCCAGATTGCGCACGATGCGCGGCGTGATCAGCAGCACGATCTCCGTACGGGTGTCACTGTCTTGCGCCGCCCCGAACAGCTTGCTCACCACCGGGATCTCATTCAGGCCTGGCACACCCGTATTGGAGTGCCGCTCGTCGCGCTGAATCAAGCCTGCCAAGATGTTGGTCTCGCCGTCTCGCACCCGCAAGCTGGTCGAGGTGTTTCGAGTACCCAGGCGATAGGCCTGAGTGCCGCTGGTCGTGGTGACCGTGCCCAGCACGTTGGAGACCTCCAGGGCTATTTTCATCGACACCTCGTCGTCAAGCGATATCGTGGGTTCAATTTCAAGCTTCAGGCCCACATCGAGATAGCTCACGCTATTCGACGCACCGACGTTGGCCGTCGTCGTGGTCGTTATGACCGGCAGACGTTCGCCGATCAATATCTTGGCCAACTGCTTGTTCTTCACCCGAACGCGTGGATTGGCCAGCAAGTTGGCATCCCCTTTTGTGCTTCTCAACTGCGCCGATATCAAGGGGTCGCCGATGTTGATCTTGACCATGCTTGAGGCCCTGTTTCGCAACTCGTTCAAGCGCAACTGGCCCGCCACGCCGTCGGTGCCCACGATGCCCGCCGACACCGAATCCGGCCAGTGGATGCCGAGTTCGAGCAGCCGGCTGACGCTAACCTCCAGCACCTCGAGGTCGAGCATCACCTCGGGATCAGGCAGATCCTGCGCTGCGATGAGCTTTTCCGAGAGGCGAATGACCTCGGCCGAGTCCCGCACGACCAGCATGTTCAGTTTTTCATCCACGACCACGTCGCGCGCCTTGGCGATGGTGCGCAGCATATGGGCCACCTTGGTCGCGTCGGCGTTGTTCAGGTAGAAAGTGCGCACCACCATTTCGCGGTATTCCGTGGCCTTGGCGGCGGTGTTTGGATAAATCAACAAGGTATCGTCGTCGAGCACCCGCCGCTCGAGCTGGTTGGTCACCAGTAGCAGCCGCAGGATGTCATCGACCGATTTATTCGTCACCGAGATCGTCACCCGCATGTCCGACCTCACGTCGCGCTCAAGCATGTAGTTCAGACCTGAGGCCTGCTTCAGGGCCTCGAACACCTGCAACAAAGAAGCGTTGGTGAAGCTCAGCGATACCGGCACGCGGTACGCGGCCTTTAGCTTCGGGTAGATGCCCAACTCCTTGCCGGACACGTCTGCCTGTTGGCGCATCAGTTGCCGCAACAGCATCGTGGCACGGCGAAAATTTGGATTCTCTGAGAGCACCTGCTGGGCCTTGGCGACCGCGCTGTCGAGCTTGCCTTCGCGCGCCAATGCGGCAGCGGCGTCCACCAGCCGCCAATGGCGATCAGCCACGTCGGTTCGGGCCAACCCATCGGCAACGCGGTGGTTCGCGGGCTCAAGCCGCGCCGCTTTTTCGTAGGCCTTGCGCGCGGCGGAGAAGTCGCCAAATTCCGTTGCCTGCTCTGCCTCGCGCACCAAACCGTTCAACAGTGCCTCTCGTTGGATGAAGAAGGTTCGTCGGTACTCGGTGTTGTTCGGCTCTAAATCCATGGCTTGATGCAGCTTGACCAAGCCTAGTTCGGTCTGGCCTTGTGCCAGCGCCGCCTGACCGTCATGGAACGTCTGGTACCCAGCACATCCCGCCAAGCCAAGAGCGACGCACATCGCAAGAACCTTGCCACTGCGGCGAAGCCACGCGCCCCCGAACCCACGGCCGTGGAAAGTCATGAGATGCAGGAACTCGCGGTCAGGGGAAGTCATTCTTGAGGCGTCGTTCATCGGGACCATTCATCGGCATCATTCACCTGCGCTATTTCCCAGCGGCGCGAGGCACGCCAAACCGGTACTCGCGCTTGGATGTCATGTGTTCGATCAACAACTGCTGTGGCGTCACCGCAGTGACGCGGTACTCAAGCATCAGCACCACGCCCGCTTGCGCCAAACGTATTCCGCTGGGGGTGGAAACAAACACGCCAGGCGCATTACCGTCGTCCCAAGTGCCAATCACGCTCAACGGCGGGGCTGGTGGGGGTGGTGGGGGTGGTGGAGGGGGCGTCACGGGCACTGGCGCTGGCGCCGTGACCGGAAGATTCACCGGTAATGGCGGGGCGACGGGGGCGTGGGCGATGACGAGCGGCGGCCTGGCTGCGAAGGCATTGCCAGGGTGGTCGTTGTTGGATGCATTGTTGAACGCCTTCGCCTCGGAAGACACCACGAGCGGCGGGCTAGTTTGAATCGCGCCGGCGGGAATTGCTTCGGTGGACCCGGCAGCGGATGCCGGCATGGCTGGACGCACCACCGCTTCCGAAGTGGTTTCCTGAGCCGGTAGATTCGGTACGAGCCACCGCACGACGATCAACGCGCCCATGATCGCCAGCAACCACGCCAGGCGCTGCCGCTTCACGGCGCCGCCTCAGCATGAAAATTAGCCGGTTTACTCACGGCCAGCACAGGCTCTTCCTGAAGCAGCACGGCGATCACTACCTTGGCTTCGATATCGGCCAAGTCGCTGCTGCTGCGGCTCAGGTTCAACTCCCGCAGGGTGGTGGCTGGAACCTCACGCAGTATTTGCGACAGCATGCTGCGCAGTTTTGGATATGGCCCCTTAAAAGTGCTGCGCACTTCCAGGCTCGATGACTGGGTATCCGAAGCCGGCGTGATGCGGTATTCAGCCGCAACCCAGCCAAGTCCATTGAGGACGGCAATCTGTTCCATCTGGGCCAGCAACCGCAGCACGTCGTCGATGTCGACCAAAGCGGGCGGGGCGAGCGCCACCACCATGGCCGACGCATCCCACAACGCCGGCGTCATCGGCGCTTTTGCGGGTGTTTCTGCGGGCGACGATGCAGTCGACGCCTCGGGTCGGGTTGGCCAGGTCAAGCCAAAGATCACCACGGCCGCGATCATCATCGCCAACCCGCCAAGCCCGGCCCAACCCACGCTTTGCTGGGCTCGCCAGAACCACACGCGAAAATTCCGCCTTGCCAACAAGGCGTGTTCGATCATCGAACGTTCCAGTGGGTGGCCACGCTGAATTTCACGATTGGCCGGTCGGCACGCTGCGGCACTGCCTCGGCGTGCGATGTCAAGATCACGCGCTCCAGCGCACCGCCCTCGCTCAGTTGTTGAACATACAACAAAGCCACATCAAAACTGGGCGCCTCGGCATCGAGTTTGACCAGTCCGGTGACCGGCTCGACTGTCAGGGACAGCAGATACACCGGATCCGTAGTTGCCACCTCGATGGCCCGAAGCACGGGCAGCCAAGGACGCCGCAATTCGAGTCTGGCTTGCTGCCAGTGACGTTCGACCAACGTGGGCGCAGAAGGTGGGGCAGGTTTTGGCCGCGTCTGCTGCTTGGCCAGATTGAACTGTCGCAAGCGCAACACTTCACCGCGTTCGGCGGCCCATTGGGTTTCGAGCCAGACGGCGGCACCCAGCACCACCGCGCCCACGCCAAGCAAAATCCAGCCGATCCGCGGAGACGACGGGGGCCTCAAGAAATCAAACGCAGCAAGGTTCATGGAGGCACGCTCGCCGGCAACGAGTCCACCCAGGAATTTGCAAGCGCTGGGGCATGCCCGGTGATCAAGGCCCAGCCGAATCGATGCGTCGAAGTCGCCGAGATCGGCACTGGCGACCAAGTGGCAGCGATAACCGGTTCGGTGGCTGTGATGACACCGCAGCGAATGCCCTCGACTTCAACCGCACGCTCGATCTGCACGGCATCTTCGCTGAACGCCACGCCAGTATTCAGCGCAACGACGCTGTCGGAGGCGATCCTGGCCACAAGCAAACGATCTTGCTCAGGCCAGACCAACCACCCGGATTGCCCATGCCATAGACGCGTGGGCTTCAAACGCTGGCGTCCCCAGGCAAAGGCGGGCAGCAGCCCGGCCCACTGGATGCCCACGGCATTGCCCGCGTCAACGAATGACTGCTTCAAACGCGGTGGCATCCCGTAGCCAAGCGCACAACGCTCTCCGGGGCGGTAGTCGACCCGCAAAGCCCAACTCGATGGGGATGAATTCGAGTCTCCGTGAAGCGCGTTGAATCGGTGCCGCAGAAACGGCTCGACCTGCGCACGGCTCCAAAGTGCAGTCCCCACCTCCGCCAGAAGCAGCGGCAGCCAAACAGATTCGAGAAGAACCACCACCGCCATTTTTGGCTGGGTCGGATACAGGGCCCGAATGACGGGCATCAAGCCGTCAGCATCCAGCCCGATGGTTGCGGGCAACGCGCAGCCATCGACCCGTGACAGGGTCGAGGACGACCCCACCCACCGCTCTGCCGAGTGCCGCCCAACCCGCAGGTACTCCGTCGTGAGCGGGCGATCAAACGGCCACACGATCAACCTCCTCCAGCGTCGTCATGCCGCCTGCAGCAGCGTCAAACGCCTGCTCCAGCAGGCTGCGCCAGCCCGTGCTGGCAGCAGCGGTCTGGATCTCCATCTGAGGTGCGCGCCTAGCCACCAGCGACTTCAGCGCCGGTGTCAGCGTGAGCAACTCTCCTAACGCAAAGCGCCCGGCATAGCCGGTGCCACGGCAGTGCTCGCAGCCCCTGGCGGCCAGGAAAACAGGGTTGCCCTTGTACCTCGCCAGAAAATCCCCCAGCGCGGATTCGTGTTGTGTCCGGTCGGGTTCTTCCGCCACCGCGCAATGTGGGCAGACTCGGCGCAGCAAGCGCTGCGCGAGCACCCCGTTGATGGCCGAGGAAAATGTATAGGCGTCGATGCCGAACTGCTCGAAGCGGCCAACCACATCAAAAACGGTGTTGGCATGCACTGTCGTGAACACTAAATGGCCCGTCAGCGCGGACTGCACGGCAATCTGAGCGGTTTCGGCATCGCGGATTTCGCCAACGAGGATCTTGTCGGGGTCGTGCCGAAGAATCGATCGCAGGCCTCGCGCGAACGTCAGGCCCTTGCGTTCGTTGACTGGAATCTGCAGCACGCCCGGCAGCTGGTATTCCACCGGGTCTTCAATGGTGATGATCTTGTCGCGGGACTGGTGGGTTTCGGCGATGGCCGCGTACAAGGTGGTGGTCTTTCCCGAACCGGTTGGGCCGGTGACCAGCATCATGCCGTGGGGCTTGCGGCACAAGTGCCGCAATGCGATCTGTGATGGCTCGTCAAAACCGAGCTTGGCCAGGGTCAGGCCGGACAGGCTCTGCGCCAGATGCTCCCGGTCCAAGACACGAAGTACAGCATCCTCGCCATGAATGCTGGGCATGATCGAGACGCGGACGTCGATGTTGCGGCGCTGGTAGCCAGTCTGCAAGCAGCCGTCCTGCGGGACGCGGCGCTCGGCGATGTCGAGCTGCGCCATGACTTTGATGCGGCTGATCGCATGCGTGGCAAGCTCGATGTTGTCGATGCGGCGCATCGCCGTGAGCACGCCGTCAATGCGGAACTTCACGTTCAGGCCGGTTGGGTCGCTCTCCAAATGGATGTCGGACGCCCCGCTCTTGAGGGCGTCGTACAGCGTCGAGTTGACGAAACGAATGGCCGGGCTGGCGTCGGCGCCAATCTCGCGCAGGGTGAGGGACTCGGC
The DNA here is from genome assembly GCA_043779845.1 of Betaproteobacteria bacterium. Taxonomy (GTDB): domain Bacteria; phylum Pseudomonadota; class Gammaproteobacteria; order Burkholderiales; family Burkholderiaceae_C; genus Pseudaquabacterium. The sequence continues at coordinate 5,901 of JAYWDK010000290.1, read as the reverse complement.
GGCGCCCAGATCGACAGCGTTGCTCGCATTGCCTGCGGCGCCGGCGACGCTGAGGGTGCCAAGCGTGCCCAACGCCGTCATGCCCGATTCGGCCTGCGCGAGCCACGCGTCGAAAGTCTCGCCGGAGGCAAGGCAGGACGTATTCACGCCGAACCGAGTCAAGGCCCAAGCGAACTGGTCGGTGTCGAAAGGATCCGTCACCACGACGTGCCTCAGGCCTTCGGCGTCCGTCAGCAAGACACAACGGCGCTGCACGGTTTCAGCGAATGGCAAGACATCGAACGCCGGCACCCAGTTTCTGAGGTCCTGGAGGCGAACCACGCCAAGCGCAAGCAGTGCGCCCAACTCGTCGATCAGAGCTTGCGGATCAGCTGCCCCCTTCCGAAGCGTCGACAACAGGTCATCACAACCCTGCGCCCGCAGCTGCGCTATTTGTGCGGCCAATGGGCGAGATCGGCCGGTGACTGCGATGGCTTCACCGTCTGCGCGGGACGCCGGGGACTGCCACGGCCAACGCCGTGACTTCCGGGCCAACGATTGCAGCGTGGTCATTGAATGGCCGCCGCCAACTCGAAGATGGGCATGTACATCAGCACCACCACCACACCCACGCCCAGGCCTATCAAGACCATCACAACGGGTTCCAACGCCCGCATGGTGCGTTCTAGATTTCGGCTGACCTCGGACTCATGGAACTGAGCGATCCGTGACAACACCGTTCCAAGGTCGCCGGTTCTCTCCCCGGCCAGCATCAATTGCTCCGCCACCGCCGTGGCCATGCCGGCGCGGGCGTGCGCAGTCGATGGGGCTAGGCCTTCGCGCACGCCTTGTTCCACCGCGCGACCGCTGGCCTGCAACGCCAATGGCAGCAGGCTGTTGGCAAGATGCAGCGCCTGCGGCAAGGGAATGCCGCCTTGCACGAGCATGCCGGTGGCCCGATACCAACGGGCCAGGAAGTAGGTGTTCAGGCGCTCGCGCAACGGCGCCCATGCCAGAACTCGCCGCAATATCCCGGCACGAACGACGGGTAAGAACAGCACTCCACTACTGGCGAGCAGTACCACGGCAAATCCAACCACCAACCAGGTGCCGTGCGCACGCAATGTCTGAGCCCAGACGAGCATGGCGCGGGCCGACCACGGTAGTTCGCCCGTCATGCCTTCGAACACCCGCGCGAAACGCGGCATCACATAAAAGAGCAGGAAGAGCAGCACGAGACCCCCGACACCGATCAGCAACAAGGGGTAGATCGACGTTGATATGAGGCGATGACGAACCTCGGAAACACGTTGTTCGTGCTCAAGAAACCGGGTCAAGGTCTGCGGAAGGTCGGAGGTCAGCTCGGATGCACGCACCAGCGCGACCAGTAGCGCAGGGAACATCGAGTTGGCAGCGAAGGCCTCGGACAGTGTCTTGCCTTCGTGCAGTTGACGCTGGAGTTGCTCGATCCCGTTGACCGAAGTGCCCCGGGCACCTCGTCGCAAAGCGTCAAGCGCTTCGATCACGCTCAGACCGGCCACCAACAGATCCCGCAACTGTTCGATGAATACCGGAACGTCCAGGCTCTTTGTCGATGCACGCGAGTGGCCCAAGCCACCCATCTGGAAACCCACCACGCGTGCCGACAAGACGGCAAAGCCCAGGCCTGACACCTGCTGGCGTGCGGCCTCGACGCTGACCGCCTCAACCTCAATGGCCTGGGGCACGCCTCGCCCCTGAACAACGTTCAACTGCACGCGCATCAGCACAACCCGCGAATGAACATCGAGCCGCTAGCGCCCCGAATCCCAGACGCTCAGGTCGGCGTCGATGCCGACACCACCAGCCTGCCCGTCCCTGCCCATCGAGGTCAGGTCGAAGTCATGACCCTTGTCGCCCGGGTTGCGGTAGAGGTACGAGCGCCCCCACGGATCTGCAGGCAAGGCCTTGGAAAGGTATGAACCCGCCCACTTGCCTTCGTCCGAAGGGCGATCAACCAAGGCCTTGAGGCCTTGCTCCGTGCTGGGGTAGTGGCCTGTATCCAAGCGATAGGCGCCCAGGGCTTTGTCGAAGGCATCGAGTTGGGCCCGAGCAGCCTTGACTTCGCTCTTGCCAATCTGGTCAAAGTAGCGCGGAGCGACATAGCTCGCCAGCAGGCCAATGATCACCATCACCACCAACAACTCAAGAAGCGTGAAGCCCCGAGCCAGAAAAATGCTCGACGCGCGGCGAGCCCTTCCACGACAAGGAAATCTCGACCGTGCCGCTACGGCGTACATCGATAACAGCCCAAAAATAGCGCGCCACTGTTTGAATTCCGCCATTTTTAATCTAATTGGGCCTACAGAACCATCGAATCATCACCAATGCCACCATATCAAGCAACTGCTGTCGGTTCTTCGTCATGCTGTCACTTTTGAGCTTTCAAGTTGCACCGGTGACATTTTCGATGTGTCACCAAGCGGTCGGGCTTCCCCGCCAATATAAATCCCGTGCGTCATCTGACTCTTCGTCCACTGGGATTCAGAGAATCCCAGCCGAGACTGCCTGCTCAAGCAATACTGTTCTGCTCCAATAGCATTGGACCCATTTGCGGCGAGGCATCGTCACACGACAGCGGAAGCCCTGCATTCAATGCCGAAGAAGTGCTTCCTCATAATCAAGACGCCCGGCGGACGCTTCCACACGCAGGAAGTTCTGAATTTCGACCAGATCTACACGTTCAGGCACGTCAACGGCCAGCAGTTTGTAGCTCTTCATCCCCTCACTACCGCATCCGAACGACTCAAGCTTCTTTGCCACCGACTCCGTGCAATCCGGATCAAAAAAAACAACACGAATCAATGAGTTATGCGATGCATGCTCGATACCGGAAAACCAAAGTGAACCATCAGAATCAGGCGCTGCTCGCACCAGATCGCCAACAGTTGCATCGCGTGTAAAGAAGGGAATGCTGTCGATTTCGAAGTGGGCCCCAAGAGGATTGGCCCAGAGAGACTCGACCGCAACCGGAGGATATCCGTCATCGTCTTGGGTAATTCTGAAATTCACCTTTACCGCAGCATTCATTAGTTGGCGCGTTTCTTCAGATTGCAGTCCCTGCACAGAACCTGCCCGTTGTCTGGCGAGCCGTTGCCGCCTTTGGACTTCGCAATGACATGATCGACATGGGTTTCATTGCCCGGCGGCGTAACACCCGACTGACTTTGCTTGGCCGGAACTGTCGACTGACCGCAATTGCTACATGTCGTCTCACCGCCATGGGTCGACGCGTTCTCCGCCTTGACTTCACTCTTCCCCGCATGCGTAAAGGATTTGCCTGCTCGCTCGCCGCCGGCCGCTCCCTTTGCGACATTAGAGACCGCAATCGCCTCAACAGCAACATGCTCGACCGCACGTAACTCTTTAATAGCCTGCCCAGTTCCGGGAACTGGACTGACCACGCCGACCATGCTGATAGCCACATCTAGTGCTGCCGCGCCAACACCAGCCCCAGCCCCAGAGTACACGGCAAAGCCAAACTTGATCACATCATAGGCAAGGAACCCGACGTCAAAAGCCGATCGCCCACTCGGATCAGTCTTATTCATCGGATCGTCGCCGACATAGGTATAGAGGTCGATGTCGTCCTTGTACCCAATCGGATCGGTCTGCATGAAGCGGCCGAGGGAGGCGTTGTAAACGCGTGCCTTGTAGTGGTACATGCCCAGGTCGGGCAACATGATCTGGCCGGTGTACTGGAAACGGGTCTGGTTGGCGCCGCTGGTGTTGCCGCTGGCAGGCACGCCATAGGGATCGTAGGTGTTGACCTTCAGCGCGTTGCCCGCGCTGTCGGTTGCGGCCATGACCGAGCCCTGATGATCCGTGTGGTAGTAGCGCCGGCTGGCCGCTCCCACGGCCGAACCCTCATAGGCGATCAGTGGATCGTCAACGCCCGAACCATGAACGTAGCGCTTGATGAGCACGCCTGCCCCGTTGTACTCGCCCACCAAGGCATCGCCGTCATACAGGTACTGCACCGTCCCGCTGGGACCGGAGGTCTGCAGCAGCCGCCCCTTGGGGTCATAGCTCAGCGCAGTGGTCTTAGCTCCACTGGCGCTGATCAGACGGTTCAGGATGTCGTAGCCATAGCTCGTCGAGCCATCCCACATCATGTTCCCGTTAGGGTCGTACGTGGGCGCAACGCTGGCCCCGGCGGTAAGCTGCGTGTACTGGTTCAGCCCGTTGACGGTGTAGGCCGTAATGACGTTGGACGTCTGGGTGAACGAGTACACCGCATTGCTGAGGCTGCGGCTGGCGAGTTGGCTGGCAGGGTTGTAGGTAAAGCTGCGAGTCTCGTCGTAGGCGGCGCCGGCCAGATCCTGAGTCAGGGTTTGCAGCCGAGAGATACCGTCGTAGCCGTATCCGGTTCTTGTAACCCCACTGGCGGGGGAGAAAGAACCCCTGCCCAACGCGGATCGACGCCCCTGGGCGTTGTACTCAAGGGAAATCAGCGCAGTGGAACCACCATTTTCAGCAATAGAATTGAGCCAATTCAATCCATCATAGTTATAGACGAAGTAGTTACCGTCCGGGTGCGTCACCCGGATTCGATTACCATCAGCGTCGTAGTTGTACGATAGCGTTCGTGCTATTCCATTTTGGTTTGCAGTAACGGCAAGTTGCCGACCAAATCCATCAAAGGTTGATGTAAGCCCAGCGCCCCCGTCAGAATTGAACCGTGCAAATAGCTGAAGATTTCGTAGGTCATAGCCATAGTAGACGCTTGATTGCGCACTTGCGGAATAGTTTTCGGTACGCAATCGATTGAGGTTGTCGTACGCATAGGTAACCGTCTGCCCGTCCCGCTTGCGCAATTGGATTCGATTACTATTGACGTCATAACCATATGCTTCATAATCAGTCGAACTATATTGACCCGCAGTTGTCTTAGATGGGAAATACAAATACTGAAGACGACTCAATCCGTCATAAGTGTAGTATGACTTATTGCCATTCGCATCTGTTGCACTTTCTTGAAGTCGATTTTGATAGTAGGTATTGGTTACATAGTCGACTTGATCAACGGTTCCGACACCTTTCTGCACTTTACTCACCTGATTCGCGAAAACCGTGTCATACGTTTGTTTCACGATTCGATCAGGCCCGTGGGCACCCTGCGTACCCAAACTGCATGCACTCGACGGAACACTTGCGAAAGCAGACGGATTCATCCGCTGCGCCGTACATTCAAGCCGTCCCGCAGAGTCGTAACTGTATTGAGTAAGAATGGATGCGACTCCGCCTGCTGACGTTTTCTCACTCAACTTGCGACCGACGCTGTCATAGGTAATGTCCAGCGTTTGATGAACTGTGAACTCCGTCCATAAATCTGGTGACACACCGTCGCTCAACCAATTGTTGAGTTCACCACTTTCTATCCGAGCGAGCATGCCCTGCGAGTTGTACGTATTGCGTACTGCAGCAAATTTAATAGCGCCAGCACCATCCGGATCAGGATGGATTATTCCTACCGATCTTGACGCATTGTCATATCTGTAACCCGTCGTGAATGCCGCTGGATTGCCCTGTGCGAATGCGATGTCAGAAATTGCGAAAATGCCAACCGCATACAGCAATACAGCACCAGCGGCTCGAAGAAATGAATTAGTCTTGGACATGATGTTTGCGCGTCCTTTTCGAGTTACGGACAACCGGCCAGGGCTGCCCGTGGCGTTGTCTCGCTGACCCTATTACCTAGGCGGTCCTGGGTGAAACAAGTTCTAAGACTTTGAGTAGTACCGGCGTCGGTTGCGATTGTTACTTGTCCGCGCACCCAAAGATTGTTGAATAGGGGTAGGGAACGGCGCTCGCCGTCCCCTCCCTCCGAACCCGCTGTGCAGTTCTCCCGCGACGGGCTCTCCAGTCAGTTGTTTCCGCATC
>JAYWDK010000289.1:0-4264 GCA_043779845.1 Betaproteobacteria bacterium | reverse complement strand
CTTGGATGGAGTACCCATGTTTGCCTCCGGGGTTGAACCTCATCATCGCAGACCGGCAGTTCAGCGCTGATCAAGCGCGGCTCTTGACCGTCGGTTACGCCGCACATGCTGCATCAGCAGGATGTGATTGCAGCATGACCAAAGAAGCCCGCACGGTCACCACCACCACCGAGCAGACCCGCTGCAGCCAATCGCTCGCTCTCTCTGGTGCCTTTTGGGAGACCCGCTCGCTGTCAAAAGCGCTTTCGATGGCGCCAAGCAACTCGCATCGCTGGGCATGGGCTGTACGCTGGGTAATGGCCGATGGCACACCAGCGGACCGCTGGCATCTTCGCAACGGTAGCGTTGTCCATCGCCAAGTGCAGCGCAAAGGCCGCGTTGCGGATGATGCGCGCATGGATCTGGCTGCCACCGGCCATGCCACGCACCGGCTCACCCTGAATCGCGTAGATCACGCCGTCCAGATTCTCATGTTCATCATTTGCGCCGGCGGCACCTCGTCGTCCACCTATTCGGCACCCAGGCTGGGCGCTGGCCCAGGCACCTGCAAAAATCCCGTGTCGTTGAAACCTGCCCCGACCACCGGCCGGACAACCACCATGACAACACCGTGCAACGCATCCCCCCGTTGCAGTCTTGGTTTGGCTGGCACTGATGGCGGCAACGCCGGCCGGCGCCGTGCCGGTGCAGCATCACTGCACGCTGCGCTGGACAAGCGGCGCGCTGAAGGGGCAAACATCCGGTGGCCGCTTTGCTGACGACTCAACCCTGGCGGTGCCGGCCAGGCCGTCGTGGCCGGCGGCCTGGGGCCAGTTGTCCTGGGCCACGATGATGATGATGCCGGCCGTGCCCTATGCCGCCTTGCTGGCGCGGCTTGGATTGGCGGTGTTGGTACGCCTGCGGGTGTCAGTCACGAAACAGACCGCACCAGGTTGGGCCGGCGCCTTGGCCGACGCACCGCAGGCCATCGGCGCCAGCCGGCAGCGACCAGAGACACGGCCAGTGGAACCGGCCTGAAACGCCCGTCGCGCGCGCAACGGCCGCACCTTGCGAACACGGTGAGTCTGGCCTCACGGGACAGCACGCCCTCTAAACTATCCAGACTTGGCGGGCCAAGTGGCACGCAACCCGCCCCGGCACTTGCATCGCCGGCCACAGCAGTCGGTTGCTGGCGCGTATTCGCAGGCAAGCAGTTTTAGCTCGTTTCAATTCAACAGCAACCAACCTGGTTCGAACTACAGCGCATGAAAATCACCATCATCGGCACCGGTTACGTCGGCTTGGTCACAGGTGCCTGTCTTGCGGAGATGGGCAACCATGTGGTCTGCCTCGACCTTGACGCGGCCAAGATCGCCATCCTTGACGAAGGCGGCATCCCGATCCATGAGCCAGGCCTGCTGGAGATCGTCAAGCGCAACCGCAGCGCCGGCCGGCTTCAATTCACCACCGATGTGATCGCCGCTGTCAACCACGGCACGCTGCAGTTCATCGGCGTCGGCACGCCGCCCGATGAAGACGGCTCAGCCGACTTGAAGTACGTGTTGGCGGCCGCGCGCAACGTGGGCCGGCACATGACCGACTACAAGGTGATCGTCGACAAGAGCACGGTGCCTGTGGGCACCGGTGAGCGGGTGCGAGCAGCAGTGGCTGACGAGTTGGCCCAGCGCGGTGTTGAACTCAGCTTTGCGGTTGTGTCGAACCCCGAGTTCTTGAAAGAAGGCGCGGCTGTCGATGACTTCATGCGGCCCGACCGCATCATCGTGGGCGCCGACGATGAGCGCGCCATTCTGTTGATGCGCTCCATCTACTCGCCCTTCATCCGCAATCACGACCGGCTGTTGGTGATGGATATCAAGAGCGCCGAGTTCACCAAATACGCCGCCAACGCGATGCTGGCCACCCGAATCAGCTTCATGAACGAGCTGGCCCTGCTGGCTGAGAAGGTAGGCGCCGATATCGAACTGGTGCGCAAAGGCATAGGCAGTGACCCACGCATCGGCACCCACTTTTTGTATGCCGGCGCCGGATACGGTGGCTCGTGCTTCCCAAAGGACGTGCAGGCGCTGGTGCATACCGCCCGCGACAACGGCGTGGCGCTGAACGTGTTGACTGCCGTCGAGACCGCGAACAAGCGCCAAAAGCGCGTGTTGGTGGACAAGGTGGTGGCCCGCTTCGGCAAAGATCTGAGCGGATTTCAGTTTGCAATATGGGGACTGGCCTTCAAACCCAATACCGACGACATGCGCGAGGCACCCAGCCGGGTGGTGATCAACGAGTTGTCGCGGCTGGGCGCCACGTTGAAAGCCTATGACCCGGTGGCCATGCCCGAGGCTATGCGCGTTCTTGCGGATGTGCCCGGATTGGCCTTTGTCACCAGCCAGACCGAGGCGCTGGGCGGATCGGATGCCCTGCTGATCATCACTGAATGGAAAGAATTCAAAAGCCCGGACTTCGACGCGATCAAGTCGATGCTCAAGCAGCCGGTGGTGATTGACGGGCGCAATCTCTATGAGCCGGCGCTGATGCTGAGCTTGGGCATCGAGTATCTGGGGATCGGGCGGGCGGCCTAGCTGCCTCGCTGTCGGGGGCCGATCTCGCTCCAAGTCAAGCGTCTTGAAAACAGGCGAGTGTGATCAGCCAATTCGATGGACCGATGATCGAGTTTGGTGATGGTTGGCCGGCCATCACGAACGGTGAACATTGCCGTTCGTTCGTTGAGCGACGCAGTTTTGTTCACATCGACGATGGCCATTGAGGGCATGGACAAGAGCGCCGCCAGTTTTGAAGCTGGCGGCGTTCATCGTTGGACGGTGCTGGGTTCAGAACAGCGGGTCGTCGGTGCTTGGCGATGGGTCGGGGCGGATCATGTTGTGCGTCGGCCCATCGTCGTAGTAGCGATGGATAGGGTCTCCGTAGCGAGCCGTGAACAGATCGAGGAAGTGCGCGATGAAGTCGTGGTTCTGGACGACGGCATCGTCGCTGAGCCTGGGCAGCGGGATGTCGGCGGTGGCGGGACCGTGGTGGTCGGCGGGCATGGCGATGCGCTTCGAGGAGATCAACGACGCGCCGCAGCCCGTCGGGGCGCAGGCGCCTCGGGCAGCGCGAAGACTTCGAGATAGAGCTTCTCGTCGAGCTGCGGGAGTTCGTGCTGCGCGGCGGCGGCCAGAAGTTTGGCGGCCATCGTCGTGGAGGATGCGACAGTTGCCGGCGGCGTGGTCGCACAGCGTATGTCGCAGCTGCGGCGTCATCAGGCTGGCATTGCCCGCGCCGGCCAACAGATGGTTCAGGCCCAGGGTGATCTCTTCACGGCTGGCGTGCTCGGTGGCCAGCCGGGTGCGGATGCGGCTACCCAGCGGGATCAACTCCTCGCGGCGCAGCTTGTCGATCAGCCGAGCGTCCCCGGCGAGCACCACGCACAGCAGCGGCTGCGAGTCGAAGCGCGCACTGGCCAGCAGGCGCCGCTCACACAGCGCGGCCGGGCTCATCTCCTGGGCCTCGTCGACCAGCAGCCACGCGCGCCGACGGGTGCTCTCCAGGTGTGCCAGCCAGCGCTCGCGCAATATCTTGAAGCCGCCCCAGCGGTTGTGCGGGCCAGGGCCAAGAGGGGCCCCTTCGTGGCCCTTGGCGCGGCGAAGATGTCGCCGAGCTCGCGGTACAGATCGGCCAGATTGCTCTGCGGGTGGTTGATGGCGCCCACGGTCACATCGGCAAGCCGGGCCAGGCGATCGGCCAGCAGCCGCAGCGCCACGCTCTTGCCGGTGCCCGGGTTATCGTGGGTCATGGCGATGCCGCTCTCGCGGATCTGCGCGTGCTCGATGCGCCAGCAGAAGTTCTCCAGCTTGGGCGGCACGTAGATCGCCTCAAGGGGCAGCTCCGGCGAGAAGGGGTTCCACTTCAGCCCGTACAGGACCAGGAGTTTTTGGTTCATGGGTGGTCTTGATCGGTTGGGGTGGGTGGTGTGGGTGGTGAAGTGGGCTCGGCCGAGGACAGGTAGGCCGGCGGCATGCCGATGGCGGCGTACTCGGCGAGCAACTCGCGCAGCAGTGGCGCCAACCCCGTCGAGGGCAGCGGCGAGAGGTCTTTGCCCACGGGATCCAATCGCCGACGTTGACCGTCAGCGTTGGCGGCTGTGACCGTGCTCACTACTTCACCGGCCCGCTGTGGTTGCTCGACAGCCCGGGCGAGTGGTTTCACGACACCGCTGCCAATACCCTGTACATCCAGACCAGCACCGCCACCGCGCCGGGCAGCAGCATCACCTTCA
>JAYWDK010000288.1:0-4284 GCA_043779845.1 Betaproteobacteria bacterium | reverse complement strand
GACGCGCCAACTCGCGCAGAGCCTGGCGCTGCGCGTCATCAAAGCCCAGTGACTCCAGGCGCGGTGGCCCGTTTTCAGCGGGTGTGCGGGCGCGGTCGAGCAGGCGCACCACCGCGTCCTCGCCAAAGCTGCTGGGCATGATGGACAGGCGGAAGTCGGCGCTGCGCCCGCGCAGGCGCAGCCGAAAGCGCCCGTCCTGCGGCAGCCTGCGCTCGCCGATGTCCAGCTCGGCCATCACCTTCAGCCGCGAGACCAACTGCTCGGCGCTGGCGCGGCCGGCCAGGCTGCGCACGTCGGCCATCACACCGTCGATCCTGAACCGGATGTCGGCACCGCGCGGCGTACATTCGACGTGGATGTCGCTGGCGCCGTCCATCACAGCGTCGTGCAAGGTGGCGCCCAACAGGCGCACCACCGGGCTGGCGGCGGCGTTGTCGAGCATGTCGCCCAGGTCTTCCAGCCCCTCATCGGAGGCTGCCGCTGGTGCTGCCGATTCGACCGCTGCCAGTGCGCGAAAGTCTGCGGCGCCGGCACCCAGGGCGTGGTCAATGGCTTCTGGCAAACAGGCCAACCAACGCACCTGGCAGCGCAACTGTGACTCCACGCTTTGCAGCAGCATGTGGTCGCACGCACGGTCGGCCAGCAGCACCGTGCGACCCAGTCCGGACACGGCCAGCACAGCGCGCCAGCGCTGTGCTTTGTCCTGCGGCCAGCGGGCAAAGTCCAGCTGCCATGGCGTCTCAGCTGGGTCCAGCAACTCGACGTAGGTGATGACGGCGGGGTGCGTCATTGCACCTGCTCCACCAACTGGAAGATGGGCAGGTACATCAACACGATGATGCCGCCGATGACCACGCCCATCACCAGCATCAGGGCCGGGTTGAGGATGCGGGTAACGAAATCGCTGAGTCTTTCCAACTCCTCGTCGTGAAAGGCGGCAGCACGGTCCAGCATCGCCGCCACCGATCCGCTGCGCTCGCCCACCCGCAGCATGCGGCGGGCCACGGCAGTGGCCAGGCCTTCAGCCTCGAAAGCCGCCGACAGGCTGCGGCCCTGGTGCACATGGGCGCGCGCACGGCGGACAGCGCGGCGCAGCGGCTCAGCGACAACACCCTGGGCGATGTCGATGGCCTGCAACACCGGCACACCGGACGCCAGCAACATGCCCAGGGTGCGGTACAGCCTGGCCAGCGCGATGCCCCGCAACTGCACGCCGCACCAGGGCAGGTGCCACAGCAGGCCCACGGCCCAGCCGCGCGCCCGGTGCCAGCGCAGCAACAAGCCAGCGCCGGTTGCCAGCGTGGCGGCCATTGCAAGACTGGCCACCGGATGCGCCAACCCTGCAGCACTCAGCCTGATCAGTTGGCGCGTGCCCCATGGCAACTGTTGGCCCAGCCCGTCAAGAACACCCGCAAAACGCGGCAACACAAACACCAGGAGGAAGCCGATCACCAGCCCGCCGACCACGCACAGCAGCGCCGGATACGCCAGCGATGCAGTCAGACGGGCGCGCAGTTGCGCCAGCCAGCCCAGCCAAGCGGCGTGCTGGCGCAAGGCGCTGGCAAGTTGGCCGGTGCGCTCATTGGCAGCCACCACGGCCCGCAGCGCGCTGTCAAACACCGCCGGGTGTTGCGCCATCGCCTGAGACAGGGGCAAGCCATCGCGCAACGCGGCGATCAGCGCCTGCAGCATGCGCGACACGCCGGCCTGCTGCTCTTTTTCGTGCAGCGTCTGAAGCGCCTCCAACAATGCGATGCCCGCGTCCATCAGCACGGCAAGTTCCTGGCTGAACAGGCGCAGTGGGAAGCCCCGCGCCTGCAACACGGCCACCTTGGCAGCCACCGGCCTGGCGCCCAGCACCTGCGCTGGATCGACACCCAACACGCCGGCCAGCGCAGCCAGATCGGCCGCCACCACGTGGTGCCACTGCGGGCCGCAGACACTGTCGTGCACCAGCACGTCGAACTCAGGCACCGCGCAGGCCCTCACCAACTGACGATGTCGGCATCTTCACCCTCGCCACCTGGTTGCCCATCACGGCCCCAGCACGCCAGATCGTAGTCACCGTACTCGCTGGGTGACCGGTAGGCGTAAGCACGGCCCCACGGGTCGGGCGGCGCGGTTTTGCTGAGGTAGGGGCCGCTCCAACGGCCCTCGCCGGCCGGTGGATGTAGTAGTGCCGCCAGCCCCTGGATGGTGTCTGGGTAACGGCCCACGTCGATGCGGTACTGGTCCAGCGCCTTTTGCAGCGCATCGATCTGGGCCCGCGCTACTTTCACCTGTGACTTGCCGATCTGACCGAACAACCTGGGCGCGACGTAGCCGGCAAGCAGGCCGATGATCACCATCACGACCAGCAGCTCCATCAAGGTGAAGCCTTTGGCCCTGGCGGCCGGGCGGGCGAAGTGAAGGCGAGATGGTGGGGTCACGGCAGATGGAATCAACAGCGGCCGATTGCCGCTGCTGATTGGATGCCGCGAGTCGCCGGTCCCTCAGGGCCTCATTTGCGGGCTTGCGGCGGTCAAGGTGCGGTGCCGTGCGGCGCCCTGCCGCGTGTTGGTGCTGCCGGCGTGCATCAGTGCACCCACCGAGCCGTCAGGTGCACCGACCGGGGTGCGGCTGTGCTGGTTGGTGCCTGATAGTTGAAATTGAGGCGGTAGGGTGCCGCCTTGCTGGTATCGCGGCTGTAGTCTTGTTGCTGGTTCCAGGCGGTGGCGGACTGGCGGTTGAAAACATTGGCCACATCGACCTGCAGGGTCAAGCGGCCCGCCGCCCAACTGGGCGTGTGGCGCAAGCCCAGGTCCAATTGCCTGGTCCATGGCAGTGCGCCGGCTGTACCGCGCTGGGTGATGACGGCGCCCTGGCTGGTGCTCTGCAGGCAGTAGTAGGACGAGGCCGAGGGGTACTGGCTGGATTCCTGATAGTCCGGCACGCCAGGAGGCACAAAGCCAAGGCAACTGGTGGGCCGCCCGGATTGCACAAGGGCGTTGGCGCTGACGCGCCATTCGGCCGTCAGTGCAACCGAGCCATACAGTTTGAACGTGTGCCGACGGTCATTGGGCAACAGGCCGCGGGCGCCCTTGGTGAAGGATGCAAAGTCAAAGTCCTGAGTAATACCGGCATCGTCCTGGCCCAGGTCGGACTGCACATAGCCTTCTGACGTGCCCTCGCTGCGCGACCACACGTAAGACGCACTCATGCCCCAGCGCCCGTCAAACGGATGCGCCACTGTCAGCTCCAGCGCCTTGTAGCTGCGCAGGTAGGCGGGCAGATCGAGCACGGCAGCGGGGATAACCATCGGGCGCAGCACACCATCGTTGCGCAGGTCCATGTTCAGGTGCAGATCACGCCCCGGGTTGAGCAGTACGCAGGGTGCCAGGCTTGCGGGATCAAAGGACGTGTAGCCCTGGGACTGCACCCACTGAGTGATGGGCTGGTGGCCGCAGTAGTCATCCATGCCGTCGTTGACGCGCCGGTACACCGCTTTGGCACCAAATGTCCAGTGCTTGGACGCGGCGCGTTCGAAGCCGAGGATGAACTCATCCTGGTTCATCGGCTGCAAACGGGTATCAGCCAGCGTGCCCGGGGTGGGCAGGCCGCCGTTTTTGAGCACCTGGGGATCACCGATCTCGGCGCTCAGACCCAAGGGTGCGCCGGTCTTCGGGTCGACCCCGGTGAAGCGGTAAAAGCGTGTCTCCAGGATATCGCCGCGGGTGAAGCGGATATTGGTGTTGGCCGCCACCGGGATGAAGTAGCGCCCGGCACTGCCAAAGATTTTCAGTGACTGGTCAGGCAGCACATTCCAGACCAAGCCGGTGCGCGGCGCCAGCAGTTTATTGGCGCGCGCAAAGCTTTGATCGTCACCGGTGAGGTTGTTGAACGACTCGAGCCTCACGCCGCCGTGCAGCAAAAGTTGTGGTGTTGCCTGCCAGGCGTCTTCCAAATACATGGCCCCGTTGTGCACGCGGTAAGCACCGGATGTGGTTTGGCTGATGCGCGAGCGTACGTAGCGGCTGCCCACCGGCGCGGCGTTGGCGACCCCGTTGATCGAACCGTCGGCAGTGTCGAAGTAGCGGTAGTAGATGCCGCCCGAGAACGCAGAGTTGCCAGCGGCAAAACTCTTGAAGTTCTGGCTGTCCCAACCCGCCCGAACGGTGTGGCCGCCAAGCTGGTATTCAGCATCGATCCGCCCGCCGGTGCGCACATCGTGGTCGTCCGGCGCTGCCAGGTCCAGCGTGGCGGCGCCCGGGAACGGCGGCGTCCAGCAGCCCAAAGGGTTCAAGG
>JAYWDK010000287.1:0-28350 GCA_043779845.1 Betaproteobacteria bacterium | reverse complement strand
GCCAGCTTGGCAGGTGCGATCAGCAACAACGCGGCCCTGGTGTTTGACCAAGCCACCAACGGCAGCTATGCCGGGGCGATCAGCGGCAGTGGCTCGCTAGCCAAGCTGGGCACGGGCAACGTCACGCTGAGCGGGGCCAATACCTACGGCGGGGGCACCACCGTGAGCGCGGGCACGCTCACCTTGTCGGGCGGCCTGGCCTTGTCCGACACCGGCGCGCTCACCGTGGCCGGGGGCACGCTGACCCTGCTGACCAACGAGACGGTGGGCACTGTGGGCCTGACCAGCGGCAGCATCACCGCTGGCGCTGGCATCACGCTCACGGGCAGCGGCTACACAGTGGAATCGGGCAGCATCAGCGCCGCGCTGGCGGGTGGCAACACGGTGGCGCTCGTCAAGACCACCGCCGGCAATGTCACGTTGAGCGGCGTCAATACCTACGGCGGGGGCACCACGGTGATTGCCGGCACGCTCACCGGCACCACCTCCAGCTTGCCGGGCGCCATCAGCAGCAACGCGGCCCTGGTGTTTGACCAAGCCACGGACAGCACCTACGCCGGTTCGATCAGCGGCACGCTCGGTTCAGTGGCCAAGCTGGGCGCGGGCAATCTCACGCTGAGCGGCGCCAACACCTACGGCGGGGGCACCACGGTGAGCGCGGGCACGCTCACCGGCACCACCACCAGCTTGGCAGGCACTATTACCAACAACGCGGCCGTCGTGTTTGACCAAACCACCAACGGCAGCTACGCCGGGGCCATGAGCGGCAGTGGCTCGCTGGCCAAGCGGGGCGCGGGCAACGTCACGCTGAGCGGCGCCAACAGCTACGGCGGGGGCACGACAGTGAGCGCGGGCACGCTCAGCTTGTCGGGCGGCTTGGCGCTGGCCGACACCGGTGCCGTGACCGTTGCGGGCGGGGGCACCTTGTCCCTGCTGACCAACGAGACGGCTGGCGCCGTCACATTGATCAACGGCAGCATCACTGGCGGCACGCTCACCGGCAGCAGCTACGCAGTGGAATCGGGCACCGTCAGCGCTGCGCTGGCGGGTGGCGGCACGGTGGCGCTTGTCAAATCCACCACCGGCAGCGTCACGCTGAGTGGCGCCAACTCCTACGGCGGGGGCACCACGGTGACTGCTGGCACGCTCACCGGCACCACCACCAGCTTGGCAGGCGCGATCGCCAACAACGCGGCCCTGGTGTTTGACCAAGCCACGGACGGCAGCTACGCCGGGGCGATCAGCGGTAGTGGCTCGCTGACCAAGCTGGGCACGGGCAAGGTCACGCTGAGCGGCGCCAACAGCTACGGCGGGGGCACCACGGTGAGCGCGGGCACGCTCACGCTGTCGGGCGGCCTGGCCTTGTCCGACACCGGTGCAGTCACCGTGGCCGGGGGCACGCTGGCCCTGTTGACCAACGAGACGGTGGGCACTGTGGGCCTGAGCAGCGGCAGCATCACCGCAGGCGCTGGCATCGTGCTCACGGGCAGCGGCTACGCACTGGACTCGGGCACCGTCAGTGCGGCGTTGGCGGGCGGCAACACGGTGGCGCTCATCAAATCCACCACTGGGGTCGTCACGCTGAGCGGTGCCAACAGCTACGGCGGGGGCACCACCGTGAGCGCGGGCACGCTCACCGGCACCACCACCAGCTTGCAAGGTGCCATCACCAACAACGCGGCCCTGGTGTTTGACCAAGCCACCAACGGCAGCTATGCCGGGGCGATCAGCGGTATCGGCTCGCTGAGCAAGCTGGGCGCGGGCAATGCCACGTTGAGCGGCGCCAACAGCTACGGCGGGGGCAGCACGGTGAGCGCGGGCACGCTCACCGGCACCACCACCAGTTTGCAGGGTGCCATCAACAACAACGCAGCCCTGGTGTTTGACCAATCCGCAGACGGCACCTATGCCGGGACGATCAGCGGTAGCGGCTCGCTGGCCAAGCTGGGCGCGGGCAATGTCACGTTGAGCGGCACCAACAGCTATGGCGGGGGCAGCACGGTGAGCGCGGGCACGCTCACCGGCACCACCAACAGCTTGGCAGGCGCCATCGTCAACAACGCGGCCGTCGTGTTTGAGCAATCCACCGATGGCACCTACGCCGGCGTCATCAGCGGCCCTGTGGGGTCCTTGGCCAAGCTCGGCACGGGCAATATCACGCTGAGCGGCGCCAATACCTTTGGCGGCGGCACCACGGTGAGCGGGGGCACGCTCACGCTGTCGGGCGGCCAGGCCTTGTTGAACACGGGTGCGGTCACGGTGGCCGGCGCTAGCACGCTGGCCTTGGCCAGCAGCGAAACCGTGGGCGCCGTCACCCTGCGAAACGGCAATATCACGGGCGGCGCTGGCATCAACCTCACCGGCAGCAGCTACGCGGTTGAGGCAGGCAGCATCAGCGCCGGGCTGGCCGGTGGCAACACGGTGGCGCTCGGCAAAACCACCACTGGGGTCGTCACGCTGAGCGGCGCCAACAGCTACGGCGGCGGCACCACCGTGAGCGCGGGCACGCTCACGCTGTCGGGTGGCTCGGCTTTGTCCGACACCGGCGCGGTCGCCGTGACGGGCGGCACCCTGAACTTGCTGGCCAACGAGACGGTGGGCACTGTGGGCCTGCGCAGCGGCAGCATCAGCGGCGCCACCCTCACCGGCAGCAGCTACGCGGTGGAATCGGGCACCATCAGCGCCGCGCTGGCGGGTGGCAACACGGTGGCGCTCAGCAAAACCACCACCGGCAGCGTCACGCTGAGCGGCGCCAATACCTTTGGCGGGGGCACCACACTGAGCGCGGGCACACTGGTGCTGGCTGGTGGCTCAGCCTTGTCCAACACCGGTGCGGTCACCGTTGCGGGTGGCAGCACGCTCACGCTGAACGCTAGCGAAACCGTGGGCACTGTGGGCCTGATCAACGGCAGCATCACCGGCGGCACGCTCACCGCGAGCAGTTACGCGGTTGAATCAGGCAGCATCAGCGCCGCGCTGGCCGGCAGCTCAACGGTCGCGCTCAGCAAAACCACCACCGGCAGCGTCACGCTGAGCGGCGCCAACACCTACGGCGGGGGCACCACGGTGAGCGCAGGCACGCTGGTGCTGGCGGGCGGCTTGGCCTTGTCCGACACGGGCGCGGTCACGGTGTCGGGCGGGGGCACGCTCACGCTGAACGCTGGCGAAACCGTGGGCGCCATCAGCCTGATCAACGGCAGCATCACCGGCAGCACGCTCACCGGCAGCAGCTACGCGGTTCAGTCGGGCAGCGTCAGTGCGGTGCTGGCCGGTGGCGCCACGGTAGGGCTCACCAAAACCACCACCGGCACCGTCACGCTGAGCGGCGCCAACACCTACGGGGGCGCCACCACCGTGAGCGCCGGCACGCTTTTGCTGGCCGCTGACAACGCCCTGCCCGGCGGCAGCGCGGTGGTGGTCAATGGCGGCACGCTGGATCTTGGCACCCACAACAACAGCGTCGCGTCGGTGCTGCTGCAAAGCGGCGTGATCACTGGCACCGCCGGCGTGCTGACCAGCGCCGCAGCCTTTGAGCTTCAAAGTGGCACGGTCAGCGCGGTGTTGGGCGGCAGCGCCGGCTTGAACAAAGCAACAGTGGGCACCGTCACCTTGACGGCGGCCAACACCTACACCGGCACCACCTCGGTGATGCAAGGCACGCTGGCGCTGAGCGCCGCTGAACGCCTGGCCGACACGGGCTCGGTGACGGTGGCCAGTGGCGCCACGCTCAGCCTGGCCGGCGACGAGACGGTGGCCGCGCTCACGCTGGCCGGCACGCTGGCGGGCCTGCCAACTGGCACGCCAGGCACGCCAGGCACGCCAGCCCACAACAGCCAACTCACCGCCGCCACCTACCGCCTCAACGGCGGCACGGTCAACGCCAACCTGGGCGACGCCACCACCGGCAACACGCCCGGCAGCACGCTCAGCAGCACCGGCGCCAGCACCGTGTTGGGCAGGGTTGGCGCCAACATCGTCAACGTCAACGCCGGCACGCTCACCGTGGGCGGCGCCGGTTTGCTGTCCACCCAGGCCAGCGTCACGGTGGATGCGGGCAGCACGCTGGCCCTGCGTGGCGACAACACGGTCGCCACGCTCAATCTGTCGGGCAGCCTGGTCAACGATGGGGTCGGCGGGGTCACCGCCAACAGCACGCTGACGGCCAACACCTACGCGCTGTCGGGCGGGTCGGCGCTGGCGGCGCTGGGCGCGGGCACGCTCAGGTCCACGGGATCCAGCACGGTTCAAGGCGGCTCGGGCGCGGCCAGCGTCACGGTCACCGGCGGCACACTCACGCTGGGCCGTGCCGACCAACTGATCAACACGGCGGCGGTGCAGGTGAATCCCGGCGCCACCCTAAGCCTCAGCGGCAGCGACACGGTGGGCAGCCTGGTGCTGCAAGGCACGCTCAACGGCAGCGGCACCTTGACAGCGGCCAGCTACGCCATCAACGGCGGCAGCGCCAACGCCGACCTGGGCGCGGGCACGCTCTCGTCCAATGGGGGCGGCGCCATCAATGGCTCGTCGGGCGCGGGCAGCATCAGCGTCAACGGCGGCACCTTGGCCCTGGGGCCAGGCGCAACCGGCCGCCTCACGGGGGCACCCGACGTGACGGTGGCCGCCGACGCGGGCCTCACGCTGGCTCGCAACGAGCGCTTTGGCACCTTGGCCGGCGCCGGCGTGGTGGGCCTGGGCGGCGCCACGCTGGCCACGGGCAGTGGCGGGCCCAGCACCTTCTCGGGCGTGTTGAGCGGCCTGGGTGGTGGGCTCACCAAACAAGGCAGTGGCACGTTTGCCCTTACCGGCCTCAACACCTACACCGGCATAACCCGCATTGAGAGCGGCACCCTGGCCTTGGGCGGCGAGGCCAGCGCGGGCGCCCTGGCCCTGAGCACCAGTGGTGTTGTGGTGGATGGCACGCTGCAATTTTTGCGCGCTGATACCGTGGTGCTGGCGGTGCCCGTGTCGGGCAGTGGCGTGCTGGAGCAAGCGGGCAGCGGCCTGCTCAGCTTGCAAGGTGGCGCCAAAACCTACACCGGCCAAACCCGCGTCGCCAGTGGTGAACTCGGCACGCTGGGCAACAACCAGTTGTCGCAAACCAGCGACGTGCTCGTCAAGACCCTCGCCCGGCTCACGCTCGCCGGCAATGAGGCGCCGCGCTCGATCAACGCCGACGGTGCGGTATCGCTGGGCGGCAACCTCAGCACCACCGAAGCCATGAACCTGAAAGGCGCGGTGGCCGTGCTGGGCAACGCCGCCGTCACCTTGACCGGGCAGCAGATTGACGCCATCCATCCGGGCAACCAATGGGGCAGCGGCGCTTTGTCGATCAACGCGCGCGGCGCGCTCAACTTGTCGGCAGGCCTGGATGGCACCACGCCACGCAACCTGATGCTGGGCGCGCTCACCACGTCGGCCAACAGCCGCATTGACGCGGGCACGATCGTGCTCAGTGGCGCCACCCAAGTCTCGGGCGGCACGCTGGTGCTGGCCTCGGCGGCACCCGCCACCGTGGCGCCGCTGGGCCCCGGCATGGCCGGCAAGCTCAGCCCCGCGAGCAAACAGATCGCCTTCAGCACCGACGTCATCTCGCAGGCCACCGGCAGCAGCATCAACGTGGCCGAGGGCGCCAGCCTGTCGGTGCTGGCGGCCAACAATGGGTCCGTGCAGCTGTGGGCCGACGCCAACCGCTTTTTGGGCGGGCTGTCGGTGATCAGCGGCACGCCAGGCTCGCCGTGGTCGTCCAGGCCCACGGCTTCCGGTTCCGGTTCGGCTGAGGTGTCACTGCAAAGCCAGGTGCGCATTGCCGGCAGCACGGTGCGCATTGGCGGGGCCGGCATCGAAGCCGACGTGGTGGGCATCCGCGCTGACTCGTTGTCAACCCCCGGCCAAGTCCAGATCGTGGCCCGCCTGCCCTTTGACAACCTGATGGGCATCATCAACTCGGTGCCCGGGCTCACGCTCGAGCTCAGCGATCAAGCCTTCTTGCTGCCGGGCTCGTTTGGCCAAACGGGCAACGCCATCAACATCAACGTGGGCAGCAAGGCGTTTGGCGCGCGCACTGATTTCCCGGTGGATTCGGGCTACCTCACGGTGTTGCCAAAGGGCGGCGCCAAGGGGGCCACGGCGCTCATCCTGACCGGCCAGGCGGTGGCAGGCACCTACGGATTTTTCTATGACGGCGCAGGGCAGCAGGGCGAGTTGCCCGTGTTCTATAACGGCGTGTCAGCGGCCACGCCCCAGATCTCGGGCTCGATTTCATCCACCGTCTCGGTGTCTGAAAGTGCGCGCAAGGAGCGATTTGAAGAAGCCATCCGCACTGAAAACGTGGCCACGCGCCTGCGCTCGGGTGTGATCGCCGAGGTCGGCCCGGGCCGGCCCGCCACCACCAGCACCGAGGGCGTGCGCCCGCCCGTCAACTGCACGTTGGCGGGGGCATCATTGGCCTGCGCCGCCAACCCCCCGTAATCGCCTTTGCACCCCATCCCATGCCCAAGTTGCCCGCCCACCCTGCCCGCCTCCACCCCGCCCCGCACCACCCCGCCCGCAGAACCGTGTTGGGCTGGGCCACGCTGGCCAGCAGTGGTTTGCTCGGCCTGCCCGGCTTGGCGGCCGCCGCCAACGCGCCCGACGGCGCGGAGCCGCCTCGCCTGGCCTTGCTGCTGGGCAACCGCGCTTACCCGGACGGCGAAGACCTGCCACCCATCCACAAAAACGTGCATGACCTGCGCGCAGCCCTTGAGCAGCGCGGCTTCAAGGTCACCGAGGGCCTGGATCTTGACCTGCCCACGGCGCGCGCCGTGTTGACGCGCTTTGTGGCCACTTTGCAAGCAGCGCCGGCCGACGCCACGGTGTTTTTTTACTTCTCGGGCCATGGTGCCCAGGTCGATGCCGAGAACCTGCTCGTCCCGGCCAACGTCAGCCCCAAATCGCGCGCCGACGTGCTGAGCAAAAGCAGCATGGTCCTGATCACTGACGTGATTGGCCATTTGCCACACCGCCCTCAGGGCCTGACCATGGCCGTGGTAGATGCCTGCCGCACCTCCTTGCGCTCGGTGGCCGAGGGCGAGGGGCTCAACCAGGTTGAAGCGCCGCCGGGCTGCCTGATCGCTTTTGCCACCGGCGCGGGCAAACCTGCCATTGCCCCCAACGACGACACCCGCAACACCTTTTACACGGCCTCGTTGGTGAAGTTGCTCAATACCGCGTCGGGCGAGATCTCTTTCTCGGACCTGTTTCGCCTGGTCAAGGCGGACACCCAGCAAACCATGCTCAACCACCCGGTGGCGCTGCTGCGGCAGTTTGCCCAGTTCCCGTTCATCGCCGAGAACACACAGATTCGCCGCCGCCTGGCGCCGCGCATGGCCAGCGCCGCACCGCCCCCACCCAGGCAAGACGATGAAGCCAGCGCCTGGGCCCGCATCGAGGCCCAGGTGTGGCCCGCCGACGTGGCCAAGCTGGCCGGCGAGTACCTCAAGAATTACCCCGAGAGCCCATTGTTGGGCAGCGCGACAGTGGCCCACGACGGCGCCACCGAGGCCGCGCTGATCTTGCGCCGCAACAACGTGCGGCTGTACCGCAGCGCCTTCCAGGCCCAGCCTGAGCTGCCGCCTGAAGTCCAGCCCGACATCGCCAAGGCTGGCCGGGGCGACAAAGATGCGGCCGCTCGCCTTGGGCGTTATTACAGCGCACCACTCATCAGCTACGGCAAATCCACCAGCAACCCCGGCCGCTACGAGGGCTGGATGCAGTACGCCGCCGCGCTGGGCAACGGCATTGCCAGCTACGACCTGGCGCTGCATTACCGGCGCGTGGAGCAGCCGCAACTGGCCTCGGAGTTTGAAGCCCGGGCGCGCGAGCTGGGCTACACGCCACCGCCGTCGCTGGACAACACCCGCAAGTAGCGGCATCCGGTGCTGCGGGCGGCCAAGGTGGCCTGCGTTGGCCGCCTCAGTTAAACGCCGCGATGCCGGTGATCGCCCGGCCCAGGGTCAGCGCAGGCACGTCGTGCGTGCCCTCGTCGGTGCTCACCACTGCCAGGTCGACCCAATGGCGGATCACGCCGCAGGCTCTTGGCAACGGGCCTGGGCGGCGTCGCGCACCAGGCGTTCGTCGTCGCTCAGTTCCTGATCCTGCAAGAGCCGGTCGTGCCGTTGAAAGCTGGCCGATTTTTCAGTCAACGACATGACTACAAAGCTGCGCCCAAAACCCAGCGTGGCATTCACCCGCAGCAGGCCCGTGGGCGTGCCCTTGCCCGCACCCGGCAGCGACTCCATGGCCTGAATATCACCCAGGATGCGGCGCGCGTGCACCAGGTAGAGCTCACCCTCGGGCGTGAGGCTCATGCGCCGGGTGCGGCGGTTCACCAGCAGCACGCCCAGGCGTTGCTCCATCAGCGCCAGGCGCTTGCTCACGGCGGGCGTGGTGATGCCAACGCACGCGCGGCGCGGCTCAAGCTGCCGGCACTGGCCAACGCCGAAAAAAGCCCAGATCGGCCTACAGTGCGCCCATCTCACCGCCCTTCACTGCCCACAAACCCACCATGAAAACCTACAAGATCGCCACCATCCCCGGAGACGGCATCGGCAAAGAGGTGGTGCCGGCCGGCCAGCACGTGCTGCAAGCCCTGGCCGCCGCCAGCAACCGTTTCAGGTGTGAGTTCGAGAACTTTGGCTGGGGTGGCGACTGGTACCGCGCGCACGGCGAAATGATGCCCGCCGACGGCCTGGACGCGCTGCGCCACAAAGACGCCATCCTGTTTGGCTCGGCCGGCGACCCGCACATTCCCGACCACGTCACGCTGTGGGGCCTGCGCCTGAAGATCTGCCAAGGCTTTGACCAGTACGCCAACGTGCGCCCCACGCGCATCCTGCCCGGCATCGACGGCCCGCTCAAGCGCTGCGGCCCCAACGACCTGGACTGGGTCATCGTGCGTGAAAACTCCGAGGGCGAATACTCAGGCGTGGGCGGCCGCGTGCACCAGGGCCACCCCATCGAGGCCGCCACCGACGTGTCCATCATGACCCGCGCGGGCGTTGAACGCATCATGCGGTTCGCCTTCAAACTGGCCCAGTCACGGCCCCGAAAGTTGCTGACCGTGGTGACCAAGAGCAACGCCCAGCGCCATGCCATGGTGATGTGGGACGAGATCGCCGTGCAGATCGCCCAAGAGTACCCCGACGTGCGCTGGGACAAGGAGTTGGTGGACGCCGCCACCGCGCGCATGGTCAACCGGCCGGCCACGCTGGACACCCTTGTGGCCACCAACTTGCATGCCGACATCCTGAGTGATCTGGCCGCCGCGCTGGCGGGCAGCCTGGGTATCGCGCCCACCGGCAACATCGACCCCGAGCGCCGCTATCCCAGCATGTTCGAGCCCATTCACGGCTCGGCCTTCGACATCATGGGCCAAGGGCTGGCCAACCCGGTGGGCACCTTCTGGTCGGTGGTGATGATGCTGGAGCACCTGGGCGAGCCCGCCGCCGCCCAGCGCCTGATGACAGCCATTGAGCGGGTCACCGCCAACCCGGCGCTGCACACACGCGACCTGGGCGGCCAGGCCACCACGGCCCAGGTAACGCAAGCCGTGTGCGACCAGTTTGTCGCGTCGACCAGACGCTAGGTTTCCAGGGTTCGGCTGCGCTGCTCAGGCCCAGGCCCAGGCCAAAGCCGGCTCACTTGATGGACCGGATCACGCCCAGCAGCAGCAGCACCAAATCGCCCAGCGCCGAAGCCAGGCCTTTCCAGAACAACAGCGGGTAACGCTCGGCCAAGGCGGGCCGTGTCGGGTTCAAGAACGCCAGATTGGGGTGGCGCAAGTCGTGCACAAACTCCGACAGGGCCTCATGGCGCTTGTGCGGGTTGGGGTGCACGGCTTTCATCAACACGCCGTCCATCCAGGCCGGAATGGCGCGGTGCTCGTCCAGGGCCGTGGCGTACACCCGCTTGTTTTGCGCGGCCTTGGTTCGGATGCCCGCCACCTGGGTACCGTAGGGCAGGCGCCCGGTCAACATCTGGTAGGTGATGACGCCCAGCGAGAACAGGTCTGACTGTTCACTGCCCACTTCACCCACAAAGTATTCGGGTGCCGTGTACTGCACTGTGCACAGGATGTCGCCGGGCCCCGCAGCCACCGCGCCCTCCAACAAACCGGCCACTCGCGTTGAGCCAAAGTCGATGATCTTGACGGTGCCCAAGGGGTCGATCATCACGTTCTCTGGCCGCCAATCCTGGTGCAGCATCTCCATGCGGTGAAACGCCTGCAAGCCCCGGGCGATCTGCTCGACGATGCCGCGCACGGCCTCCAGTTCGGGCTTGGGGTGGTCAATCATCCACTGGGTCAGCGTCTGGCCCTCGATGAACTCCATCGCCACGTACAGGTAGTTGCGCTGGCGGGTGGGCGTGCAGGGTTTCAGCACGTGCGCGCTGTTGACTCGGCGCGCCACCCACTCGTCCATCATGAATCGGTCGAGCTAGGCGGCGTCACCTTGCAAGTCAATTGACGGCGTCTTGATGACGACACGTTGCCCGCTGTCACGGTCCACCGCCAGGTAGACGTGGCTCCGCGGGTTGCCGCGCAACTCACGCAGGATGGTGTAGCCGTCGAAGTCCATGCGCGCGTCCAAAATAGGCGGCAAGCGCAACTGGCTGCGCTGCTGTTGCAGCTCGCTGGCGTCCAGGCTGGGCGGCGCGTCGATACGCACGATCTGGATCGTGAGGTTGTCGGCGCTGCCACGCCGCAGCGCCTCGTCAACGATGGCACGGGCGGCATGGTCGAGCTCGGTTTCATGGGCACGGATCATGTCGGCGACGACGCTCGCGTCGACATGTTCATACACACCATCGGACGCCAGCACGAAGACATCGCCGCGCTCGACCGGCAAGCACTGGCAGTCGATTTCGAGCTGGGCATGGGTGCCCAGCGCCCGGCTGAGGTAGCTTTTGTCGGCCGAGGCCCAAACCCGGTGATCCTCGGTGAGCTGCTCCAGCGCCCTGCCCTGCATGCCATAAATCCGCGTGTCGCCCACGTGAAAGATATGGGCGGTGGCTGATTTGATAACCATCAAGCTGAGCGTGCAAACATAGCCCCGATCTTTGTCAAAGCGGAACTGCGATTTCTGATTCTGGGCGTGAAGCCACGAGTTGGTGGCACTCAAGACGCGCTGCGCGGAGCGCTTCACGCTCCAGGCGTCGGAGGTGCAGCAGTAGTCTTCAAGAAAACTCTTGACCGCCGACTCACTGGCCTCCTGGCTGACCGCACTGCTGCTGATGCCATCGGCCAGCGCCACGGCCACGCCCTTGGCCGTGAGCTGAGGTTCATTGGGCAGGCAGACGCCATGGAAATCCTGGTTGATTTCCTTGCGGCCTCGGTCGCTGTGCTGCCCAACCGAAATCTTCAAAGCAGTCACCAGGTTCATCTCGATGGTGTCGCGACGACAAGCTCACAAGCATGGCGCACTACCTGAGTCAGGCATGACGCAGGCGTGACTCGATTTTGTCTGAAACTCAACCCGCTATCGTCTGGAGCGCGTTTGGCGCTCGTCGGGATCTCGTCTTGTTCTCGACTCGTTCAGACGGACGACGACGCGCGAAGGTTGCGCTTGGGCGCGGTCTTGACGTGGGTGGCGTACAAGGTCAGGCCGGTGAAGGCCAGGCCGCCCACCAGGTTGCCCTGCACCACGGGAATCTCGTTCCAGATCAGGCAATCCATGATCGAAAACTTGCCGCCCATGATCATGGCCGACGGAAACAAGAACATGTTGACGATGGAGTGCTCAATGGTCATGGCAAAAAACACCATGATCGGCATCCACATCGCAATCACCTTGCCGCTCACGGTGGTTGAAATCATCGCGCCCACCACGCCGGTGGACACCATCCAGTTGCACAGCATGGCGCGGATGAAAATCGTCAAACTGCCGGCCGCGCCGTATTGCGCATAACCCAGCGTGCGCTTCTCGCCGATGCCGGCAATGATGATGCCCACCTTGTCGGGCGCGGTTGAAAAGCCAAAGGTGAAGATGATCGACATCAGCACGGCCACCGTCATCGCGCCGCCAAAGTTGCCCAAAAACACCAGGCCCCAGTTGCGCAGCACGCCCTTGATCGTGACGCCCGGGCGTTTGTCGATCCAGGCCAACGGCGAAAGCACGAACACCCCGGTCAGCAAGTCAAAACCCAGCAGGTACAACATGCAAAAACCCACCGGAAACAAGATGGCGCCAATGATGGGGTAGCCCGTTTTCACCGTCATGCTGATGGCAAAAACCGCCGCAAGCGCCAGGATGGCACCGGCCATGAAAGCCCGGATGAGCGTGTCTCGGGTGGACATGAAGATCTTGGATTCACCCGCATCCACCATCTTGGTCACAGACTCTGAAGGCACGAAATAGGCCATGGCAATGGTCGCCAACCACTCTGTAGTCGGCAAGCGGCAAAGCAAAAAAAAGGGCCCCCATTCCTGGTGTCTCGCCGAGCGAGAAAGCAGGAACGGACGCCGTTATCCGTTCACCAGGTTCACTGAGCAATAAGCGCGCCACTCAACGGCGGGGCGTTTCAGGGGCTGGCCAGACGTTGCGCGCACTTGTGGGGCCGGCACGCCCACTCGCAGTGCATCAGACCGAGTGCCTGTGCTGGTTTGGTGCAAGCAAAACGCCGCGAATCCCTCACGGGATCGCCATGCCCTAACGCCGCCACGATGGCTTTCATCGTGGGCCTTGCACGACCGGATACAAGCCCATCTCCGTGCCGCGAGCCAAGAGCACGCTACTTAAACGCCAAGCAGGCAGACTCCATGCGGTGGTGATCAACCCGAATGTCTGAGCCTGCCCGCAGGCGAGTCCTGAGCACCGTGCCCGAAGTGGTCAAGGGCAAACCCATAGAAACTGTTTTGCAAGCCCCTTTTCTTTGCTGACTTTCGTTTCGGCCCGAAAAGAAAGTCAGGCGCCCGCCGGGGCAAGCACCGGGCACGGTGCACAAAGCAAGAACAACAGCCCGCAACCCGGCGCGGCCCCGGCCCGGAAATCACAGGGCCACGCGCGCAAATTGCTCGACGTAGTTGGCCAACGCCTGGGCCGTGGGCTCGCCCCACAGCTCTTTGGCGTACCAGTGCGAAAACAGCGCCTTGACCATCACGTTGTCAACGCCCCGATCAAGCTTGACGCTCTTGTTCGGGTTCTGCGCCAAAAACCGCTCAAAGATCGGCTTGCGGTCTTTTTCGTCAAACTCTTTGTAGACCGCCAGCGCCTCTTGCGCCCGGGCCGACAAAAACTTCTCCATCACTGACGGCCCATCGGGCCGTTTCTCGGGCTCGGCCCTGGACGCCGCGCCCTGGAGGTGCAGGCCCTGTGCCGCCGCCGCGCCTTGCTTGAGCGTCCATCGAAAGTAGGCCGCCGGGGAATCAAGCGCCGGGCTGCCCTTGAGATCCATCCTGGCCTCGACAAAAGCAATGGAGGCACGGATCTTGTCATCACCGTGCTGGGCCAAAAAATCACCCGCGTCATGCTGGTTGAAGCCAAACCGCATGATGCGGCCCAGCAGCTCCAGGTCAATCACGGGCGACGCCGGAAACGCCAATTGCGGCTGCCGGGTGTGCTCAACACGGAACTGCAAGCGCTCAACGCGGCGGCCGTTTTTGTGTTCAACCAGCTCAACCTGGATGTCGGTGAGCGCGTTGATCTCGGCAATGGCGGGTTTGATGACGTCGCGCTTGAAGTACTTGTACGGCGGCGGCGGCTCGCGTAGCACCGGGTTGCCGGTGAGCACGCCGTACCAGTGCTCATACGTCTCCACCAGCGTCAACTTTGACGGGTTGGTGGCGTAGCGCCGGCAAATCTCATACAAGGCCAAGGCCGAACCCGAGCGCAGCAAGCCTTGGTAAAAAATTGAAAACCGGGTGTAGGTGCCCGGCGCCATCACCAGCTCATGCACCTCGGGCGGAAACGCAAAACCAAACCACACCTGGCCCGAATGCTTCTTCAAGCCCTGCGGATTGACGAAGGTGACTGAGGCCACCAGCCGCTCGCTCGTCCATTGGCGCTCGTTTTCCATCAGCAGCTTGATGTTCTGCAGCTCTTCGAGTTGCTGCTTCAGAAACTCGGTGTCCTTGCTGTCGTAGGCGGCATCGCGCGCCAGGTCAGACAGCGGAATCCAGAAGTATTTTTTGGCCGCCGGCGTATCAATAGGCGCATTCAGGCCGGGCGTCTTGATCTCCTGGGCGTGGTACATCATCACGTTGAAGACCTTGCGCGTGAGCAGCGACAGCTTGCCCTCGCGCACCCGCAAACCAATGGCCTCATTGGTCTTGCGAAACTCCCGGGGGTCGTTGCCGTCCTGGGTGGCCAGCGCGGTGCTCTTGGCGGTTTTGGTTTTCGGTGTGGTCTTGGTTGTCGCCATGGCTGGCCTTTCTCAGCGACCGCGTCGCCAACGGTGATCGCCCCGGATCACCGCGCCCAAAGGTGTGAAGCGTGCCCCATAGTTTCTCACCTTTCGTATGAATTGAAGTCGCCCTCACCCTTCAGGGTGAAGCGATTTTTCACTGGCAACTCACCTCCCCCAAGTCCCCGTGGCGGCTCACCTTGACGTGGTGGCGGACGTGGTGGACAACGTGCTGGCGCAAGTTGTCCACAAGTCTTGGCCTGTCCGTCCCCGTGCAAGCTCACCGAACTCCCCGTGTGCACTCACCCAAGCTCCCCGTGCGGGCTCACTGAAATCAGCGCCACTCCCCGCCCCGTCTCACCCAGCTCCCCGTGCAAGCTCACCGCAGTCCCCGTAGCCACTCACCTCATCGCCCGCAAAGCCGCGCCAATGCTGGCTTTGCGCCACTTCAATTTGGTATTAAAGGTTTCAAAATGGGTTTTATCAACAAGTCACTCAAAGGCTGGGCCGTGCTTTTGGATGAAACCCTCTTCCAACCCAACGGCCAACCCGCTTTCGACGGACAGGCCCACGTGTGGCGCTTGCAGCGGGCGTGTTGAGAACAAGTGACGGGGTCGAGGCAGGCCTGGATGATATTTGGGAGGTGATTTTGCGAGGCTGGCACGTGTTTTCTGGCGCCAGGCAGCCCCACCCATGGCTGAAGAGAGGATGGCATCGCGTCAGGGCCGCAGCCGTGGGCTTGATGAGGGCCCCAAGGCCGACCGTCCCTAGCGGCGATCAAGGAAAGTGGCAGAGCCACATGTCGTTGATCGTGCCTGAGGCGCACCGGCGCAACCGCATTGGCTGCTTTTTGTTCGGGCGTCGTGCGCAAGGACAGGCTCCTAGCAGGTCGGACGGCATCTCCCCGTAGCGGCTCACCTTCTGGATCGATTGGCCGCGCTGTGGGGCGATATGCGGGCCTTGCCGAAGTTTTGTTGTGCCTGCGGCTGCGGTCGTCGCTCTGTGGGCCTCCAGGGCAACGCCAAAGGCTGGTTTTACGCGTTCTCTGGGTGTTGCGGTCCCTGCTGAAGCTCACCTTAATCGCGAACCGAGTACCAAACTGGCCTGATTGCCCTTGGATGCGTGTAGGCGCTCACTTGTCACTTTCTGGTGTTTTCCTGCCTCGGCTGTTCAGCTCCCCGTGAAAGCTCACCCTTGCATGCCGTTGGTGGTGTTCTTTTCGGGAGACTGCTGTTTTTTTCTAGCCATTTTCGAGAGTGACTACAAACTTCGTTTTGATGCTTTTGCCAGCCTGGGCGATTTGAGTCCCTGCACGGTCTCACCTTTCGCTTTGAAGTGCGGTGGCGCCTGATCGCCTTGGACGGGTTTGACGGGCCAAATTTTGGGTGGCTGAGCCCTGCTAGTCCCTGTAGCGACTCACCTTTGGCGATTTGCGAGCCTCGTTGGGCGGCCAAGCGCGGCGCGGCCGGTTCACCGTTTTCTGCGGCACTTGGCGGTCGCTGTTTCGAGCGTTTTTCGCGATTCAATCGCCGATTCATCAGGAATTGCACGGTTTGTTGTCGTTGGCCGCGGCCGCAAGCAGTCCCTGTGGCAGCTCACCTTTGTCGGCTGGGCTCAGTCCCCGTGCAAGCTCACCTTGGGCGGCGAGGGTTCCCGTACAGGCTCACCTTTGCATGCCGCCACAGGCCAAGCCCAGGAGATTCAAAGGCCCGGATGCCATGGCATCCGGTTATGCGTGGGCCGCAGCGGTCAGGTACATGGCCCGCTGCGGCCGCTTCGCAGCCGGCGATTTCCAAGCCTGACAGGCTCCGAAGGTGCTTTGCGGCTGGCAGTCAAGGATGCCCCCGTGCAAGCTCACCTATCGGCCGCAACGGGCCCCCGTGCAAGCTCACCGTTCGGGTTTTTTGTGTCCCCGTGCAGGCTCACCTTTGCACGTCGTTCACGTGGCCTGTCCAGATGTTGGCCGGTTCGCGGGCCACGGCGCGGCCGGTCGCACACTGCATTGATGGGTCAGTGAACCCGCAGTTGCGGGACGGTTCGACGCGTGGCGGTGCTCAGGCCATCAACGAGGGTGTTTTCAGGCTCGAAGTCTGTCGGACGGGCAACCATGGCGGCAAACCGTGAGGTCGATGTTGGCCGTTTCGTCGCACGGGCTTGCTGCGTCAATGCCTGTCTGCCCTGCACCCGACACGTCGTTCACGAAGCCCGGCCAAGACTGACCGATGTTGGCCACGCTGCGGCGGGCGATCTCAAGCCCGCCCGCCTGCTTGCCTGCCTGCTTGCTGTCTTGCTGTCTTGCTTGCTGTCTTGCTTGCTGGCTGGCTGGCTGGTGTGATGTGGTGTGGTGTGGTGTGGTGTGGTGTGGTGTGGTGAGCTCAGTCCGCCAGGCCAAACCGCTCGCGCAGCGCTGCGACCAATGCCGTGCGGTCTTTGGCGTCAGCCAGCACCACCTCCAGCGTCACCTTGCCCGAGTCCCACTCCTTGAGCGACCCAATTTGCGCCCCGTCACGTTGGATCCGGTACTGCCTTGAGGTCTCCTTGCGCTTGCGCTCGCGGGGCGAATCAATCAAAGCGCGGGCCTCCTGAATTTCTTTGCGGCCCGCGTTGCCTGCCAGCACCAGCCTGGCCATGGCCAAGGTTTTGGTAGCGCCGGCCGCGCCTTCGTACAAGGCCAGCTCATACAGCGCGCTGAGCGCAAAGACCTTGGGATCTTCCTTGACGATGTCCAGCACCTGGGGCGACAAGCGCAAGGCAGCCAGCGTCTTGTTCACGTTGGGCAAGGATTGGCTGGTGGCCTCGGCGATTTCCGTCTCCGAGGCGTAAACGCCCTGATCCAACAGCTCGCGCCATGACAGCGCGTTGTCGAGCGACGACTGGGCCTCGCGCTCCGCGTTTTCGCGGTAGCTGTGGGCGTAGAGCTCACGGTCGCTGAGCCCGTCGTGGATCATCAGCGCCATCACCTTGATACCCACGAGCTTCAAGGCCCGCAAGCGATAGTGGCCCGCAGCCAGCACGTAACGGCCCGCTCTGGGTGTGGCCACCCCCGGGATCTCTTGGCCATGCGCGCCGATGCTGGCGGCCAATTCACTGACACGCTCAGGGCGGTAGATCTTGCGCGCATTGAACGGGTTGGGGTCAATGAGGTCGATCGGCACCACCTCCAACCTTGCGCCCGATGCCGTGGTCACTTTTTCGGGCGGGGCGCTCAGTGATGCCGTTAGTTGGGCTGCCATGGCCTGTGACTGCCCGGACGAAATCGAGGGGCCAGACGCGGCCAGCGCCGGGCCGTCGTCTGCGGGATGCGACGACGCCAGGTCGCGGGCGTGGCGCAGGCGATCTTCAATGGTGGGGGCCATTTGGCCTGCTTTGGCCGCGCGTGCCGACATGTCTTTTTTGGAGATGGCCATGGTCATTTACCTTTTTGTAATTTAAGACCCAGAAGTTTTGCAACTTCATCGGCCACGGCATCCATCTCCGACGCGGCGCTTGATTTGCCAAATGACCGAACAACGCAGCCAAACAGCTGTGATTCCGGGAACACGTTGCGCATGGCTATCGTTGATTTGAGGATGGGAATTTGCGCGCCGGCCTTGAGTGTTGCAAGGCAGCTCTCAAAAATCTTGCCTCGGCGCACCATGCTGAGCAGGTAGGCCGCCTTCAAATCTGCGTCGCCCCCCCTGCCCTGCCGCGCTTGCCGCGCTTCCATCACCAATTCCTCGGCTTGTCTTGACGCCCAGACGTTGTCCATGACGGGTACCACCGGAATCAGTGCCAGGTCGGAGGCCACCAGGGCAGCCCATGGCACGCGCGAGCCCAGGGCGGGCGGGCAATCAATGATGATCACGTCGCATTTCTTGAGAAACGGACCAAGTTTGTCCAGGAAAGCCTCTTTGAGCGGCGCCATTGACATCACTTCAGCCGGGAAGGGCTGCTCGGCCGTTGCTTGATGGAACCACAGCGCGGCGGTATTTTGTGGATCCATGTCCACCACAAACACTTTGAGGCCGCGCAGGCCGAATGTGCCAGCCAATTGCATGGCCGTCATGGTCTTGGCGCAACCGCCTTTTTGGTTGAACACGGTCACTATTTTTGCGGGCATGGGTCTCTCCGTTCGACTTTCACGCGTGAAAGTGGTGCTTGGTGCGCGATTGCCTTCCGTTAGAAAGTTATAATTCACGCACAAATTAAAAGTATAACAATGTTATAGCCGTTAAATTCAATGACAGCCCGCGCATGAATCTGTCGTAGCTTGTTTTGGTTGCACAGAGCAGCTTTCACGCGTGAAAGCTGCTCTGCCGGCCTGTTGCGCCGGCAGAGTCTGGAAAAAATTAATTGAGGGTATCCAATGTGTTTTAGGCTGTATTTTATGAGTTGTAATATAAAAAGTATGTAAAAAATTATGAAATATTTGTTTCAAAATAAAGTCGCATTTTACAATCTATAATTGTATTATACAATTGTTAAGGTAAACTAAATACGAATATGTTTAAATAAATACTAGTGATAAATACAAACTTTTTGTGCAGCCATGTTTGGGTGTGTGTTTTTATATGCGTTTGGTGCTTGTGCATTCGATGGGGGTGGGCTTCGGCTGATGGCTTGGTTTTTCGACGTATTTTTGGCGTAGGCCCTTAGGCGTGCAGAGTTTTGGATGGCGGATATCGCGCGCTGCGGCGGGTTGGTTCAAAAATCGAGGGTCGCTCCGGTGGGTGAAGACTTTCACGGCTTTCACGGCTTTCACGCGTGAAAGTGGCCTGGCGGTCCACGCCGGCCGAGCGCGCCGAAGTCGCGAAAGATGGGGTTCGCTGCGGCGGTCAATAAGTAATGACCTGATTAAACTCTCGCCACCATGACCGTTCAATCCGACAGCATCCTGAAACTCGCCGAGTGTCAGCTTTTTTTGGCGGCTGTTGATGTGCGTGCCCGTGGATGGTCGCCACAGTTGCTGATCAATCTGCACCAGGCCGGCAGGCTTCGGAGAGTGGCGCGAGGGCTTTACAGGTTGCCAGATGGCCTGGTCGGCGCGGGGCAAACCGAACACCAAACCCTTTGTGAGATTTGCCGCGCGGTACCTCGGGCCGTGATCTGCCTGCTCTCTGCGCTGGAATATCACCAGGTCAGCCAACCAGCTGAGCGCCACACATGGACAGCCTTGCCGGAGGGATCAAAGGCGCCCAAGGTGCCTACGCAGCCGCTGAAAATCAAACGCCTGCGCGGCGCGGCCTACAGCGAAGGCATTGAAACCACCATGAAACATGGTGCGGCCCTGCGCGTCTACAGCTTGCCCAAAACTCTCACCGATGGCTTCAAGTTTCGTCACCAGATTGGCCTGGAGACCGCAGTTCAAGCGCTCAACGCAAGCTGCTTACAAGGCCGGCTGAACATGAACGAACTACTGCACTTTGCGGAAATCAACCGAGTTGCCAAAGTCATGCGACCGTATCTTGTATCGCTCGGCGCGTGATCTTGGCCGTGGCAGTAGCCCGGATTGTGGCCACGCCCCTCACAAGCTCATCCTGTGAGCTTGTGAGGGGAGATCATGCAAGCCAGGCAGACTACCGGGCTGCACAAACAAGTCCGCCGCACGTTCCACGCCAATCCCAAGCCAGCTCAAAAACGAATCCCCCCACCTCCATGCGCAATGACATCCAGCCTGGCCTATTGGTTTTGCACGGCAACCGCGCCGAGATGCTGGGCGAAGCGGTGTTCGAGTGGGTCCGGCAACAGCCCTTGCAGCCCTTGGAGGAAGAAATATTCCTGGTGCAGAGCAATGGCATGGCCGAGTGGTTGAAGATGGCCCTGGCCGGCCGGAGCGGCATTTTTGCCGCCACCCGGGTTGAATTGCCCGGGCGATTTTTATGGCGTGCCTACCGGCAGGTGCTGGGCCGCGACGCGGTC
Source organism: Betaproteobacteria bacterium (assembly GCA_043779845.1). Taxonomy (GTDB): domain Bacteria; phylum Pseudomonadota; class Gammaproteobacteria; order Burkholderiales; family Burkholderiaceae_C; genus Pseudaquabacterium. The sequence continues at coordinate 8,076 of JAYWDK010000287.1, read as the reverse complement.
CCCGCCGAGTCGGTGCTCGACAAATTGCCGCTCACCTGGCGCTTGATGCAGTGTCTGCCGGCCCTGTTGGACCGGCCTGTTTTTGAGCCCCTGGCCGGGTTTTTGCGCTTAGGCGACATGGACCGCCGATTGCAACTGGCGCAGCGCCTGGCCGATTTGTATGACCAATACCAGGTCTACCGAAGCGACTGGCTCGATGCCTGGGCCGCCGGCTTTGACACGCTGCCGCGTCTTGCGAACGACGCCGCAAGCCATGGCCCACCATTGCCCCCCAATCAATTGTGGCAAGCCGCGCTTTGGCGCGAGTTGCTGGCACCTTTGAGTGCGCAGGAGCTTGACGCCACGCGGCCTCGCTTGCATCGTCGGTTTTTGGCGGCGCTGGCCACGGGCGTGGGCGCAGGCCTGGCGATGCCAAACCCGAACACGCCGCCGGCCGTGAGCCCCGCCATACCCCGGCGCGTGGTCTTGTTCGGCATGACTCACGTGCCCATGCAAACGCTGCAAGTGCTGGCCGCGCTGTCGACCCGCTGTCAGGTTTTGCTGGCCATTCCCAACCCTTGCCGCTATCACTGGGCCGACATCATCCAGGGCCGCGAGTTGCTGCAAATGCAAAGCCGCCGCCAGCCCTTGCGCCATGGCCGCGATCTGTCTGCCGTGTCACTTGAAGACATGCATGCCCATGCCCACCCCTTGTTGGCGGCCTGGGGCCGGCAGGGGCGCGATTTTGTGCGTCAGCTCGATGCGTTTGATGATTCACTGGTGGCGCAACAGCAGACAACGCTGGCCAGGATTGACCTGTTTGACGAGGGCGCGGGGCACACGCTCTTGCAACAGGTGCAAGCGCGCATTCGCGACTTGGTGCCGCTGGCCGAACACGCCGCGCTGGCGCCGGAGCCGCTGGATCCGACCGACCAGTCGATCGTGTTTCATGTGGCCCACGGCGCGCAGCGCGAGGTGGAGATCCTGCACGACCAGCTGCTGGAGCTGCTGGCAAACCCGCCCGAGGGCGCGCCGCTCAACCCCCGTGACGTGGTGGTGATGGTGCCCGACATCGACGGTTTTGCGCCCGCCATCCGCTCGGTTTTTGGCCAGTATTCGCGCGGCGACGCACGTTTCATTCCGTTTGACATCGCCGACCTGCAAGCCCGCGCCAACAACCCGTTGTTGAAGGCGCTCGACTGGCTGCTGCGCCTGCCGCAACAGCGTTGCCGGCTCAGTGAGGTGCGTGACTTGCTGGACGTGCCGGCCGTGGCCCAACGCTTTGGCCTGCAAGCCGATGATCTGCCGCGCCTGACCCAATGGATGTTGGGTGCCGGCATCCGCTGGGGCTTGAATACCGGGCAGCGCGCTGACCTGGGCCTGGCCGCCTGTGGCGAGCAAAACACCTGGCTGTTTGGGCTGCGGCGCATGCTGCTGGGCTACGCCGTGGGAGATGACGCGGTGGGTCATGACGTTGTGGAAAAACACGCTGCATTTGAAAGTCATGCCGCGCCTGAGCTTGAGCGCTCTGATCCCTTGACATCCGCCGCGTCAGACGACACTGGCGGCATCCTGGCGGCCCTGTCGCCCTATGCCGAGGTGGGTGGCCTGGACGCCAGCCTGGCCGGCTCGCTGGCCGATGTGGTTGACGCCTTGCTGCGCTGGTGGGCCGTGGCCACCACGGCCGCCACGCCCACCCAATGGGCCGAGCGCGCACGCGCGCTGTTGGCCGATTTTGTGTTGCCTACCGACGACGCCGAGCGCTTGACCGCCAGCGCGCTGGACGACGCCATGCGGACTTGGTTGTGCGCCTGTGACACGGCAGGCTTTGACGAACCCGTGTCGTTGCCGGTGGCGCGTGCGGCGTGGCTGCAAGGGCTGGCCGAGCCCGGCCTGAACCGCCGGTTCAAGGCGGGCGGCGTGACGTTTTGCACCTTGATGCCGATGCGCGCGATCCCGTTTGAGGTGGTCTGTCTGCTGGGCATGAACGAAGGCGATTACCCGCGCCGCAGCCCACGCAGCGATTTTGATTTGATGGGTTTGCCGGGGCAGACCCGGCCCGGTGATCGATCGCGCCGCGACGATGACCGCCAACTGATGCTGGAGGCTTTGCTGTCGGCGCGCCGCGTGCTGTATGTCAGCTGGGCGGGCCGCAGCGCGCGTGACAACAGCGAGCAGCCGCCCTCGGTGCTGGTGTCGCAACTGCGGGATTACCTGGCCTCGGGCTGGCGCGGTGCGGTGCTGCAAGACCGCAGCACCGAGCATGCCCTGCAAGCCTTCAGCCGCCGTTACTTTGAACAGAACTCGGCCGAACCCGCTCTTGTTGCCGGCCGAAAAAACGAGCTCTTCACCCATGCCCGCGAATGGCGGGTTGCGCATGCCCCGCAGGCCGCCCAGCCCGGGCCAGGCCCTGCGTCATTGCCCGCACTGGCGGGCGCCCATGAGCCCAGCCAGGGCCCGGCGCTCAGCCTGGCCGGTTTGGTGTCCTTCCTGAAAAACCCGGTGCGTTGCTTCTTTCGGGTTCGGCTGGGCGTGGTGTTCGCGGACGATGACACCACAGAGGCCGATGACGAGGCCTTTGCCGTGGCGGGCCTTGACGAATACACCCTGCTGGGTGACGCGGTGGGCGACATCCTGACGGCCTTGCAAGACGCGGCCGTTGGCCAGTCCGCCGACAACGCAGCCGACACCCCGGCCGACGCCGCAGCCGACACCGACACGTCATGGCCCTCCTTGCGCGCCACGGTGGCCGCCCAGGTGGCGAGCTTCAAGCGTGCTGGCCGATTGCCGCTGGCCGAGCAGGGCCGCCGCACCGAGCAAGCCCTGGTTGAAACGCTGCTGCCCATGCTGGCCCAGTGGCATGAGTTGCACGCGCTCTACCCCGCTGGTGCACCCAATGAGCTTGTGCACTTTGAATGGGATGGGGTGGTGCTGGACGACTGGTTGGCCGGCTTGAAAACGGCTCCCGCAGTTGGCGCTGAAATCGCGCGCGTCTGGTTTGATCTGTCGCCCAGCAGGCTGTGCCTGGACCCCAAAAAGCAAACCGTGCGCGCCGACAAGCTGATAGGCGCCTGGGTGCGCACGCTCGTGGCCAGTGCCTGCGGCATCAGCGCCACCGGCGTGGTGGTGGGCCGAGACGCCACCGTCACCGTCAATCCCTTGCCGGTTGACGACGCACGCGCCACCCTGGCGGTGCTGATGCAAGTCTGGCAAAGCGGCATGGCCGAGCCCTTGCCACTGGCTTGCAAAACGGGTTTGGCGCTGATGCGCGGCGCGCCCGACGTGGCCGGCGTTTATGACGGCGGGGCCTTCCAGAATGGCGCCGGTGGCGGTGAGGTGGCAGACGCCTGCCTGTCGCGCCAGTTCCCGGATTTTGAGGCGCTGGCCGCCGATGGCCGGTTTGCCGATATGGCCGAGCGGGTGTATGGCCCCGTCATGCAGTGGATAGACGCCCAGGTCACGCTGGTGTTGCACGAGCCATCAATGGCCAACCCTGAAAGCACGCGGCCATGAGCCAGACACTGGATGCCCTGAGCCTGCCGCTGTGGGGCAGCCGTTTGATCGAGGCCAGTGCGGGCACGGGCAAGACCTGGACCATCACCGCGCTCTATCTGCGTCTGGTGCTGGGCCACGGTGGCCAGAACGGCAACAGCGGTTTTGGCCGCCCCTTGTTGCCGTCCGAGATCCTGGTGATGACCTTCACCCGCGCCGCCACGCGTGAGCTGTCTGACCGCATTCGCGGCCGCTTGCTGGAGGCCGCCAAGTGCTTCAGGGGCGAGCTTGCGCCCGGGCCGCACGATGCGCTGCTGGCCAATTTGCTGGCCGACTACCCCGAGGGCCCGGCCCGCGCGGGCGCCGCGTGGCGCCTGGGGCTGGCCGCCGAGAGCATGGACGACGCGGCGGTATTCACGATCGACGCCTGGTGCCAGCGCATGCTGCGCGAGCACGCGTTTGACAGCGGCTGCCTGTTTGACGAGGAGCTCACCGCCAATGAACAAGCCCTGCTGGAGGAGGCCGCGCGTGACTACTGGCGCCAGCAGCTCTACCTGCTTAGCGGCGCGGCCTGGGACGCCGCCATCGGGGTGTGGCGCAACGTGGAGGCGCTCACCGACGACGCCAGGCAGCTGATCACCCAAGCCCTGCCCGATACCACCGGTCTGGAGGGCGGCGCAGGGCAGGGCAGCCTGGGGCCCACCATCGGCCTGGCGCTGGCGCGGCGCGCGGCGGCACTGGTCGATCTGAAACAGGGCTGGGCCCAGCACGCACAGGCCATGCGGGCCTGGCTGGATCAGGCCCTGGCCGACAAGGCCTGCCCGTTTGACAAACGCAAGTTGCAGCATCGTTTTTACTCGGTGTGGCTGGGTGATCTGGCGGCCTGGGCCAACAACCCGCAGGCCGATCAGCTGGACCTGAAAACAGGCAATACGCGTTTGACGCCTACCGGCATGAACGAGGCCCTCAAGCCCGGCCTGTGGATGGCGTTGCCGGCGGTTTTTGAGGCCTTTGCGCAGCTGATGGCCGCCCAGGCGCAGCTGCCCACCGTGGCCGCCAGCCTGCGTCTGCACGCCGCCGTGTGCATAGCGCAGCGCCTGGCCCAGCTCAAGCAGCAATCGGGCTTGTTTGGCTTTGCCGACATGCTCAGCCGGCTTGACAAGGCCCTGGACAACGGTGGCATCGCGGCATCCGCCGACACCCCGTCGGCAACAACCGCCACCCCTACCGCCACCCCTACCGCCGACCGCCTGCGCGCCCGCATGCTGGCGCAATACCCGGTGGCCTTGATTGACGAGTTTCAAGACACGTCGCCCGTGCAGTCGCGCATTTTTGACCGGCTCTACCGCATCGCCAGCAATGACCGCAACACGGGCCTGCTGCTGATCGGTGACCCCAAACAGTCGATCTATGGCTTCCGGGGCGCCGACATCTACAGCTACCTCCAGGCCCGCTTGGCCACCGAGGGCCGCCACTACGTGCTGGGCACCAACCACCGGTCCACCCAGGGTTTGGTCGCGGCGGTGAACCATGTTTTTGAGCAAGCCGAGCACCGCGCGGGGGCCGGCGCCTTGATGTTCCGTGAGGTGGCGGTTGAGGGCCAGGCTGACGACGGTCCGCCCCAAAACGCCGCCCCACACACGACCCCCCTGAACCCCTTGCCGTTTGAGGCCGTTGATGCCAAAGGCCGGCCCGAGCGCCTGGTGTACGCGGGGGGGGCAATGCCGGCCATGTCGCTCAACCTGGACGCCAGATTGCTGGATGGCCAAACCAGCGGGCGCCAGTTTGCCGCCCGCTGCGCCGAGCAGATCGTCACCTTGTTGAACGATGGCCAGGCGGGCTTTGAGCACCCCACGCAAGGCTTCACCCGGCTGCGCCCGGCCGACATTGCCGTGCTGGTGCGCACCGGCCGCGAGGCGGCGGCGGTGCGGCGTGAGCTGCGTCGGCGCCAGGTGGCCTCGGTCTACCTGTCCGACAAGGACTCGGTGTTTGACAGCCAAGAGGCGCGTGATGTGCTGCGTTGGCTCAAGGCCGTGGCCGCGCCACTCGACGTGCGGCTGGCACGCGCCGCGCTGGCCACCCGCACGGTGGGTTTGACGATTGCCGAGCTGGCCCGGCTCGCCAGCGACGACGAGGCCTTTGACGCCCGCAGCGAGCAGCTCAGGCAACTGCACGGCATCTGGGCCAGCCAAGGCGTGCTCACGATGCTGCGGCAAACCCTGCACCTGCTGGATTTGCCGGCACGCTGGCTGGGCGCGGCCGAGGCGGGCAACGGCGAGCACGTCGGCACGCACCCCGGCCCGGCCCCAGACGGCGAGCGCCGGCTCACCAACTTTTTGCACCTGGCCGAACTGCTGCAAACTGCCAGCGCCCAACTCGATGGCGAGCAAGCCTTGATCCGCTGGCTGGCCAGCCAGATGGGCAACCGCTCAAGCCAGGGCGACGAGCAGATCGTGCGCCTGGAGAGCGACGCCGATCTGGTCAAGGTGGTGACCGTGCACAAGTCCAAGGGCTTGGAGTACCCGCTGGTTTTTCTGCCATTTGCGTGCAGCTTCAGGGCCGTCACCAAGTCGCGCGCGCGCTTCGTCAGCCTGGCCGACGGGGCAGGGCAGCGCCACTTGTTTTTGCAGCCGTCGGATGCCCAGATCGCCGCCGCCGACCGCGAACGCCAGCGTGAGGATCTGCGCCTGCTGTACGTGGCGCTCACCCGCGCGCGGCATGCGCTGTGGGTGGGCCTGGCGGCCCTGAAGGTGGGCAACAGCACTGACTGCACGGCCAACCGCTCGGCCGTGGGCTACTTGTTGTGCGGCGCCGCGCCGGTGTCGCAAGACGACCTGATGGCGACCATTGAAGCCGCCGTGTCGCCTTGCGCCGACATCGTGCTGCTACCGACTGACAACGCCGCTCGCCTGGCCTGCACCCCCTTGCAATCACGCGGCGCGCCCAGCCCGCTGCGTGCGCTGCTGCCTTACGTCGCCAGCTTTGACCGGCGCTGGGCCATCGGCAGCTTCACCGCGCTGGTGCGCACCCTGGCGCCGGCCAATCTGTTGTCCTGGAGCGTGGCGGCGGTGCGCGATGACGAAGTCATTGACGCACCGTTTTGCGCGCCATTTAGCGCGGCCCCGGCCGTGCTGGTTGATCGCTCAACATGGCAGTTATCAGTGCCAGGCCAATCAGCCCCGCCGGGTGAGGCGACCCCCGACCTCAGCCAACCCTGGCACCAGTTTCCCCGAGGCGCCATGCCGGGCAATTTTTTGCATGACCAGCTGGAGTGGCTGGCCAGCGAGGGTTTTGAGCTGGACGACCCCAAGCTGCAACAGCAGTTGCTGCGCCGCTGCGAGCGCCAGGGTTGGGGCGCCCGCGCGCCCGCAGTGTTGGCGTGGATGCAGCAGTTGCTCAAGACGCCGCTGCCGCCGGTGGGCGCGGCGCTGGGCCAGCTCGGCGGCGTGCTGCCGGAGATGGAGTTCTGGTTCCCCAGTGATGGCCTGGTGTCGGCCGAGGTGGACGCGCTGTGCCGCACCCACTTGCTGAACGGCGCCGAGCGGCCCGCCTTGCCCGAGCGTGAGCTGCACGGCATGTTGATGGGTTTTGCCGACCTGGTGTTTGAGCACGGCGGCCGTTATTGGGTGCTCGATTACAAGTCCAACCACCTGGGCGACCACGACGCCGCCTACACCACCGAGGCCCTGCAAACCGCCATGGCCACGCACCGCTACGACGTGCAGGCAGCGCTCTATTTGCTGGCACTGCACCGCCTGCTGCGGGCGCGGCTGGGCGTGGCTTATGTGCCCACCCAACACCTGGGTGGTGCGGCCTATTTGTTTTTGCGCGGCATCCAGGGCCCCGCCCACGGCTGCTACCACGTGCCCCCGCCCATGGCCTTGCTGGACGCACTTGATGCCCTGCTCGGCCAACCCAACCAGGCCTGCCCGTGAACGCCCACCTCTCGCCCGTCAGTGCACTTTCCGGCCCATCCCCCAGCCCGCCCGCCAGTCCAGACGGCGACACCGCCTGGCTGCTTCAAAGCCTCAAAACCTGGGCCGAACAAGGCTGGCTGCGCCGGCTGGACAGCGTATTTGCCGGCTTTATTGTCGATCTGGCGCCCACCTCCGTGCCTTCGGTGGTGATGGCCGCCGCGCTGCTGGCCCACCTCGAAGGCCGGGGCCACAGCTGCCTGCGGATTGACGATTTTCTGCAACACCCCGATGAGCTGCTGGGTTGGCAGCCCGTGGCCGCATTAGCGCTACACGCGGCCCTGGCGCGGCTGCCACCTGGGGTGCAGGCGTGGCTGGCGGCGCTGCAAGCCAGCCCGCTGGTGTGGTGTGCAGGCCGTCAGCCGCGGCCCAATGCCGCCGATCAACACAAACCCCTGGTGCTGGCAGGCAGCAAGCTCTACCTGCGCCGCTACTGGGGCTACGAGCAGCGCGTGGCGGCCCAGGTGTTGCAGCGCGGCGCGCACTTTGACGCGGTTGATGAAGCGCAAGCCCGGTTTTGGCTGGACCGGCTGTTTCCGGCGCCAGACCCGGGTGACGCCGCCAACCCCGGCCTGCGGGCACCCCACAACCCGGGCGTGGATGCGCTCGACTGGCAACGTGTGGCTTGTGC
>JAYWDK010000286.1:0-4291 GCA_043779845.1 Betaproteobacteria bacterium | reverse complement strand
CTGTGGGTGCTGGACGGCGGCGACTGCGCGCTGGGCATCGAGTCCAGCATTGTTGACGTCAGCCGCGGCTGGCCGGTGCTGCTGCGCCCTGGCGTGCTGACCCGCGCCCAACTTGAAGCCGCGCTAGGCGAGCCCCTGCACGAACCCGACGCCCAGGCGCCCCGCGCGCCGGGCACGCTGGCGTCGCACTACGCACCCACTGCCCGGGTGAGGCTGTGGTCGCCCGGCGCCCTGGATAGCGCGCTTCACGCGGCGGCAATCTTGCCAGCGGGGCTGGCGGTATATTCGCGGCGGACTGGCCCCGCGCCGCTGGCCTGCCTCTGGCGGGTGATGTCCGATGACCCAGGCAGGGTGGCCCACGAATTGTTTGCCTTGTTGCGCCAGTGGGACAACGCTGGCGTGGCCGAAATTTGGGTTGAGTTGCCACCCGACCATGCTGAGTGGGCGGGCGTGCTGGATCGCTTGCGCCGTGCCGCCACGCCCTGAGGGCGCGGGTGGCGCTGGCCTTTGAATCGCTGATGGAAATCTGATGACTTTTTTGCTTGGTTTGTGCCGTCTTGGCGCCCGTGTTTTGCCCGCTGCCGCCCCTGTGCTGGTCGCCTCGGCGCTGCTCACCGCCTGCGGTGGTGGCACCTCCCAGGTTGAAGCCTTTCACCCCGCACGGCTGATCGTGTTTGGCGACGAAAACAGCATGATCAAGGACGACGGCAATACGGGTGACGGCTTCAAGTACACCATCAATGACCGCACGGCCACCAACGAGGGCAAGTGCCTCGCCCTGCCTACTTTTGTGCAAAGCCTGGCGTCCCACTACGGCTTTGTATTCAAGCAATGCAATCCGTCGGGTGACCTGCCCAAGGCCTTTGTTCAGGCACTGGAGTTCGCCCGAGTCGACGACGCCACCACCGGTTTGGCGCAACAAATTGCCAGTGTGCCCGACCTGAATGTCACCGACATGGTGAGCGTGATGATCGGCGCCAACGACGTGATCGAGCTGTATGAGCGCACCCAGAACGGCGGCATGAGCAGTGCTGACGCCATGGCCGAAGCGGCGCGGCGCGGCACCCACGCCGCAGAGCAGGTCAGCGCCATTCTCAAGACCGGTGCCCGTGCCATCGTGGTGCTCACGCCCGACATGGGCCTGAGCCCTTACGCCATGTCCGCCAACCTGATTGACCCTGGTGCGTCGGCGCTGATGTCGTCGCTCACCTATCAATTCAACGGCAACCTGCGCACCCAGATCACCCCCAACGACGGCCGCTACTTCGGCCTGGTGCTAGGTGATGACTCGGTGGCCGCCATGGCCAAATCACCTTCGTCGTTCTTGTCGGCGCCGTCAGATGCCACCAACGCCGCTTGCACCACGGCGCTGGTCACCGATTGCGTGATCACGAATGACACCGCCACCACCACGCTGGTCAACGGCGCCGCGTCGGGCACCCACCTGTGGGCCAGTGACCGCAATTTTGGCCCCAACGCCCACAGCCGCATTGCCGCGCAAGTGGTGGCACGCGCGGCGAACAATCCGTTCTGATCGACCGGCGACGCCGTGGTCGCTGCCCGCGATGACACCCACCCTGCTAGCCCTTGACACCTCGACCGACCTGCTGGCCGCAGCCCTGCTGACGCCGGCCGGCGAGTGGTGCCTCAATGAGACGGGCGGGCAGCTGTCGTCGACCCGGCTGATCCCTGCGCTGCTGGCGTTGCTGGCCCAAGGTGGCGTCACCCTGGCCGATGTGCAGGCCATCGGATTTGGCCAGGGGCCCGGGGCCTTTACCGGCCTGCGCACCGCCTGCGCCGTGACCCAGGGGCTGGCGTTTGCTGGCAATACGCCGGTGCTGGCCATCGACAGCCTGCTGATCGTGGCTGAAGACGCGCGTGCGCAAGCCGCGCCTGGACCCGATCACGCGCCTGCGGGGGCAAAACCGGCCAGCGGGCTGTCAGCGGCCGTCGCCACTGATTGGTGGGTGGCCATGGACGCCCGCATGGACGAAATCTACGCCGCCTGCTATCAGTTCAGCGACGCGGGCTGGCAGGTGCTGGAGCCGCCCCGGCTGTGGACGCTGCCCGCGCTCGCCGCCCACTGGGCTCAGCGCCCGCCGCAGTGCGTGGCAGGCAGCGCCATCACCGCGTTTGCCGGGCGGCTGCCCTGGGCCCAGGCCGCCCTTTGGCCCGACTCCAGCAACCGCGCGGCTGCGCTGCTGCGCTTGGCCCAAGCCGCCTGGGCGCAAGGTTCGGCCATTCAGGCAGAGCACGCGCTGCCGCTGTACCTGCGCGACAAAGTGGCCTTGACGACGGCAGAGCGCTTGCAACTTCGCGCTGCATCGGCATGAGCGCCGTGCTGCGCCCCGCCGCGCCGCCCTGGCACAGGCCCATGCAAACCAGCGACGTGGACAGGGTGCTGGCCCTGGAGGTTTCGGCCTACAGCCATCCGTGGACGCGAGGCAACTTCATCGATTCGCTGGCTGCCGGCTACGAGGCTGAGATGTGCTTCGACGCCTCGGGCCCGTTGATCGGCTACTTTGTGGCGCTGCCCGGTTTTGAAGAAAGCCACCTGCTGAACCTCGCCGTGGCGCCGGCCTATCAACGCCAGGGCCACGGGCTGGCCCTGCTTCGGCGCTTGACGGCCTGGGCCCAAAGGCGCGGCGATCTGGCCCTTTGGCTGGAGGTGCGTCAGAGCAATCACGTGGCCTATGCGCTGTACCAACAATTCGGATTCACCGAGGTGGGCTGTCGGCGTGACTACTACCCGGCCGAGCACGCCAAGCGTGAAGACGCGCGGGTGATGCGGCTGGGGCTGAGCGCGGCGCAGGTGCCGCCCTTCAACGCGCATGACCCAGGAGGCCAGGATGCGGTGGTCTGACCGACAGCAAGCCATGCTGGCCGAGATGGGCCTGCGGCAGTGGTTGCCGCAGGGCGCGACGGCCCCTGAATCGATGGTCAGCGCCGAGGCGCAACCGGCGCCGGCCCTGGCGCTGCCCGAAGCCGCCAGACCGGCCACGTCCGCCAAGGCGGCCAACGTGGCAGCCACGCACCGCACTGGCATGGCCGGCGGCGAGCCTGCCAGCAAGCCACCCAAGCCCGCAGCCAGCCCGCCGGTTGGCCAGGCGCCAACGCCAGCAAACGACCATCCGGCCCGCCCCCCGGCGACTGTCGCCAGCGCCGACTGGGCCACGCTGAGCGCCGAGGTCACTGCGTGCCGCGCTTGCGGCCTGTGCGACAGCCGGCAGCAAACCGTGTTCGGCCTGGGCCACCCGCAGGCCCATTTCATGGTGGTGGGTGAGGCCCCCGGCGAGCACGAGGATTTGTGCGGTGAGCCCTTCGTGGGCGAATCAGGCCAGTTGCTGGACCGCATGCTCCTGGCGCTGGGCTTGACCCGCACTGGCGCAAATGCCGGCGCCGATCCCGACCCTGCCCGCCAGGTGTTCATCACCAATGCGCTGAAATGCCGGCCGCCCCGCAACCGCAACCCGGCCCCCGCCGAGCTGGCGGCTTGCCAGCCCTATCTGGAACGCCAGGTGGCGTTGGTGCAACCCCGCGTGATTCTCGCCATGGGCGCTTTTGCAGTGCAGTCGTTATTGGCCAGCAACGAGCCGATAGGCCGGCTGCGCGGGCGCGTGCACCACTGGCGCGGCGTGCCGCTGGTGGTGACTTACCACCCCGCCTACTTGCTGCGCCAGCCGGCCCACAAGGCCCGCGCCTGGGACGACCTGTGCCTGGCGGCCAGCTGCCTGGACAGGCCGGCGGCCTAGCCCTTTTTGACCTTGGCCGGCCGTGACCAGCCGGCGATGGACACCTGCTTGCCCCGCGCCACCGTCAGCTGCCCGGCGGGCGTGTTCTTGGTCAAGGTGCTGCCACCGCCCACCGTGCCACCCTCGCCGATCATCAGCGGCGCAATCAGCACGCAGTTGCTGCCGACGTGCACATCGGGCCCGATCACCGTGCGGTGCTTGTTGGCGCCGTCGTAATTGGCGGTGATGCTGCCGGCGCCAAAGTTCACGCGCTCGCCCACGGTGGCGTCGCCCAGGTAGGCCAGGTGGTTGGCCTTGGCGCCGCGCGCCAGGGTGGAGTTTTTGACCTCGACGAAGTTGCCGATGTGCACCTCCTCGGCCAGTTCGGCGCCCGGCCGCAAGCGCGCAAATGGGCCGATCAGCGAGCCCGCGCCCACGGTGGCGCCGTCAATGTGGCTGAACGGATGGACCACTGCCCCAGCGCCGATCACGGCGTCCCGGATCACGCAGTGCGCGCCGATGCGCACGTCGTCACCCAGGCTCACCTTGCCTTCAAACAC
>JAYWDK010000285.1:0-28453 GCA_043779845.1 Betaproteobacteria bacterium | reverse complement strand
TGCGAGACGCAGGCCCACCGCGGGTTCGGCGCGCGCCGCCCGGCCGCGCCCAGGCGTTGCGCAGCGCGACGATATGGCGCAACTCGGCCCCGTGCAATCCGGCGGTGCGGGCGGTCTTGTGGGCGGTGGACGGGGTGCGGGACACGGGTTGCAGGACGGGGTGCAGAACATGCTTTGCAGGCTGCCGCGCGGGCCGACCTCGCTGATCAGCACGCTGGGCGCCGGAATTCGAGCAGTGAGTGGCAGCGTCACTCCTCACTCCTCACTCCTCACTCCTCACTCGACGTTGCGGTGCATCAGCGCCGCGGTGCCAGCGCGCGCGCGGCCCACCAGCCCAGCATCACCAGGGGCAGCCCGACGCCAAACGACCAGCGGATGCCCCAGGCGGTGGCCACCCAGCCCAACAGCGGCGGGCCGACCAAGAAGGCCAGGAACGCGGTCTGCGCCAGCGCGGCCACGTTGACCGCTGCCGGCCGGTCGGTGGCCTGGGCAGCAGCCGACATCGCCAGCGGAAAGACCGCGCTGGTGCCCAGGCCCATCAGCACGAAGCCGGCCAGCGCCAGCACCGGGTGTGGTGCCAGCAGCACCCCCAGCGCGCCGATGCCCAGCAAGCCCTGCAGCCAACGCGCCACGCGCACGGGGCCGTGGCGCTCGACGAATCCATCGGCCCACCACCGCGCCAGGGCTTGTGCGCCGGCGCCCAGCGCGACCGCCAGCCCGGCGACGAAGGGCGTGGCACCAAACACGTCGAGCATGTAGATCGTCGACCATTCGATGCCTGCGCCCTCCAGCACCATCGCCGCCAGCGTGGCGGCCACCAGCATCACCGTGGTGTGGGTCGGGCGGGCCCAGCGTGGGGCGTCGCCGGCGTGGCTGTCGGGGCGCTGCAACGCCGGCTCGAAACCGGCCAGCAACAACACCGTCAGCCCGGCGATCAACACCACCATGCCCGCCAGGTGGGCCTGCACGCCGACGCCGAGCTGGGCCAGCGCGGCGCCGATCAGCCCGGCGGCGAAGAAGCCGATGCTCCAGAACGCATGGGCGCGGCTCATGATGCGCCGGCCCAACTGGTGTTCGACCCGGTCGGCCTCCAGGTTGACGACGATCTCCACTGCGCCGATGCACAAGCCGGCGGGCACCAGCAGGGCGTACAGCGCCCAGGCGCCGGGCGCCCAGGACGCTGCCGCAAACACCGCCGCGATGGCCGGGATCAAGCAACGCAGCGCCCGGCGGTGGCCCAGCCTTGGCAGCCAGCGGCTGGCCATGGTCAGCGACACCAGCGTGCCGGTGGCGGTGCCGATCAGGGCCAGGCCCAGCGTGCGCTCGTCGATGCCCAGTGCGCGTTGCAGATCGCCCAGCCGCGGAAAAATCCCGCCGATGGCCATCGCGTAGAGCGCAAACGCGCTGTACACCCGCTGCGTTGCGGTCAGGCGCGGGAACGGGGGCATGGACGGGGCATGAGGCGGCGGATCATCGCACTGCACGACGGCGGCCATCGGCTCCGGATGCGGTGGTGATGCGACAGTGATACGAGGGTGATGCGACCTTGATGGCGCTTTCATGCTGCGTCGGTGTCACGTCGATGCGCCCGTACACTCGGTGAGTGATTCACATTGGCCGCCAATGAAGACCAAGCCCCGTCCCGTGCAGATGCAGATGCCGAGGCCTGCAAGCCACAGGACCTCGGTCACGGCCACCTTGGAGATGGTGGCCCACGCCGCCGGCGTATCGCCCAGTACCGTGTCGCGCATCCTCAATGGCACGGCAGTCGTCAGCAGCGACAAGAAGCAGGCGGTCGACGACGCGATCGCCCGGCTGGGTTTTGTGCCCAACCCGATCGCTCGCGGCCTGGCCGGCGGCCGCAGCTTGAGCGTGGGCGTCGTCACGCAGGCCATCGACAGCCCGTTCTATGGCGCCGCGCTGCGCGGCATCGAGGACCAGCTCGACACCGTCGGCTACAGCCCGCTGTTCGTCAGCGGCCACTGGAATGCCAGCGCCGAGGCGCGCTGCATCGACATGCTGCGCTCGCGCCGGGTCGACGGCATCATCGTGCTGACTGGGCGCCTGACCGACGCGGCGCTGAAGGCCTGCGCCAAGCGCCTGCCGGTGGTGGTGACCGGCCGGCAGCTGAAGGCTCCGGGCCTGTTTGCATTGAACTTCGACAACCTCGAGGGCGGCCGGCTGGCCACCCGTCACCTGATCGAGCTGGGGCACCGGCGCATCGCGTTCATCGCCGGCGATGCCGACCACCCCGATGCCAACGACCGGCTGCGCGGCTACCGCCAGGCGCTGGAAGCGGCCGGCCTGAGCTTCGAGCCGGGGCTGGTGGTACCTGGCGAATACCACGAGGTCAGCGGCCTGCTGGCGGTCGACCGGTTGCTGGAAACCCGCCAGCGCTTCACCGCCATCTTCGCGGCCAACGACCAGATGGCTTCGGGCGCTGCGCTGGGGCTGCACCGCCGCTCGCTGCGGGTGCCCGAGGATGTGTCGCTGGTCGGCTTCGACGACCTGCCCAGTTCGCTCTACGCCATCCCGCCGATGAGCACGGTGCACCAGCCGGCCTACGACATGGGCCGTCTGGCCGCCACCGCGATGTTGCAGCTGCTGGCCGGCACCGTGCCCACGGTGCAAGTGCCGCCGCCGCGGCTGATCGCCCGCGAGTCCAGCCGCCGCCTGGGCGGCTGAGGCCGACCGCTTGGCGCAGACCGGCCGCACCCGGTCGGCTGACCGGCGTGCCGGCCGGTCAGCCGCGCCGCGCTGCGCTGGCGCCGGCTCTGCGCGCTTACCCTCGATTGACACCGTTTGCTCCGAGCCCCTATAGTTTGAAAGCGCTTTCATAGCCACCATTAAACCCCCGACTCGACCGAGTGGCGGCTGCGCCATCGGGGCGATCTAAGACCACGGAGACCAGCATGCGGGCAGGGCAGCGGATGATCGATGCGGGGCGGCGCGCGCTGGCGCGGTGCCGGGCGTCGTTCGCGCTGCTCGGCCTGGCCGGTCTGGCGGTCGGCAGTGGCGTCGGGCAGGCCCAGCAGGCCGGGCAGGCCCAACAGGCCGGGCAGGCCCAGCAGGCCGGGCAGGCCCAACAGGTCCAACAGGCCCAACAGGCCAAACAGCCGCTGATCATCGCCGCCTACCCCGCGGTCGACGAGATCGTGCGCGCGGCCATCCCGCAGTGGCAGGCGCTGCACCCCAACGTCGAGATTCGGGTCATCAGCCGGCAGTTCAGCGACCACCACACCGCGATGACCACCGCCTTGTCGACCCGCTCCTACCTGCCTGACGTGATGGCGCTGGAAGTGGGCTACGTCGGCCGCTTTGCCCAAGGCGGCGGGCTGGAGAACCTGGCCGCGCCGCCCTACGACATTGCCCGGTTCCGCGCCCGCTGGGTGCCGTACGCCTACCAGCAGGCGACCAACCGCCGCGGCGAGGTGGTGGCCGCGCCGACCGACATCGGCCCGGGCACGCTGCTGTACCGGCACGACGTGCTGGCCAGGGCCGGTGTCAGCGAGGCCGAGCTGACCCGCTCCTGGGACAGCTACGTGGCGAGCGGCGCGCGCATCAAGGCGGCCACCGGCGCCTACCTGATGGCGCATGCCCGCGACATGAAGGACATCATCATCCGCACCGGTATCCAGCCCGGCGAGGGGCTGTACTTCGACCAGCAGTCCCAGGTGCTGGTCACCTCGCCGCGCTTCGTGCGGGCCTTCGAGCTGGCGCGCCAGGTGCGCCAGCAGAAGCTGGACGCCAAGGTCGGTGCCTGGAGCACCGAATGGAGCGAAGGCTTCAAACGCGGCAGCATCGCCACCCAGATGACCGGCGCCTGGCTGGCCGGCCACCTCAACAACTGGCTGGCGCCGGCCACCCAGGGCCAATGGCGCGCGGCACAGCTGCCCGAGGGCGCGTTTGCAGCCTACGGCGGCACCTTCTTTGCGCTGCCGCGCGGCGCGCCGGCCGCCAACAAGGCGCTGGCCTGGCAGTTCATCCAGCTGATGACGCTGAACCGCGCGGTGCAACTGGGCGCATTCAAGCAGCAGGATGCGTTCCCCGCGCTCATCGAGACCTACGACGATCCGTTCTTCGAGCAGCCGATCCCGTTTCTGGGTGGCCAGGATGCGCGGGTGGGCTGGCGCGCCGCCAGCCGGCGCATCGCCGCGGTGCAGGTGCACAAGCAGGATGCCTTCGCGTCCGAGGTGATCGACACCGAACTCGACAAGGTGCTCGAACGCGGCAAGGACATCGCCACCGCGCTGGCGGACGCCCAGCGCCTGCTGCAGCAGCGCGCCAGGCGCTGAGCCGCAGCGCCCGACGGCCCAGCCATTCCCGCCCCGACTTGACCGATCTTGTTGATCTCCCCGACCGCCACGCCATGAAGTTGCCCGCCGCCTTGCGCCTGTCCCCCGAGTGGGCACCCTATGTCTTGCTGAGCCCGTTCGTGGTCTTGTTCGGCGTCTTCGGCGTGTTCCCGCTGTTGTTTTCGCTGTTCCTCGCCTTCCAGACCTGGGAGCCGACCAGCGGTCTCAGCGCGATGCAGTTTGCCGGCGTCGACAACTTCCTGTTCGCGCTGCAGGACGACTGGTTCTGGAAGTCGCTGGGCAACACCGCCTGGCTGGCGTTGGCGTCGGGCGTGCCGCAGCACCTGGTGGCCATCCCGCTGGCCTGCTTCATCCACGCGTCGTTCAAGCGCCTGCGCAACGGCATGGTCGGGGCCTACTTCATGCCCTACATCACGTCCACCGTGGCGATCGCGATCCTGTTCTCGTCGCTGTTCGCCACCGACTTCGGGCTGATCAACGTCGGCCTGCAGGCGATGTCGAGGGTGCCGGGCTTACGCTGGTTGATCCCCGCCGATGCGATCGACTGGCTCAACGATCCCGACCGCATCAAGCCGGCGATCGCGATCATCGTGTTCTGGCGCTACGTGGGCTTCAACGTGGTGCTCTACCTGACCGCGCTGCAAACCATCCCGAAGGACCTCTACGAGGCCGCCACGATGGACGGCGCCGGTCGGTTGCAGCAGTTTTTCTTCATCACGCTGCCCAGCCTGAAACCGATGATCTTCTTCGGCGTCACGCTCAGCGTGATCGGCGGGCTGCAGCTGTTCGAGGAGCCCTTTATCCTGACCGGCGGGCGCGGCGGATCGGACCAGGCGGGCATGACGGCGGCGATCTACCTCTACCGCATGGCTTTCGACTTCAATGATTTCGGCGCCGCCAGTGCGATGTCGTGGCTGCTGTTCATCCTGGTGGCGGCGCTCACCTGGCTGACCAACCGCGCCTTCCGGCCCAACGCCGGTGCAGGCGGTGCCCGATGAACTCGCAACGCCTCGCCCCCTGGGCTGCCTACGGGGTGGTCGGCATCGGCGCGCTGATCATGCTGGCGCCGTTCTATTTCATGTTCGTGTTCGCCACCCACTCGCGCACCGAGATCTTCAGCCTGCCGCCGCCCATGTTCTTCGGCGACGACTTCCTCAGCAACCTGAAGATCCTGACCGAGCGCCTGCCGTTCTGGCGCAACCTGGGCTGGAGCCTGTACGTGGCCGTGCTGTCCACCGTGCTGACCCTGCTGTTCTGCTCGATGGGCGGCTATGCCTTCGCGCTGTTCGACTTCAAGTACAAGAACGCGCTGTTCGGCCTGGTCATGGCCACCATGCTGCTGCCCTCGTTCATGAACATGATCCCCACCTTCATGATCATGGACGTGCTGGGCTGGATCGACCAGCCGCGGGCGCTCTACATCCCGGGCGCGGCCAGCGCGTTCGGCATTTTCCTGATGCGCCAGTTCGTGGCCTCGTCGATCCCGAAAGACCTGGTCGAGGCCGCTCGCATGGACGGCTGCAGTGAGCTGGGCATCTACTGGCGTATCGTGCTGCCGCTGCTGAAACCTGCGCTGGGCACGCTGGGGCTGATCACCTTCATCGCCAGCTGGAACAACTTCATCGGCCCGCTGATCGTCATGCGCTCGCCCGACATGTACACCTTGCCGCTGGCGTTGCGCAGCCTGCAAAGCCCCGTCAACACCGAGTGGGGCGCGCTGATGACCGGCTCGGCCATCGCCACGTTGCCGCTGGTGGTGCTGTTCGTGCTGTCGTCGCGGCAGCTGATCTCCGGCCTGACGGCCGGCGCCGTCAAGTAGCTGCGTCAGCCGATGCCCGGCCCGCCGGCCTCTGCCACACCCGTCACCACACCCGTCACCACCCCCGTCGCTACCCCCCCGTTCCCGTCCTCCGCCACCATGTACCAGCCCACCGAGCCGACCTTCCGATTCCCGCACGATTTCGTCTGGGGCGTGGCCACCAGTTCGTTCCAGATCGAGGGCGCCGCCCACGACGACGGCAAGGGCGAATCGATCTGGGACCGGTTCTGCCGCCAACCCGGCGCCATCGCCGACGCCAGCAACGGCGACACCGCCTGCGACCACGCCCACCGGCTGGACGCCGACCTCGACCTGATCGCCTCGCTGGGCGTCGACGCCTACCGCTTCTCGGTCTCGTGGCCACGGGTACAGCCGCTGGGCAGCGGCGCCTGGAACGAGGCCGGCCTGGCCTTCTACGAGCGTCTGGTCGACGGCCTGCTGGTCCGTGGCGTCAAGGCCTACCTGACGCTGAACCACTGGGATCTGCCGCAGGCCCTGCAGGACCAGGGCGGCTGGGCCTCGCGCGAGACGGTGCCGCGTTTCGTCGACTACGCGCTGGGCATCCACCAGCGGCTGGGCGACCGGCTGACCGCCATCACCACCCACAACGAGCCCTGGGTGGTGGCCAAGCTGGGCCACGAGGACGGCGTGTTCGCGCCCGGTCTGCGCAGCCGGGCGACGGCGATGCAGGTCTCGCACCACCTGCTGCTGAGCCACGGCCTGGCGCTGCAGGCGCTGCGGGCGGCGGGTTGCCGTGCGCAACTGGGCATCGTGCTGAACCTGTCGCCGATGCAGCCGGCTAGCAACTCTGCCGCCGACTTGGCCCGCACCCGGCTGGAAGACGGCCTGCTGCTGCGCTGGTACCTGGACCCGCTGTTCAACCGCAGCTATCCGCAAGACGTGCTGGATCACCTGGGCGCCGACGCGCCGCGTACCGAGCCGGGCGACCTGGCGGTGATTGGCACGGCGATGGACTTTCTCGGCATCAACTACTACTCGCGCACCGTGGTCAGTGCCGGTGAGCCGTTCGACGTGTTGCGCAGCGGGCTGCCGGTCACCGAGATGGGCTGGGAGGTCTATCCCGAGGGCTTGACCGACCTGCTGCTGCGCCTGTACCGCGACTACACCGTGCCGCCGATTTTCGTCACCGAGAACGGCGGCGCGTTCAAGGACCAGTGCGTCGATGGCCAGGTGAACGACGTCGACCGCACCGACTACATCGCCAGCCACATCGCCGCGGTGGGGGCGGCTTTGGACCAGGGCGTGCCGATGGCCGGCTACATGGTCTGGAGCCTGCTCGATAACTTCGAGTGGGCCTCGGGCTATGCCAAGCGCTTCGGCATCGTGCATGTCGACTACGCCACCCAGCAGCGCACGCCCAAGGCCAGCGCGCGCTGGTACCAGCGCTTTCTGCAACGGCAGCGCGCCGACCACGCAACGACGGCGCCAGCCGCGACGGGCCTTTGACATGGGCCAGGTTTCCCTGCGCGGCATCCGCAAGAGTTACGGCGCGGTCGACGTCATCAAGGGCATCGACCTTGACGTCGTCGACGGCGAGTTCCTGGTGTTCGTGGGGCCGTCGGGCTGCGGCAAGAGCACCACGCTGCGCATGATCGCCGGCCTGGAAAGCATCACCGGCGGTGACTTGCTGATCGACGGCCAGCGCGCCAACCAGCTGCGCCCGGCCGACCGCGGCGCGGCCATGGTGTTCCAGAGCTACGCGTTGTACCCGCACATGACGGTGGCCGAGAACATGGGCTTTGCGCTGAAGATGGCCGGCGTGGGCCGTGCCCAGCGCGACGAGCAGGTCGGCCGCGCGGCCGAGACCCTGCGCATCACCAAACTGCTGGGCCGCTACCCGAAAGCGCTGTCGGGCGGCGAGCGCCAGCGGGTGGCGATCGGCCGCGCGATCGTGCGCAAACCCAAGGTGTTCTTGTTCGATGAGCCGCTGTCCAATCTGGACGCCGCGCTGCGCGTGAACATGCGCATCGAGCTGAGCCGCCTGCACAAGGAACTGGGCACGACGATGATCTACGTGACCCACGACCAGGTCGAGGCCATGACCATGGGCGACCGCATCGCCGTGTTCAACCAAGGCCGCATCGAGCAACTGGGCGCGCCCATGGCGCTGTACAACCGCCCGGCCAATGAGTGTTGCAGTATTGCGCCGGCCCGCGCCTGGACAACGCCGAGGTGCGCGACGGCCAACTGCTGATCACCGCGCGCCGCGAAACCCTGAGCAGTGCGCCCGATTGGGGCGGCCAGCACTACACCGCCAGCCGCTTGATCACGCTGGGCAAGGCCGACTGGACGTATGGGTTCTTTGAGATCCGCGCCAAAATGCCGTGTGGCCTGGGCACCTGGCCGGCCATCTGGATGCTGGGCAGCACGGGCGGCTGGCCCGCCGGCGGCGAGCTCGACATCCTGGAGCATGTGGGCAAAAACCCCAGCCGCGTGTTCAGCACCGTGCATACCGCCGCTGGCAGTGGCGGCCACGGCAAGGGTGGTGCCACGCAGTCGGCCGACGCCTGCACGGCGTTCCACACCTACCAGATGCACTGGACGGCCGAGAGCATCCGGTTTGGCATCGACGGCGTGGCGCATTTCAGCTACGCCAATCCCAAAACGGGCAGTGCCGCCTGGCCCTTCGACAAGCCGCAGTTTTTGCTCTTGAACCTGGCCATTGGCGGTGACTTGGGCGGCCCGGTGGACGACGCGATCTTCCCCGTGACGATGGCCGTCGACTTTGTGCGCGTCTACCAGGCTGGGCGTTGAAAAGAGCGTGCTGAAAGCAGGGCGCCGCAGCTTGCGGCGAGTGTCCAGCCGGGCCCGCTCGCTACACTTGTTGCATGAATTCATCGTCCCTAGACGCGCTGATCCACCGCGCCGAAAAACTGCTCCAGCGGCTTGAAAACGTCTTGCCGCACGCGCTGGCCGCGCCTGATTGGAGCGCGTCCATCGCCTTCCGTTACCGCAAGCGTGGGGCGTCGGGCTGGCTGCAACCGGTGCGGCAGGTGGGGCCCATCGCGCTGTCCGACCTGCAGGAGGTGGACGGCCAAAAAGAGCGTTTGATACGCAACACCGCGCAGTTCGTGGCAGGCCAGCCGGCCAACAACGTGCTGCTCACCGGCGCGCGCGGCACCGGCAAAAGCTCGTTGATCAAAGCGTGCTTGAACGAGTTTTCAGCCCAAGGTCTGCGCCTGATCGAGGTGGACAAAGCTGACCTGGTGGACTTGCCCGATCTGGTGGATTTGGTGGCCGAGCGGGCCGAGCGATTCATCGTGTTCTGCGACGACCTGAGCTTTGACGAAGGCGAGCCCGGTTACAAGGCGCTGAAAAGCATCCTGGACGGCAGCATCGCTGCGGCCAGCGACAACGTGCTGATCTACGCCACCAGCAACCGCCGCCACTTATTGCCCGAGACCATGAAAGAAAACCTCACATACACCCACACCGACGACGGTGAGGTGCATCCGGGTGAGGGCGTCGAAGAGAAGATTTCGCTGTCCGAACGCTTTGGCCTGTGGATCAGTTTTTACCCGTTCAGCCAGCCCGAGTACCTGGCGATCATGGCGCAGTGGTTGCGGCACTTTGGCGCCACCGATGCGTTGATTGCCGCCGCCCGCCAGCCGTCGTTGGTGTGGGCGCTGGAGCGTGGCTCACGCTCGGGGCGCGTGGCCTATCAATTTGCGCGGGATTGGGCGGGGTGCGATCACGCGAGCGATCTGCCATCAAACCCAACAACCGAAGTGGCTGCGCCCGACGGGCTGGACCGTGTCTGAGTCGCTCAACATCCAGGTTACTTCAGTCGATGGCGTCAGCCGCCCAGGCCGCGAGGCCATTGAAGTGGCGGTGGGCGTGCTGATCGAGCGTGATGCCCAGGGCCACGAGGGCCGCTTCTTGATCACCAGCCGGCCCGAGGGCAAGGTCTACGCCGGCTATTGGGAGTTTCCGGGCGGCAAATTTGAGCCCGGCGAGACGCTGGAGTTGGCTTTGAGGCGTGAGCTTCAAGAAGAGCTTGGCATCTCGATTGGCGCCGTGCTGCCGTGGCAGACGGCAGTGTTTGACTACCCGCACGCGCTGGTGCGATTGCACTTTTGCAAGGTGTTTGCCTGGACGGGCGCGTTTGAGATGCGCGAGCAGCAGCAAATGGCCTGGTCCACCTTGCCGGTAAGCCAAGTGCCGGTGCTGCCCGGCACCGTGCCTGTGTTGCAGTGGCTGGCCGCTGAACGCGGCTACAACGGCCCGCTGCACGGCTGACTTGGCGCGGCCATGCGGCACTGGGCTCGGTTCGGGTCGCCGCTAAACCGCCCACCACGCCGCCTGCGGCCCTGACGGTGGATGGCTACACTCTCGCCCCATGAGTTGGTTAGACAGTATCAAGTGGGACAGCGACGGCTTGGTGCCCGCCATCGCCCAAGAGGCCAGCAGCGGGGACGTGCTGATGTTCGCCTTCATGAACCGTGAGGCCCTGGCCTTAACAGTGGAGCGTGGCCAGGCGGTGTACTGGAGCCGGTCGCGAAATCGCCTGTGGCACAAAGGCGAAGAAAGTGGCCACTTTCAGCAAGTGCATGAGCTGCGCATTGATTGCGACGCCGACGTGGTGCTGATGAAGGTCACGCAGCTGGGACACGAGCCCGGCATTGCCTGCCACACCGGCCGCCACAGCTGCTTTTTCCGCAAGCTCGAAGGCGGCCAGTGGAGCACGGTGGACCCGGTGCTTGAAGACCCCGAACGCATCTATAAAAAATGAGTCCCACTGATCCGGTCACGACATCGCAAGACCTGCTGGCCAAGCTGGCGGCGGTGATTGAGTCGCGCAAGCCCGCCAATGGCGGTGATCCTGAAAAAAGCTATGTCGCCCGGTTGTTTTCCAAAGGCACCGACGCCATCTTGAAAAAAGTGGGTGAAGAAGCCTGTGAAACCATGATGGCCGCCAAAGATGGCGTGCCCGAAAAAATCGTCTACGAGGTGGCCGATTTGTGGTTTCACTCGATGATCGCGCTGGCGCATTTTGGCCTGGAGCCGGCCGACGTGTTGGCCGAGCTGGCGCGGCGCGAGGGCTTGTCGGGGTTGGACGAATTTGCCTTGCGCCGGGTGCGTGGGCGTGAGCAAGAACCGCGTGAAAACGCTGCGCATGAACCAAAGGGCAAGCCATGAGTGATCCGCAAAACCAGGTGGTGGTGCTCGACAACCAGACTGAATCG
Organism: Betaproteobacteria bacterium; assembly: GCA_043779845.1. Lineage (GTDB taxonomy): Bacteria > Pseudomonadota > Gammaproteobacteria > Burkholderiales > Burkholderiaceae_C > Pseudaquabacterium. Next base: position 17,111 of record JAYWDK010000285.1, on the reverse strand, counting down.
TCGTTGCGCATGTTGGGCCAAATCAGCTACGCGCTGCACGCCATCGTGGCCGTGGGCGCTGTGCTGCCGGGCGCGCAAGGCAGCGTGTTGCTGCTGGTGGTGGCGTTTTTGCTGGACATGTTCAAGCGGGGTGACGCCGCTGGCTCCTGGCAGGCCAGCCACTTCAGCTGGCGCATCCGCAGCGTGGTGATTGCCACGATCTTGTACGCAGTCACCGCGCCGCTGTGGTTGTTGCTGATCGCGCCGGGTTGGGTGGCCTGGGGGTTGATCTCGCTGTGGTTTTTGTACCGCGTGCTGCGCGGCTGGCTGGCGCTGAATGACCGCAAGCCCATGCCGGTTTGACTGTTTCAGGACTTACGCAAAACCGCCCCAGCGTCGTTCCTCCTCGCCGTGCCAAGCGCACTGTCTTCGTCGTCGTGCCTAGCCGGGACGATTTTGCGTAAGTCCTATGTTGATTGATCATGCCCATGCACACCGATCCGAACTGTTTGTTTTGCAAGATCGCGGCCGGCCAGATCCCGGCCAAAAAAGTCTACGAAGACGACGACATCCTGGCGTTTCACGACATCCATCCGTGGGCGCCGGTGCACATCCTCATCGTCCCCAAGCTGCACATCACCAGCATGGTCGACGTCACGCCCGAGCACCAGGCGCTGCTTGGCAAAATGATGGCTATTTCGCCTCGTCTGATGCTGGATTTGGGCGTCACCAACGGCTACCGCCACGTGATCAACACCGGGCGCGACGGCTCGCAGGAGGTGATGCACGTGCACGTGCACGTGATGGGTGGCCCCAGGCCCTGGCTCAAGGGCTGACGCCGGTTTGGGTGCCTCGGCGGGCTGGGCCGCTCACCTAGAATCGGCAAATCTATTTCGCAGGTCTTCAGGAGTTCAACATGGGTTCATTCAGCATCTGGCACTGGCTGATCGTGCTGGTCGTGGTGGTGCTGATCTTTGGCACCAAGAAGCTCAAAAACGTGGGCAGCGATCTCGGCGCGGCCGTCAAAGGCTTCAAGGATGGCGTCAAGGACGGCACGGGCTCGGCCGACGCGGCCCCTGCGCCAACGCAGCAGGTCACGGGCAACGCCAGCAAGATGGCCGACGCCAACACGGTAGACGTCGAGGCCAAGAACAAGTCATGAGCTGGGTTGATCGCCTGGCGCGGCCAAGCGCCGGTTTGACCGGGCTTGTCTGGCCTGCCCGGCGGCCCGCATGATCGACTTTGGTTTCGACAAGATCGCGCTCATTGGCGCCGTGGCGCTGATCGTCATCGGCCCTGAAAAGCTGCCGCGCGTGGCGCGCACTGTGGGCACCTTGATGGGCAAGGCGCGGCGCTACGTGGCTGACGTCAAGGCCGAGGTCAACCGGTCCATCGAGCTCGAAGAGCTGCAAAAGATCAAGGCCCAGTTCGAGACGGCCGCGCGTGATGTTGAGCAAACCGTGACCCGCGAGGTCAACGACGCGCAGCAAGCTTTTGGCCAGCAGTTTGATGGCATCAAAGACAGTTTTGACGGCAGCAGCCCCGCCTTGGGCGACGGCAGCAGCACGGGCTGGCAGCCCCCGCCGCCGCAGTACAAGCGGCCCAACAAACACTGGCGCATCAAGCGCAGCGCGCTGCCACGTTGGTACAAACAGCAGTCGGGCTTGCGTGGTCATGTGCAATCGGGCGCGGCCAGGGTGGCGCGGTTTCGCCCCGCCGGCCTGAAAAAATTCTGATGACCGAATCGAAAGACGAACTCGCCGGCACGGAGCAGCCCTTTGTTTCGCACCTGATCGAGCTGCGCGACCGCCTGGTGAAGGCGCTCATCGCCGTGGGCGTGGTGTTTGCCGCGCTGTGCCTGTGGCCGGGCCCGGCCGGGCTGTATGACCTGCTGGCCGCGCCTTTGGTGGCGCATTTGCCCAAAGGCACCACGCTGATCGCCACCAACGTGATCTCGCCGTTCATCGTGCCGCTCAAGATCACCATGATGGCGGCATTTTTGGTGGCGCTGCCGGTGGTGCTGTACCAGCTCTGGGCCTTTATCGCGCCGGGGCTTTACAGCCACGAGAAAAAACTGGTGCTGCCGCTGGTGGTGTCGAGCACCTTGTTGTTCATCGGTGGCGTGGCGTTTTGCTACTTTTTTGTGTTTGGCCAGGTGTTTGCCTTCATCCAGGGTTTTGCGCCCAAGAGCATCACGGCCGCGCCTGACATCGAGGCCTATCTGAGCTTTGTGCTCACCATGTTCATTGCGTTTGGCGCCACGTTTGAGGTGCCGGTGGTGGTGGTGGTGCTCACGCGCATGGGCCTGGTGACGGTGGCGCAACTCAAAGAATGGCGCGGCTACTTTGTGGTCATCGCGTTCATCGTGGCGGCCATCATCACGCCGCCCGACGTGGTCTCGCAGCTGTCGCTGGCCATTCCCATGTGCTTGCTGTATGAGCTGGGCATCTGGGCCGCGCGCATTTTCATCAAGCACACCCAGGCGCCCGACGCCGAGACGCCCGCCACTGAGGCCTGACGCAGCGCTGTCGCGCAGCAATCCACAGGCCGCTGCGCCGTCGCGTTATCTGGCCTGAGGCTGCCGGCGCGCGGGCGGCGGCTTGCGCTGGATCACATCCACCGACAACACCAGGGCTTGCGCGCCGCGCTGCACGCCAAATTTGGCGGCTTGGCCGGGCGTCAGCGCCGCCACCGCATTGAGCAGCGCCGCCACCGTGGCCACGGGTTGACCGGCCACGCTGACCACCACGTCGCCGGGCTTGAGACCGCCCTTGCTGGCCGGGCCGTCTTGCAGCACGCCGGTGATCAGCACGCCTTGTTTGATCGGCAACTTGAAGCTGTCGGCGAAGTCGGCTGTGAGCTCTCGGGGCTCCACCCCGATCCAGCCGCGCCGCACCACGCCATCACGCAGCAGGCTTTCCATCACGCGCTGCGCCACGTCGGTGGGGATGGCGAAGCCAATGCCGTTGCTGCCGCCGTTGCGTGAGTAGATGGCGGTGTTGATGCCCACCAGCAAGCCGCGTGAATCAACCAGCGCGCCACCCGAATTGCCCGGGTTGATGGCGGCGTCGGTCTGGATGAAGCTCTCGAAGGTGGACAAACCCAAGCCATTGCGGCCCAAGGCGCTGACGATGCCCGCCGTCACGGTTTGCCCCACGTTGAACGGGTTGCCGATGGCCAGCAGGGCGTCCCCCACCGCCAGATCCTGGGAGCGGCCCAGGGTGATGGCCGGCAGGCGGTCGAGCTTGATGCGCAGCACGGCCAGGTCGGTTTCGGGGTCGGTGCCCACCACCTCGGCGCGGGCCTCGCGGCCATCGGCCAGGCGTATGTCGATGTCGCCCGCGTCGGCCACCACGTGGTTGTTGGTGAGCAGCAGGCCATCGGCTGAAACGATCACACCCGATCCAAAGCCGACCTGGGCCGGGTCAGCGTCGGCAAAAAACTGCCCAAACGCCGGGTCGTCGGCATGCGGGTTGCGGCTGCGGGCCTGGCTGGCGGTGACGCTGACCACCGCTGGCGCGGCAATGCGTGCCGCCTCGGCCAAGCCCCTTAACTGCCGCGTGGCGCTGGCGTCGGCGGCAATGGGGTCGGGCGCGGCGGTGCGCAGCGACACCACCGATGGCAGCAAGGCCGCCCAAGGCGAACTGCCTTGCGACAGCCACTGCGGCTTGAGCGTGGCCACCACAAACAAGCACGCCATGGCCACGGTGGCCACCTGGGAGAAAATCAGCCAGAGTCTTCGCATCGAGGGCGCGTCAGAGGCTGAGAGGAATTCGAGCGTGGCCGAGCAGCGCGCCAAAAGGCGTCCGGGCTAGGCGCAAAGCGCAGACATAGCCCGGGCTATGGCGAGCATTTGTAACGACGAGCGGGCGCATTTTGGAGTGATGAGCGGGCATGATCGAAAAATTTTCGGTCTCTTAGATCAGAAAGGTGGGCAAGATGGCCCTGCGTGGGGAGATTGAATCGCACCTGGCCGCATTGCTGGCGGTGGATGGCTTCAAGGATTATGGGCCGAACGGCCTTCAGGTTGAGGGCCGCGCCGAGGTGCGGCGCGTGGTCTCAGGCGTGACCGCCAGCCTGGCCTTGATCGAGGCCGCGATTGCCGCGAAAGCCGACACCATCCTGGTGCATCACGGCCTGTTTTGGCGGGGTCAGGATGGCCGCGTCACCGGTTGGATGCGGCAACGCCTGGCCTTGCTGCTGGCGCACGACATCAACTTGTTTGCCTACCATTTGCCCCTCGACGCGCATGCCGAATTGGGCAACAACGCCCAGCTTGGCGCGCGCTTGGGGCTGGTGGCCGATGGCCGCTTTGGCGAGCAAAGTTTGGGGTTCATTGGCACGGCGGCGGGCGCGGGCCATGCCGAGACGCTGGCGGCGCGGATCGGCCTGGCCTTGGGCCGCACGCCGCTGCTGCTGCCAGGCGATGGCCGGGCGCTGCGGCGCGTGGCCTGGTGTACGGGCGGCGCGCAAGGCTTTTTTGAAGCCGCCATCAAAGCCGGCGCCGACGCGTTCATCACTGGTGAAGTCTCTGAACCCCAGGCCCACATTGCGCGTGAAACCGGCGTGGCCTTTTTGGCCTGCGGCCACCATGCCACCGAGCGCTACGGCGCGCCGGCGGTGGGTGAGCACCTGGCCGGGGTTTTTGGCTTGGACCACCAGTTCATCGAGATCGACAACCCGGCTTGATTGCCATCCCCACAACGTTTGTCCTTGACTTGACCGCCATGACTTCAACCCCTGCCGTTACAGCTTCGCTCTTGGCCCTGACGATGGGGGACGCCTGCGGCGTCGGCCCCGAAACCATCGCCCGCGCGGTGGCGGCGGGCGCCACCGGGCCGTGCGTGGTGGTGGGCGACGTGGCGGTGATGCGGCGGGCAGCGCGGCAATGTGGCCTGCTGCTGCCGGTCGCCCGTCTCGACGACGCCGCCGACGCGCTGCAGGCCCCGCCTGACTGCATCAACGTGTGGCAGCCGCCCGGCCTGAACTTCGATCTGGTTGGGCTGCCCATGGGCGCGGTGAGCGCCGACGCGGGCCGCGCCGCCGCGCTGTGCATCGAGGCGGCGGCGTTGCTGGCGCTGCGTGGTGAGGTGACCGCCATGGTGACTGCGCCGATCCACAAAGAGGCGCTGGCCGCGGCGGGCGTGGCTTATCCGGGCCACACCGAGATGTTGCAAGCTGCGGCCGGCGGCGCCCCCGTGCGCATGATGTTGGCCAACGATGAATTGCGCGTGGTGCTGGTCACCATCCACGTGGCGCTGCGGCGCGCCATCGAGTTGCTTGACTTTGACGGCGTGCTGCAAACCCTGCGCATCGCGCACCGCGGCGCGGCGGCCTGGGGCCAGGCGGCGCCACGCATCGCGGTGGCCGGGCTCAATCCGCACGCCGGTGAGGGTGGTTTGTTTGGCGACGAGGAGATCCGCTTCATCGCGCCAGCGGTGGCCGCCGCCCGCGCCGAGGGCATTGATGCCCACGGCCCGTTTGCGCCCGACACGGTATTCATGCGCGCCCGCAATGGCCCAGGCCACCCGGGCGAGTTTGATCTGGTGGTGGCCATGACCCACGACCACGGCCTGATCCCCGTCAAGTACCTGGGCGTTGAGCACGGCGTCAACGTCACCCTGGGCCTGCCTTTTGTGCGCACCAGCCCCGATCACGGCACGGCGTTTGACATTGCGGGCACGGGCCGCGCCAACCCCAGCAGCTTGATCGCCGCGCTGCGTATGGCGCGCCGGCTGGCGGCGGCCTGAGCACCGCAAAACTACGGCCTTGCCGGCATCAGCGTGGCCAGTTGCCGGCGTGCCCTTGCGGTCGCGCGCTCCAGCAGGTAGGCGTTTTCAACCGCGCGAAGCCGGCCTGCGTCGCACAGCTTGACCAGCATGCGGTGCGTCATGGACACCGTGGCGCGCTGTTTGGCACCATGCGTGAAGACAAAAAAACTGCGTCCGGGGCTAACGTGCGACAAGCGCGCCTTTTGCCATTCGCCCTGCAATTGCATCAGGTAGGCGTAGCCGATCTGCACGTGGTCGGCCAGTGATTTGCCGGAGCTTGGCTCCACCGGCTCTGGCGTCGGCAGGCCCTCGATGTTGATGTCGACGGCCGTGATGTCGGGCTCAACGCCGAGGTCAATGTCGACGGCTTGCGACCAATCGACGGCAGACTCGTCCACCAGGCCAATGGCCAGCGCCTCGGCGGCGGTGAACTCGGCGCCGGTGGCCAGGGCTTGCAGCTCGGCCGCCTGCGCGGACCCGGCGATTGGCGCCGTCACGTTGGCAGGCTTGGGCATGGGCGTGGCCAGGGCGCCGTCCACCTGCTTGGCCAGCAGGTTGTGCTCCAGCGTGCTGAGTGAGGGGCGCTTCAGCGAATCAGCGTGGGCCGGTAGCAATTGCGCAAAAAACGCGCGCCTTGAGGCTTCGGGCCAGGCAATGCGGTCCATGCCCTGGGTCAGACTCTTCATCAGCGGTGGCAGCGCCCGCAGAAACAGTTGCCTGTGCGTGGGCGTGCCCTTGGGCTGCACGCTCATCACCAACTCGCGGCCGGCCTCGCGCAGCCGTTGTGTGAGCGCACCGTCGGGCCCGTCGTCCTGGGCGGCGCTGGCGATGGCGCGGCTCCAGGTGGTGGACAAAAACTCCCGCAAATAGTTGGGCACCGGCAGGCCTTTCAACGCGCCGTCGAGTGCTTGCGCAAAGCGCTGCTGCACACGCAGCTGGTCTTCTTTGCGCGCCAGCACGGTGTCGGCGCTGCCCATCGCGTGCAGTCGGGCCTGGGCCTGGTCGGCAATAAATACCTCCAGCGCGGCCAGCTTTTGCTCGTAGACGTCGATTTGCTCAAAGTCGCCGTCCACCACCTCTTGCACCAGGCTGGCCACGCGTGCCAGCAGGGCGCGGCCCTCCACGCCCTCAAAATCATCCACGGCCGTGCCCAACGAGGCAATGCGGTTCACGAAGCGGCGCACCGGGTGGCGGCGCGACGAAAAAAAGCGGTTGTCGCCCAACGCCGCGCGCAGCACCGGCAACTGCAGCCGCGCGATCTGCCGAGCCATTTCGGGCGGCACCTTGGCGTCGGACAAGATCTGGTCAAACAGGCTTGCGATGACGTCAATCACCATGTGATCCAGCGCACCCGTGGCAGCCTGGCGCAGCTCTTCGCGGTGGGTCAGGATCAGGTTGGCGGCGATGGGGCGACGGCCCTCGCCCGTAGCGCCGGCGTAGGCGCCAGGGTGCCCGCCGCTGGCATACCCGCCATGCCGGGCGTCGGCAAACCCTGCTTCGTAGCCACCCTCATAACCCGGGCCGTGCCCGCTGTCCGCGTGGTGGCCGTCATGGCCGTCATGGCCAAAATCGTGGGCCCCCGGATCGGTATCGGCACCCAGGCCCTGGCCTTGTGCCAGGCGGCGGATCAGCGACATCATTTCGGCGTCAACCCGGCCCATGGTAGGCGCCATGCCACCGCGCGTGGAGGGCGCAAAACCACTGCGGCCGCCCTGCAAGCCGTGGCGCGACGACAGTGGCGCGTTGCCCGACGACTCGCGGCCCACGTGCGTCTGAGCGACGCCGTGGCCGTGGCCGCTCATGCCGCTCACGGCTCCGGGGGGCTGACCCGACAGCGCCCCGTGCGCGGACGCCGTGGTGCGCACCGACAGCCCCATCGGACGCACGCCGGCCCGGCGCAGGTCGGCCACGATATCGCCATAGGTTTGGCGCATGGCGTGCGCCAGCGAGCGGCTGATTTCGGTGCTGAGCACTTTGCGCACGTCGGGGCGGTCAGACAAGGCCTCGACGGCGCGAATCATGGCTTGCCCCACGACCTCGGCGCGCAAGGGGTTGGCTTTGGGCTCGGCGGCGCCCAGCCTCAGCAAGGTGCCCATGTAGGCGTCAAGCTCGCGGATCTCCCATTCGCAAGCATGCGAGATCTCCAGCGCAAAGCGATCAGCCGAGATGTTGAGCTCCACCTCGTGGTTGTCGACCAGCGTGAGCGTCTCCCACCCCGAGCCGGTGGCATCCGGTGACGCGGCACTGCCCGACGTCGGGCCGGCGGACGGCATCAACCCACCGGTTTGCCGCGCCACGTCGGTATCGAGCGTCTCATTGAATATCAGCGCAAAGATCGCAAGCTTGCGGTTCAGCTCGTACTGGGCGCCCAGCAAGGCATCACGCTGCAGCACGTTGTTACACGCCAACGCAGCCAGGCCGAGGCTGTCAACCGTGTGTTCAGCGGCGGTGCGCGCAGCCATGCGCACACGCTGGACGGCACTCTCCAGGTTGGCAGGCAAGCGAGGTGGCAGGGTCTGATCCATGGGTTTGCGCCGGCCAGCTTGCCCGGGATGGGCTTGCTGGCCAGTAGCTTGTTACCTCTTTACCCCAGGGATATCGGCCGCCTTGTTGGCGACTTGACCCGCATGGACACCAAGTTGTCAGCGTTTGTTCAAGGCGTCGCGAATTTCTCGCAGCAGCACCACGTCTTCGGGCGTGGGCACTGGGGCGGCCGGCGGCGGTGCGGGCTCGGCCTTTTTCATGCGGTTGATCTGGCGAACCATCATGAAGATGATGAACGCCAGGATCATGAAGTTCAGCGCCACGGTGATGAAGTTGCCGTAAGCCAGCATCGGCACGCCAGCCTTGCTGAGATCGGCAAAGGTCATCGCGCCCTTGAAATCAGCTGGCGGGTTGCCCAGCAAGATGAAGTAGTTGCTGAAGTCAAGGCCACCGAAGATCTTGCCCACGATGGGCATGATCAGATCCTTGACGAGTGAGTCGACGATTTTGCCGAACGCCGCGCCAATGATCACGCCGACCGCTAGGTCGACGACGTTGCCCTTCATCGCAAACTCTTTGAATTCGCTTCCAAAACTCATTTGTTGCTCCTCGGATTTACGGTGTCGTTGGTGGTGAGCTGGCCTCGTACAGCCCGCCGTTAGTATCAATTGCGCCTCGCCCAAGTCAATCCGACGCAGCCCGCAAGCTTGCCGCATGTGACGTCCGCTAGAATGCCGGGTTGCCCCTAGGAACATCCGCCCCCAGGCAGGGCCCTATTCAAGAGGATTCCCATGAGTCACAACTTCGGTGACAACGCCGGTGTAAGCGCCAGGAATAGCGCCAGGAATAGCGATAGTGATAGCGTCGCAAGCCCCGTCGATCAAGGTCGACGCACCTGGGTGGCCATGACAGCCGGGGTTGGTGCCATCGGTGCCGCAACGGTGGCCGTGCCCTTTGTCAGCACCTTCGCGCCGTCCGAGCGAGCCAAAGCCGCAGGTGCCGCCGTTGAGGCTGACATCAGCGCGCTGAAACCCGGCGAGAAGATGACGGTCGAATGGCGCGGCAAGCCAGTCTGGATCGTTCGGCGCACGCCCGAACAACTGGCCGGTCTCAAAAAGACCGATTCGCAGGTGGCCGATCCCAAGTCCGAGCGCAAGCAAGACGAGATCACGCCGGTTTACGCGCGCAACGAATACCGCTCGATCAAGTCCGAGTACCTGGTGGCCGTGGGCATCTGCTCGCACCTGGGTTGCTCGCCGAGCGACAAGTTTGCTGCGGGCCCGCAGGCCTCGTTGCCCGATGATTGGCAGGGCGGTTTTCTTTGCCCCTGCCATGGTTCAACTTTTGACCTGGCCGGTCGGGTGTTCAAGAACAAACCCGCGCCTGACAACCTCGAAGTGCCGCCGCACATGTACCTCACCGATACGCGCTTGCTGATCGGCGAGGACAAAAAAGCCTGATGGCTGGCCAGAATCCCCAAGAATAGAGGTCGAAACATGGCAGATTTCAAGACGGCGCCAGCCGACGCTTCCGCAGGCGTGAAGTTGATGACCTGGGTGGACAACCGGTTTCCGGCCACCCAGTTGTTCAAGGATCACATGTCGGAGTACTACGCTCCGAAGAACTTCAACATCTGGTACATCTTCGGCTCGCTGTCGTTGTTGGTGCTCGTGATCCAGATCGTCACCGGCATCTTTCTGGTGATGCACTACAAGCCTGACGCCGCGCTGGCGTTTGCCTCGGTCGAATACATCATGCGTGATGTGCCCTGGGGTTGGCTGATCCGCTACATGCACTCCACGGGCGCCTCGGCGTTTTTTGTGGTGGTGTATCTGCATATGTACCGTGGCCTGATCTACGGCAGTTACCGCCAACCGCGTGAACTGGTGTGGGTGTTCGGTTGCGCCATCTTCCTGGCGCTGATGGCTGAGGCCTTTATGGGCTACCTGCTGCCGTGGGGCCAGATGAGCTACTGGGGCGCCCAGGTGATCGTCAACTTGTTCGCTGCCGTGCCGTTTGTCGGCCCCGACTTGGCGCTGCTGATTCGTGGTGACTATGTGGTAGGTGACGCCACCCTGAATCGCTTCTTCAGCTTCCACGTCATCGCCGTGCCGTTGGTGCTGCTGGGCTTGGTGGTGGCCCACATCATTGCGCTGCACGAAGTGGGCTCCAACAACCCGGACGGTGTTGAGATCAAGGCCAAGAAGAACGCTGCTGGCGTGCCGCTGGATGGCATTCCGTTTCACCCGTACTACTCGGTGCATGACATCTTCGCGATTGGCATGTTTCTGATGGTGTTCTGCGCCATCCTGTTCTTCGGGCCGGAGCTTGGCGGTTATTTCCTGGAATACAACAACTTCATCCCCGCTGATCCGCTCAAAACGCCGTCACACATCGCGCCGGTCTGGTACTTCACGCCGTTCTATTCGATGCTGCGCGCCACCAATGATCCGATGGTCAACGTGCTGTGCGTGATCGTTGGGATTGCGGGTCTGATTTCGCTGGTGTCGGTCAAAAGCCGGGCGCGCATTGCCATTGCGGTGGGTGCGCTGATTGGCATTGCCTTGCTCAAGACCTTCGACGCCAAGTTCTGGGGCGTGGTCGTCATGGGCGGTGCCGTGATCATCCTGTTCTTCCTGCCTTGGCTGGACAACAGTCCGGTCAAGTCGATCCGGTATCGGCCAAGCTGGCACAAATACCTCTACGGCGTGTTTGTGGTGTTCTTCGCCGTGCTGGGCTACTTGGGTATTCAGCCGGTGTCGGATTTGGGCACGCTGACATCCCAGATCGGCACGGTGTTTTACTTTGGCTTCTTCCTGCTGATGCCGTGGTGGAGCACGATCGGTACCTTCAAGCAGGTGCCCGACCGTGTCAACTTCACCGCGCACTGAAAGCAAGAGCGACGACATGAAAAAAATCATTGTTAGCCTGCTGGCCATGTTGGCCTTTGGTTCGGCTGTGTTTGCCAACACAGCTGGCCCGGCATGGGACAAGTTCCCCAAAGACCGGGTCACCGACGTGGCCGCGCTCCAGCACGGCGCCAAGCTGTTCGTCAACTACTGCCTGAACTGTCATTCCGCGGCGTACATGCGCTACAACCGCCTGCACGACATCGATCTCACCGACGACCAAATCAAGAAGAACCTGCTGTTTGCGGGTGAAAAAGTCGGCGAGCTGATGACGGTGTCGCTGAGCAGCAAGGACGCCAAAGAATGGTTTGGTGCCCAGCCGCCTGACCTGTCGGTGATCGCCCGTTCACGGGCGGGTGACAACGGCTCCGGTGCTGACTACCTGTACACCTACATGCGTGGGTTCTACCGCGACGAAACGCGGCCCACCGGCTGGAACAACTTGGTGTTTCCGTCGGTCGGCATGCCTCACGTGCTTTGGGAATTGCAGGGCGAGCAGCGTCTGCTGATGGAAGAGCAAAAAGATCCCCATGACGCCACAAAAACAGTGCACGTCTTCAAGGGTTTTGAGCTTAGCAAGCCCGGCAGCCTGAACAAGGCCGACTACGACTTGGCCGTGGCCGATTTGGTGGCCTACCTGCAATGGATGGGCGAGCCAGTGCAAAACCAGCGGGTGCGTATGGGCGTTTGGGTGTTGTTATTCCTGTTCATCTTCACGCTCGTTGCCTGGCGCCTGAACGCCGCGTACTGGAAAGACATCAAGTAGTGATGCCTCCGGGCTCGGCCACCGTGCCGGGCTTGGCGCGCAGCGGACGCCCCAGTGGGGCCCACTGCGCGTTTTGTTTTTTGAACCTGCTCAACGATCTGCTCTTAAGGAGCCCACCGCCATGATGGTGCTTTACTCCGGAACTACCTGCCCCTACTCACACCGCTGCCGTTTTGTGCTGTTCGAGAAGGGCATGGACTTCGAGATCCGCGACGTCGATCTGTTCGCCAAGCCCGAAGACATTGCCCTGATGAACCCCTACAACGAGGTGCCTATCCTCGTTGAGCGTGACCTCATCCTGTATGAGTCGCACATCATCAATGAGTACATCGACGAGCGCTTTCCCCACCCGCAGCTGATGCCCGGGGATCCGGTGGCGCGTGCGCGCGTGCGCCTGTTCCTTTTCAACTTCGAAAAAGAACTGTTCGCCCACGTCAACCAGCTTGAAGGCCGGGGCGTGCTCAAGGCCAGCGAAAAGCATCTTGAAAAAGCGCGTTCGCAAATCCGCGAACGTCTGACCCAGCTGGCGCCGATTTTCTTGAAGAACAAGTACATGCTGGGCGACGATTTTTCGATGCTCGACGTGGCCATTGCCCCGCTGCTGTGGCGCCTGGATTACTACGGCATTGACCTGTCAAAGAACGCCGCGCCGCTGCTCAAGTACGCCGAGCGCATCTTTTCGCGTCCGGCCTACATCGAGGCGCTGACGCCCTCTGAAAAGGTCATGCGAAAGTAAGATCTTTGTATGACAAAACCGGCTGCCCCTGATGAGCAGGGAACCTCCACCCGCCCGTACCTGATCCGCGCCTTGCATGAATGGTGCGGTGACAACGGTTTTACGCCCTACATCGCCGTGTTCGTTGGGCCGGGTGTTCAGGTGCCGATGGAGTACGTCAAGAACAACGAGATCGTGCTCAACGTGGGTTTCGAAGCCACCAGCGCTTTGAGCCTGGGCAATGAGGTCATCGAGTTCAAGGCGCGCTTTGGTGGCACCTCGCGCGAGATCAGTGTGCCGATCGACCATGTTGTGGCCATCTATGCGCGTGAGAACGGGCAAGGCATGGCCTTCCCTGTTCCAGCAGCACAACAAGGCACGGCTGCGGCGCCTGCGGCGCCCGTGATAGCGCTGCCCAAGGTTGGCCTGCGCTTGGCGCCACGCGCTGACGTGGCCGAGCTGGCCCCGGCGGTGGTTGCCAGCGAGGACGAAGTGCCTGCGTCATCTGGCACCGAAGCCGCCCCCGCCGAGCCACCGGAGGCGCCACCGCCCACAACCGGCGGAAGACCGACGCTGAAGCGCATCAAATAGCACCTGAAGTACGCGCCTTTTTTTGCCTAAGGCGAGAGCAAGCCCGATTTAGAATCTGAAGCCGTGCCGGCTTAGCTCATTTGGTAGAGCAACCGCCTTGTAAGCGGTAGGTGATCCGTTCGATTCGGATAGCCGGCACCACACCTGCCCTTGTCCCATTTGGGCTCAGGCCGGGGTAAACAGGCGCACCCGAACGGGGGGGCCATCCCAGCCCTTGACCCGCAAATGCGCCTCGAGCGCGGGCAACATTTGCCGAAGCTTGGCTGACACCGCGTTGTTGGCCGCCAGCAATGTCCAGCCCGTCTCGTCAATCGGGCCCGCTTTCACAAACGGCCGCATGGCCAGTGGCAGCAAGGGCGCAATCGCGACCATCCGGGCTTGCGAATCGCGCAGCCGGCGAGTGAGTTGCGCCAGTGGTTCACTCTGCGACAAAGCCTGATGAATGCCCCGCGTATTGCTCGGTAGCGGGAGGCCGGCGGGCTTGTTGTTGGGGGCAGTCATGAGGTGGTTTCCAGTGGCCAGAAAGGCGTGCCTGCTTGCAGGGCGGGCCCGGGTTTCGGGGGTGCTGCACGCGCCGGCCTGCAAAGGGCCGAATGATAGACTTCGCAGTCTTGTCGGGGTTGACCCGAGTAAAGCCACCGGCGGCCCTTGCAGCTTGCCGAGCGGTCTCCACTTGAGTCTCAAGCCCCATCGTCAACCGGCCCGCCGGTCTTCTCTTCAAAGAATCAGGCCCCGGTTTTGCTGAGTCTGCCGTCTTTGCGTGCCCCTGAAGGCGCGCCGTGCCGTCCAGCCATCCAAGCCGTGGCCCCTAGCCCCTGAGGCCGCATGTTGCCCAAGCTTCTCACCTCGATTTTCGGCAGCCGTAACGACCGCCTGCTCAAGCAGTACCGCCGCGTGGTGGACCAGGTCAACGCCCTTGAGCCGCAGTTTGAGGCGCTCGACGACACCGCGCTGCGCGGCAAGACTGATGAATTCAGGCAGCGCGTGGCGCAGGGCGCTTCGCTGGATGATTTGCTGCCCGAAGCTTTTGCGGCGGTTCGAGAGGCCGGCAAGCGCAGCCTGAAGATGCGGCACTTTGATGTGCAGCTTGTCGGTGGCATGGCGCTGCACAACGGCAAGATCGCCGAGATGCGCACCGGCGAAGGCAAAACGCTGATGGCCACCTTGCCGGTTTACCTGAACGCGCTGTCGGGCAAAGGCGTGCATCTGGTCACCGTCAATGATTACCTGGCGCGGCGCGATGCTGAATGGATGGGCCAGCTGTATGGCTTTCTGGGCCTCACCGTGGGCGTCAACGTGCCGGGTTTGTCACGCGAAGAAAAGCAAGCCGCTTACGCCGCCGACGTCACCTATGGCACCAACAACGAGTACGGCTTTGACTACCTGCGCGACAACATGGTCTACGAGTTGGCCGATCGGGTGCAGCGTGGCCTGAACTTCGCCATCGTTGACGAGGTTGATTCGATCCTGATAGACGAAGCCCGCACGCCGCTGATCATCAGCGGCCAAGCCGAAGACCACACCGAGATGTACGTGCGCATCAACTCGGTGGTGCCCGCGCTCAAAAAGCAAATCGGCGAAGCCGACCCACGCACCGGCGAGGGCGTGATCGAGGCGGGTGACTTCACGGTCGACGAAAAAAGCCACCAGGTCACGCTGACCGAAGAAGGCCATGAAAACGCCGAGCGCCTGCTGGCCGAAGCCGGTTTGCTGGCCGAAGGCGCCAGCCTTTATGACGCAGCCAATATCTCGCTGATGCACCATGTGTATGCGGCGCTGCGGGCCAATCACCTGTATCACCGTGATCAGCATTACGTCTCCCAGAACGGTGAAATCGTCATCGTTGATGAGTTCACGGGCCGGCTGATGACCGGCCGCCGCTGGTCGGACGGCTTGCACCAGGCGGTGGAGGCCAAGGAAGGCGTGCAGATCCAGAGCGAGAACCAGACGCTCGCCTCGATCACGTTCCAGAACTACTTCCGCATGTACGGCAAACTCGGTGGCATGACGGGCACTGCCGACACCGAGGCCTACGAATTTCAAGAGATTTACGGCCTTGAGACCGTGGTGATTCCGCCCAACCGGCCCACGCTGCGCAAAGATGATCTTGACTTGATCTACAAGACGGCGCGTGAAAAATACAACGCCGTGATCGATGACATCCGCAGCTGCCATGAGCGTGGCCAGCCGGTGCTCGTGGGCACCACGTCGATCGAAAACTCCGAGCTGATTTCGGATCTGCTGCAAAAGGTCAAGCTGCCGCACCAGGTGCTCAATGCCAAGCAGCACGCCAAAGAGGCCGAGATCGTGGCACAGGCGGGCCGCCCAGGCGTGATCACCATC
Source organism: Betaproteobacteria bacterium (assembly GCA_043779845.1). Taxonomy (GTDB): domain Bacteria; phylum Pseudomonadota; class Gammaproteobacteria; order Burkholderiales; family Burkholderiaceae_C; genus Pseudaquabacterium. The sequence continues at coordinate 1,553 of JAYWDK010000285.1, read as the reverse complement.
GCCACCAACATGGCCGGCCGAGGCACCGACATCGTGCTGGGCGGCAACGTCGAAAAACAGGTGCAGATGATCGAAGCCGATGCGGCCATTGCCGACGCCGACAAAGCCCGCCACATCCAGCAACTCAAGGACGAGTGGCAAGGCCTGCATGACCAGGTCAAGGCCGCGGGCGGCCTGCGCATCATCGCCACCGAGCGCCATGAAAGCCGGCGCATCGACAACCAGCTGCGTGGTCGCTCGGGCCGCCAAGGTGATCCCGGCCAAAGCCGCTTTTATCTGTCACTTGAAGATCCGCTGATGCGCATTTTTGCGGGTGACCGGGTGCGCGCCATCATGGACCGGCTCAAGATGCCCGAAGGTGAGGCCATTGAGGCCGGCATCGTCAGCCGCAGCATCGAAGGCGCCCAGCGCAAGGTTGAGGCGCGCAACTTTGACGTGCGCAAGCAATTGCTTGAGTACGACGACGTCAGCAACGACCAGCGCAAGGTGATCTACCAGCAGCGCAACGAGATTCTGGAGTCTGATTCGGTGGTGGCGCAAATCACCAACCTGCGCAAGAGCGCCATGACTGGCGTGGTGCGCACCTGGGTGCCCGCCGAGAGCGTGGAAGAGCAGTGGGACTTGCTGGCGCTTGAAAAAACGCTGGCCGAAGAATGGCATGTGCCGGTGGCGCTGGCGGCGGCGGTCGACAAGAGCGACACCATCACCGATGACGACGTGGTGGAGCGTGTGGTGGCGGCCGCCAACGCAGTGTTCGACGCCAAGGTGGCGGTGGTGGGCCTGGAGCAGTTCAACCCCTTCATGCGCATGGTGCTGTTGCAGGCCATCGACAGCCATTGGCGTGAGCACCTTGCCGCGCTCGACTATCTGCGCCAGGGCATCCACCTGCGGGGTTATGCCCAGAAGAACCCCAAGCAAGAGTACAAGCGTGAAGCGTTTGACCTGTTCAGCCAGTTGCTTGACGTGGTGAAGATGGAAGTCACGCGCATGCTGCTCACCGTGCGCATCCAGAGCCAGGAGCAAGTGGCCGAAGCTGCCGAGGCGCTGGAAGAGCAGGGCAGCCATGTTGGCAATGTCACCTACACGCATCCCAATGAAGACGGCAGTGTCAGCCAGGAAACTGATCCGTCAACGCTGGCCGCCGAGGTGCCCCGCGTGGGCCGCAACGACCCGTGCCCCTGCGGCAGTGGCCAAAAGTACAAAAACTGCCACGGCAAGTTGGCTTGATTGCGGTTGTTGCCTTGGGTGGATTCTTGGCACAAATTGAGGGTTCCGTTCCTGTCTTTTGAGGATGAGCACCGCGCAGGCCTGAAGTAGGATCTGATTCAGTGGGGACGTTCTGAAATGGGTCAATGGCTTCTCGATTTGGCCCGATGTTTGCTACTGCTGACGTCTTAGGCATCGCCGCTTTTCAGGGGAACTTGTCGTGAAAACAAAGTTGATCGCAGTTGCCATGCTGCTTGCCTCAGGGCTGACCGGTGCCCTGGCGTCCACCGTGACGATGTCGGGTGCACATTTCGACATTTCATTTGACTCGGCGACAGTTGGCCTGT
>JAYWDK010000284.1:0-4304 GCA_043779845.1 Betaproteobacteria bacterium | reverse complement strand
ACCTGCATGCCAAAAGCGCGGCCATAGCCGGCCACGATCTGGCCAATCTTGCCGTAGCCCCAAATGCCCAGCGTGCGCCCGCGCAGCACCGATCCCAGGCCAAAGTTGGGCGGCATCGACGCCGCCTTGAGGCCACTTTGCTGCCAGGCGCCGTGCTTGAGGTTGCCGATGTACTGCGGCAGGCGGCGCATGGCGGCCATGATCAGCGCCCAGGTCAGCTCGGCGGGCGCCACCGGCGAGCCACTGCCATCGGCCACCGCAATGCCCAGCCGGGTGCAGGTTTCGATGTCGATGTGTGGGCCCACCTTGCCGGTTTGCACGATCAAGCGCAGCTTGGGCAGCTTCTCGAGCAAGGCGCGCGGAAAGTGCGTGCGCTCGCGGATCAGCACCAGCACTTCGGCGTCACGCAAGCGCACGGAGAGTTGGCCGATGCCCTTGACGGTGTTCGTGAACACCTTGGCGTTGTAGGGCTCCAATTGGGTGGCGCAGCGCAGTTTGCGCACGGCGTCCTGGTAGTCGTCGAGGATGATGATGTTCATGGTGTGGGCCGGGATTGTGCCGCGTCCGACGCGCGCTTCTGAGTGCAGCGCCAGGAGCCCGGCAGGCGCCTAGATCGCACACCTTTTGGCGCGCTGCTCGGTCACGCTCGAATTCCTCTCAGCCTCTGAGCCGCGCTTAAAAGTGGGTGCCAAAAGGCAGCAGTTCGCCGCTGTCCGGGAACACGCTGTCAAGCACCTTGTGCAGCTCTTTGCGGGTGCGCTCGGTGGTGATGTCGTGCAGGCCCAGCGCGGCAAATACTGCGCCGCGCAGCAGCCACAAATCCAGCGGGTCCTGGGTTTGGCGCACCTGGTAGCGCAGCCAGTCGCCGCGCAGGCCGTCAAGCGCGTCCACGGCGCTCATGAAGCGGTGTTTCATGTCGACAAACGCACGCCGTGCGGCGATGCGCGAGTGGCGGTCCTGGGGCAAACCTGGCCCCGGCAAGATGGGGCCGCCCATGGGCGGGCTGATGTACTGCCGCGCGGGCGGCGTGTGCAGTGCGGCGCGCATGCTCACAGCGGCATCAGGCCAGAGCGCGGTGCGCGCACCGGAAAGTGCCGGTTCAAGATGGTCAGCCGGCGCTCGGCCTCGGCCTGGTTCAGTGCCATCGCCACCTCGCCATACACCGACGAGCGCAGATGCCACAGCTCGCGCAGCGAGCGGGCGCGCTCGATGTCCACCAAAAGCCGCTCCACTGAGCTGCCAGGCAGGTCCAACAAGTTGGCCTGAAACTCCGACTTCACCATGGCCAAGCGGTTGACCGGGCGCACCGGTGCCGGCAGCCAGGGCGTGGCCCGGCTCAGCAGGCGGTTGGTGAGGCGCTTGAACTGGCCGCGCCACGACACCGATGAGGGCCACAGCTCGGGCGGGCAGACTTCGGTCCGGGGGTGCATCAGGCTGCTGGGCGGCGCGGACATGTGGCGGGTGACCAGTCGGAAGAGGCGGGTGGGCAACAAGGCGGTGTGCGGATTCATGGGGTCAACTTCGGCAGCTGTGTCGCTAAGTTGAATCCATTGTTGGATTTGGTCGCGCCGGCCGAAGGTGGGAACAACTTGACAAACCGCCGTCACTTCTCGCCTGTGAGACTGGCCACCAACACACCGGGGTGGTGTGTTGGTGGTGTGTTGGCGGTGTGTTGGCGGCGTGTTGGCAAGCTGTTTGCCGCCGCTGTTAGGCTTGCCGCCCACCAACCCAACCGGCCCGTGGTGGGCCGGCAAGTGGCCAGCAGGGCCTGGAGAACACGATGCTCGGAAAATGGATACGCCGCTTGTTCACCACCGTGCTGTTGCTGGCGGTGGTGTCGGCCCTGGTGGCCTGGACTTACAGCCGCCGCGTGCTGCCCACCACCGAGGGCATATTGCAGTTGCCAGGCGCGCTTGACGACATCCGCCTAACCCGCGATGAGCACGGCATCCCCACCATCCAGGCGGCCACGGTTCGTGACGCGCTGTTTGGCCTGGGCGTGGCCCACGCGCAAGACCGGCTCTGGCAGATGGAAACCCACCGCCGCATCGGTGCGGGCCGGCTGGCCGAGGCCTTTGGCGACGGTGCGCTGGACACTGATCGATTTTTGCGCACGCTGGGTGTGCGCCAGGCCGCCGCCGCGCAATGGGCCGCTTTGCCGGTGCCATCTCGTGAGGCGCTGCAAGCTTATGCCGATGGCGTGAACGCGGTGATAGGCAGCCTGCGCGCGCGCCCACCTGAGTTTGTGATCCTGGGCTTGACGCCCGAGCCCTGGACGCCGGTGGACAGCTTGTCGTGGGCCATCATGATGGCCTGGGACTTGGGCGCCAACTGGCAGACCGAGCTGATCCGCCTGCGCCTGTCGGCCAAGCTGCCCAAGGAGCGCATTGACCAATTGCTGCCGCCGTACCCGGGCGACACCGTGCCGGCCAGCATGGACTACGCGGCGTTTTACAAGTCGCTCAACCTGGATGGAGATGCGGGCACCAAGCTGGCCCTGAATCCGGCCGCGAACCTGGCCGCGAACCTGGCCACCCGCCAGGATGTTTTGCTCAAGCTGATGGCCGCCGCGCCCGAGAGCGAAGTGGAGGGCGTGGGCTCCAACAGCTGGGTGCTGGCCGGCAGCCGCAGCACCACGGGCAAACCGCTGTTGGCCAGTGATCCGCACCTCAAGCTGTCAACGCCCGCGCTTTGGTACTTTGCCCGGCTGCAAGCGCCGGGCCTGAAGATCGCCGGCGCCAGCCTGCCCGGCCTGCCGGGCGTGGTGATGGGCCAAAACGAGCACGTGGCCTGGGGCCTGACGAACACCGGCCCCGACGTGCAAGACACCTACCTGGAGCGCGTCAAGCCCGACGACACCACGATGTACCAGACGCCCACCGGCTGGGCGCACTTTGAGAGCCGGCAAGAGCTGATCAAGGTGCGCGGCAAGCCCGACGTCATGATCACCGTGCGCAGCACCCGCCACGGCCCGGTGTTGTCGGACACGGCGCTGGTGGGCGCCATCGATGACCGCCAAAACGCCTTTGGCGACCCGGCCAAGCCGGCCTACGTGATCGCCATGCGCTGGACGGGTCTGGACGCCGACACCGACATCGTGGGCACCACCCTGCGCATGAACAGCGCGGGCTCGGTGGACGAGTTCATACGCGCCGGCGCCAACTGGGTGGCGCCGATGCAAAACATGGCGGTGGCCGACGACGCCGGCCACATCGCGCTGGTGTCGCCGGGTCGCGTGCCGCTGCGCCGCGCCGACAACGATTTGCTGGGCTTGGCGCCCGCGCCTGGTTGGGATGCACGTTATGACTGGGACGGCTTTTTGCCCGCCGCCGAGCTGCCGCAGCAACGTGACCCCGAGCGCGGCTTCATCGCCAACGCCAACCAGAAGATCACGCCGCCTGACTATCCGCACTTGATCACCCACCACTGGGCGCTGCCGTTCCGCCACCAGCGCATTGAGCAGTTGATCGAGGCCAGCCCCAAGCACAGCCTGGCCGATTTGCGGCGCATGCAGGGCGACGTCAAATCCCTGGCAGTAGTGCGCTTGCTGCCGCGCTTGCTGCAAGCCACATCGGCCCACCCGTTGGCCGCGGCCGCCCAGCAGCAACTGGCCGCTTTTGACGGCACCATGGCCACTGAGCGCGCCGCGCCGCTGATCTACTGGGCCTGGCACCGCCATTTGTCCGAGCAGGTTTTGGCCGATGAGTTGGGCGCGCCGCTCTACGACCGGATGCTGGGCCAGCGGGGCTACTTTGACGCACTGGAGGGCGTGCTGGCACGCGACGACGCCTGGTGGTGCGACGACAAGACCACGCCGGCCGTGGAGACCTGCGCTGAACAGGTGAACCGCGCCTTCACTGCTGCGCTGGACGAATTGCAGGGTTTGCAGGGTGCTGACGTGGCCGCTTGGCAGTGGGGCCGGGCGCACCAGGCGCGCTCCGAGCACAGGCCGTTTTCCAAGGTCAAGCTGCTGGCCAAATGGTTTGAGCAGCGTGCGCCCGTGGGGGGCGACAGCTACACCGTCAACGTCGGCCGCGTCAGCCTGAAAGCCGACGCCACCACCGCTGAGTTTTACCTGGACGAGCACGGCCCCAGCTTGCGTGGGCTCTATGACCTGGCCGACAGCCGCCAGTCGCGGGTGATCCACAGCACCGGGCAAAGCGGCATCCCGTGGTCGCCGCTGTACCGCAGTTTTTCACCGCTCTGGACCCAGGTGGATAGCGTGCCGCTGTGGCCCGCAGCCGGTGGCGCCTCGCAGACGCTGCTGATCCAGCCGGCGCGTTGAGGGGCTGGAGCCTGTCGGG
>JAYWDK010000283.1:0-4328 GCA_043779845.1 Betaproteobacteria bacterium | reverse complement strand
AGCTCATAGACGCATCGAGCTTCTGGCAGAAGATGCGCAAGACCTTGGGCTCCAAGCGCAAGGAGATGAGCGACGAGCACATCGCGCAGGTGACCAAGATGTTCGGCGACTTCGTCGAAGCCAGCCTGGTGACGGTGTTGGATGCCGATGGCAAGGAGGCCGGCCGCCAAGTGCTGATGGACGGCGAGACGCTGCCCAACGCGCCGGCCGGTGGCAAGGTGAAGGCCGTGCCGGTGTCGCGCATCTTCCGCAACGAGGAATTCGGCTACAGCACCATCACGGTGGAGCGGCCACTGCGCGACGTTGCCGGCAAAGTCATCCTGGGTGAAAAAGGCAAGCTCAAGGGCAAGCCGCAGCCTGACAGCAGCTTGCGCGACACCGAGAACGTGCCGCTTTCGGAAGAGGTTCAGACCTACTTCGTGCGCGAGGTGCTGCCCCACGCACCGGATGCCTGGATCGATCACGAGAAGACCAAGGTCGGCTTTGAGATTCCGTTCAACCGGCACTTCTACGTCTTCGAGCCACCGCGCGAGTTGGCCGAGATCGATATCGACCTGAAGAGGGTCACCGACCGCATCAAGGCCATGATCGAGGGGCTGTCGGCATGAGCTTTCCAAGGTACGAGCAGTACAAGCAATCGGGCGTCGAATGGCTTGGTGAGGTACCAGCGCATTGGACGGTCGAAAGACTCAAGTTCCTGACGAGCCGAATTGGGAGCGGCAAGACCCCGCTTGGGGGAAATGAGACATACCAAGATAGCGGTGTGCTGTTCCTGCGTAGTCAGAACGTCCACGACGACGGCCTGAGACTTGAAGACGTTGTGTGTATTGCTCAAGTCGTTGACGATTCCATGTCAAGTAGCCGCGTCCAGGCCGGTGACATCTTGCTCAACATTACTGGCGCGTCCATCGGCCGAACCTGCATCGTCCCGCAGGGATTTCCGCCTGCCAACGTAAATCAACATGTCTGCGTGGTTCGTGTCTCGATTCCAGAGCAAGCCACGTTCTTGGCCTGGCTACTGAAGTCTGCTCAGATCAAAGCACAGATCGACTACGTCCAAGATGGCGCTGCCCGCGAGGGGCTGAACTTCCAGCAAATCGGAAGCTTCAACGTCCCACTGCCACCCGTGTCCGAACGAGCCGATATCTGCCGCGTCTTGTCGGCGGAGACAGCCAAGATCGACACTCTAGTCGAAGAGCAAAAGCGCTTGATTGAGCTGCTGAAAGAGAAGCGCCAGGCGGTGATCTCGCGGGCCGTCACGAAGGGGCTGAACCCGGCCGTGCCGATGAAGGACTCGGAGGTGCATTGGCTTGGGCGGATACCTGCACACTGGGATGCAGTCGCGCTCAAGCGTATCTCGCCCATTCAGACCGTTGGCATCGTTGTCAACCCAAGCATCTATGTCGCGCGCGAAGGGCTTCCGTTCCTGTACGGTGGGGACATTCGGGAAGGCCGGATCGACTTGGTTGAATGCCGTCGCATCTCGGCGGAAGACAGTGAGAGGAACGTGAAAACAAGGCTGCAAGCGGGCGACCTCGTCACAGTCCGCGTTGGTGCCCCAGGCGTGACTGCAGTGGTTCCGCATGAAGCCGAGGGTGGCAACTGTGCATCCGTGATGTTGATCAGGCGAGGTGACTTCGATTCGCGCTGGCTTTGCTACACCATGAATGATCGGGTGGTCAGATTTCAAGTCGAGGTCGTCCAATACGGAGCAGCGCAAGAGCAGTTCAACATCAGCCACGCCGTCGAGTTCATTCTTCCTAGACCTGGCAGGGGCGAACAAAAGTTGATCGCTGATCACCTAGACAAAGCAACAGCCAAGCTCGATGAACTCGTAGCTGAGGCATTGGCCGCGATGACGCTACTGAGCGAACGCCGCAGCGCCCTCATCGCCGCCGCCGTCACAGGCAAGATCGGCGTGCGCGGCGCGGTGGCGCTGCAGGAAATGCCTGCATGAGCCGCCCGCTGGCCGCCAGCCCAGACGGCACAATTTGCACTCTTCCCGCTCACCCGCTTCGGAGCTGCTGAACATGCGTTTGCTGCACTACCTCGAGATTGAAAACTTCAAGCGCTTTGGCGAGCGCCAGCGCATCGAGCTTGATCATCCTGCCGTGCTGATCGGGCCCAATAACTGCGGCAAGACGAGTGCCATTCAGGCCTTGGCGCTGTGGTCTCAGGCGGTGCGCACCTGGTTCGACGCTCGCAAGGCATCGACCGCCAAGGAGCGCACGGCCACGTCGATGAACCGGCTCAATATCGTGGCGGTGCCGGTGCAGCGCACCCGGTTTTTTTGGCACAACACCCAGGTGCGCACGGGCAACAAGGACATCTCGCTGACCATCACCGTGGCCTTGGCTTTCAAGGACCAGGTGCGGCCGCTGAGCATGCGCTTTCGCAATCAAGGCGATGAGCTGGTGTATTGCACCCCCGACCCGGAGGCGATTTCCGACCCGGAACTGATGGCTTATGCCGCCAAGCTGAATGTCGAGCTGCTTTACCCGATGTCGGGGCTTGACACCGAGGAGCCGATTCTGCAGCCCGGGCGGGTCGATGTGCTGCTGGGCCAAGGGCGCACGGCCGATGTGTTGCGCAATCTGTGTCTGTCGGTGTTCAATTCATCGCCCGCAGATTGGGTGCGCATCACGCAGCTGATGAAGCGCTTGTTCAATGTGCAGCTGGAAGCGCCGCAGGAGACTTCGCGAGGCAGCATCACGCTGCAATATCGTCAGCCGGACGTCAAAGAGGCGCTGGAACTCTCGTCGGCGGGACGCGGTTTTTTGCAAATGCTGCTAGTTTTTGCCTACCTTTATTCGCACAAGGGTGGCGTGTTGCTGGTGGACGAGCCCGACGCCCACCTGGAAATTCTGCGGCAAAAGCAGGTGTATGTGCTGCTGCGCGATATTGCCAGCGAGAACGGCTCCCAAGTGGTGATGGTGACGCACTCCGAGGTCATTCTGGACGAGGCGCTCGACAACAATCTGACGCTGCTGCTCGATGGCAAGGCCGACGACCTGGCCGGTAAGACCGACATCCGCAACAGTCTCAAACATTTTGGCGCCGAACATTACGTCAAGGCGCGTGAGCGCGGCTACGTGCTTTATATCGAAGGCGGCACCGACGTAGACATGCTGAGGGCGCTGGCCATGCGGCTGCAACATCCGGTGGCCGAACAATGGGATGAGCGCATCAACTCGTTTTATGTCCAGAACAACTACCCGAGCCAAGACGCGGATGCCGAGCTGGAACGGGTGGAAGGCGGGTTTGGCATCACCCCGCGTGAGCATTTCAATGGCCTGCGCAAGCTCTTGCCGCAACTGATGGGCCTGGCCATCCTGGACAACGACGGACGCAATCGCGTGGCTGTGCAGGAAGGCGCACTTACCCTCAGCTACTGGCGCCGCTACGAAGCGGAGAACTACTTTGTGACGCCTGGCCTGCTGAGAAACTATGCACAGGATCACTACGCAGACATGGAGTTGTTCGGTGGCCACCGACAGGAGATTGACGAGGTGCTGGATGGGTTGGTGCTGGAGCAAATTTTTGACAAGGTTGAGGCCGACTTCATTGCCTGGCGGCAGGCCACCGCCGAGGTGGAGCGCATCGTGTGGGAGGCCAAGACCGAGCGGCTCAAGCTCAGCAGCTTTGCTGAGGAGTTTTTTCGCCGGCTGGCGCAGCGCTTGGGCGGCCCGATGCTGATGAAGAAAGGCGAGCTGCACCGCTTGGTGGCGCAAGCGCCGGTCAAGGCTATCCCCGCCGAGGTGGGGGAAAAGCTGACGCTGCTGGCGACGCTGTTCGCCCAGGGTCAAGCGGCCAAGACTTCGAGCTGAACCCCATGTCCCTGCACCGCGAAATCCACCTCGAAGATGAAATCTGCGCCGACCTGACGGCCGTCGGCTGGCTCTACGACGCTGCTGACGCCGGCCGCTACGACCGCACGCAGGCGCTGCTTGTCGATGACACCATCGCCTGGATCAAGACCAGCCAGCCCAAGGCTTGGGAGGCGATAGAGAAGAGCCACGGCGCCGCTGCGCCCAAGGTGGTGGCCGAGCGCCTGCGCAAGTCGCTGGACAGCCAGGGCACGCTGGCGGTGCTGCGCCAAGGCTTCGAGCTGATCGGCGTTCCTGGGTTGAGGCACGCGGTGGCCATGTGCCAGTTCAAGCCGGCGCTGGCCATGAATGCCGACCTGCAGGCGCGCTACGCCGCCAACCGGCTGCGCGTGGTGCGCCAGGTGCACTACTCCGTCCACTTTGAGGCCAGCATCGACCTGGTGCTGTTTGTCAACGGCATCCCGGTGGCAACAGTCGAGCTCAAGAGCCACTACACGCAGA
>JAYWDK010000282.1:0-4343 GCA_043779845.1 Betaproteobacteria bacterium | reverse complement strand
CTGGTGATGGCCGCCAGATCGGAGCCGGCTTGCGGCTCGGTGATGTTCATGGTGCCCGTCCAGCGGCCGGCCACCATATTGGGCAGGTAGCGCTGCTTGAGTGAGTCGCTCGCATGGTGGGTTATCGCCTCCACCGCGCCCAGCGTCAGCATCTGGCACAGCGAGAACGCCATGTTGGACGATTTCCACATCTCCAGCACGGCCGTGGACAGCAGCGTAGGCAAGCCCTGGCCGCCAAACTCGGTGCGCGCCGGCATGGCGTTCCAGCCGGTTTCGCAAAAACTGGCGTAGGCCGCCTTGAAGCCATCGGCGGTGGTCACCGCGCCCTGGTTCCAGGTGCAGCCCTGTTTGTCGCCTTGCTGGTTGATGGGCGCCAGCACGTTGCTCGCAAACTTGGCGGCCTCGTCCAGGATGGCGTCCACCAGGTCGGGCGTCACTTCTTCATGGCCGGGTTGGGCCAGCACGGCGTCGAGGCCGCCGAGTTCCTTCATGGCAAACAGCATGTCGCGCAGGGGCGGGGTGTAGGCATTCATGGCGGTAGGTCCTTGACAACGTGATGACGTGGGCCCGACGGGCGGGCAGGGTGATGCGGCGAGTGAGCGAATGACTGGCTGGCAGGTTTGCTCAGTGCGCAGGAGGTGCCGAGGCCGGCCCCTTGCCGCCACCGAGTTGGCCAAATTTGGCCAACAACTCGCCCACCAACCCCCGGCGGAAGGCCAGCACGCACACCACAAAGATCACGCCCATGATCACGGTGACCCAGGGGCCGACTTTGTCGGCCAGTTCGTTTTCAAGTGCCACGATGGTGAACGCGCCCACCGCCGGGCCAAACAAGGTGCCCAGGCCACCCAGCAGCGTCATCAGCACCACCTCGCCCGACATGTGCCAGTGCGCATCCGTCAGCGAGGCCAGCTGAAACACCAGCGACTTCAGGCCGCCGGCCACGCCGGCCAAAAACGCCGACAACACAAAGGCCAGCAGCTTGTAGCGGGCGACGTCGTAGCCCAGTGAAATGGCGCGGGGCTCGTTCTCGCGAATGGCCTTGAGCACCTGGCCAAACGGCGAGTTGACGGTGCGGTGGATCAACCAAAAACCGGCCGCGAACACCGCGAACACAAAGAAGTACATCGAGAGGTTGTCGCTCAAATCGATCAGCCCAAACAGCTTGCCGCGTGGCACGCCTTGCAGGCCATCCTCGCCGCCGGTAAACGGCAGCTGCACCGCAAAAAAGAACACCAGTTGCGCCAGCGCCAGCGTGATCATGGTCAGGTAGATGCCTGATCGCCGGATCGACAAAGCGCCAAACAGCGCGCCCAGCAAGCCGGCCACCAGGCCGCCGGCCAATACTGCGAGCTCGGGGCTCACGCCGTAGTTTTTGCTCAGCGCGGCGCACACATAGGCCGCGCCACCAAAAAACGCCGCGTGCCCAAACGACAGCAAACCGGCAAAACCCAGCAGCAAATTGAAAGCGCAGGCAAACAGCGCAAAACACAGCACCTTCATCAAAAACGTGGGGTAAAAGATGAAGGGCGCCACCAGGCCGGCGGCGATCAACAGGGCGTAGCCCAGGGCCTGGCGCGAGGCGGGAGCCTGGTAGGTTGAGACGGTAGAGGTGGTCATGGTGGGCTCCTTCAAGCTTGTTTGCCGAACAAGCCGGCCGGACGCACGAGCAGCACGATGATCATGATCACGAAGATCACCACGCCAGACGCTTCGGGGTAAACCACTTTGCACAGGCCTTCAACAATGCCCAGCCCCAGGCCAGTGACGATGGAGCCCAGGATCGAGCCCATGCCACCAATCACCACCACCGCAAACACCACGATGATCAGGTTCGAGCCCATCACCGGGTTGACCTGCACCACGGGCGCTGCCAGCACGCCGGCAAAGCCCGCCAGCGCCACGCCGGCCGCGTAGGTGGCCGTCACCAGCACAGGCACGTTGATGCCCAGGGCCTGCACCAGCTCGGGCTTTTCGGTGGCGGCACGCAAGGTGGCGCCCAGGGGCGTGCGCTCGATCACGTACCAGGTGCCAAAACACACGGAGAGCGCGGCCACCACCACCCAGCCGCGGTACAGCGGCATGAACATGAAGCCCAGCTGCACGCCGCCGGCCAAGGCCTCGGGCACGGGGTAACTTTCACCCGAGATGCCAAAGTAATAACGCATCGTGCCCTCGGCAATCAGCGCCAGGCCAAAGGTCAGGAGCAAGCCATAAAGGTGATCAAGCTTGTACAAATGGCGCAGCATCAGCCGCTCCACCAGCACGCCGCCCACGGCCACGACAGCGGGCACGGCCAACAGCGCCACCCAGTAGCTCAGGCCAAATTGCGACAGGCCGATGAGCGCCAAAAACGCCCCCAGCATGTACAGCGCGCCGTGGGAGAAGTTGATGATGTTGAGCAGGCCAAAAATGACCGCCAGCCCCAAACTCAGCACGGCATAAAACGAGCCGTTGATGAGTCCGAGCAGCAACTGCCCAAACAGTTCTTGCGAGGTGATGCCCAGTATTTGCATGGCGGTGTCCGGTGATCGTGAAGCCACGCTCAGCACCCGGGTCAGGGGTGTTGAGCTTGCCGAGTTGATTTACTTCTTGATCAGCGGGCAAGTGGATGCGGCCAGCGGCTGGAAGGCTTCAGCGGCGGGAATCGTGGCGCGCACGTTGTAGTAGTCCCAAGGCGTGGTCGACTCCGAAGGCTTTTTCACTTGCAGCAGGTACATGTCGTGCACCATGCGGCCGTCGGCGCGGATGCTGCCGTTCTTGGCGAAGAAGTCGTTCACGGGGGTCTTCTTCATCTGCGCCATCACCTTGGTCGTGTCATCGCTGTTGATGGCTTTGACAGCCTTCAGGTAGTGCGATACCGACGAGTACTGGCCGGCTTGAACCATGGTGGGCATGCGCTTGTGCTGATCGAAAAAGCGCTTCGACCAGGCGCGCGTGTCGTCGTTCAGGTTCCAGTAAAAGCCCTCCGTCAGGTACATCGTCTGCGTGGCTTTGAGGCCCAGCGAGTGCACGTCGGAGATGAACATCAACAAGCCCGCCAGTTGCTGCTTGGGCGTGATGCCAAATTCAGCGGCTTGCTTGATCGAGTTGATGGTGTCGCCGCCTGCATTGGCCAGGCCAATGATTTGCGCGCCCGATGACTGGGCCTTGAGCAGGAACGACGAAAAATCAGAGCCCGGGAACGGGTGGCGCACGCTGCCCACCACCTCGCCGCCGTTGGCCTTGACCACGGCCATGGCGTCTTTTTCGAGCGAGTGGCCAAAGGCGTAATCGGCCGTCAGGAAGAACCACTTTTTGCCACCTGACTGGGTCACGGCCTTGGCCGTGCCGTTGGCCACGGCGTAGGTGTCGTAGGTCCAGTGCACGGTCACGTCGTTGCAGTCTTCATTGGTGATGCGGGTGGACGCGGCGCCCGAGATCAGCGCGATGCGGTTTTTCTCTTTGGCGATTTTTTGCACAGCCAAGGCCACCGAGGTGGTCACCAGTTCGCTGACGACATCCACGCCGCCCCGCTCGAACCACTCACGCGCCTTGTTGGCGGCAATGTCGCCCTTGTTCTGGTGGTCGGCCGAGACCATCTCCACCTTGAAGCTGGGCTTCTCTTTGGCGATGAAATCATCAATCGCCATTTGCGTGGCGATGACCGTGCCTTTGCCGGCCACGTCGGAGTAAACACCCGACAAGTCGGTGAGCACACCGATGCGCACCACGCCGTCGGACACCTGGGCTTGGGCGGCTGGCGCGAGTGCGGCGCCGATGGCGGCGATGAGGCTGAGGGTTTTGAATTTCATGCTTGTCTCCTGGGGGTTTTGGATGGGGTCAGGTTTTGGGGCGTGCTCCCTCGCCCGCTGGCGGGAGAGGGCTGGGGTGAGGGCGGGTTAAACGCCCAGCAATTCATGCAGCATCTCGGTCTTGTCGGCGAGTTCGTCTTTTTGCACCGTGGCCACGATGCGGCCGTGCTCCAGCACGTAGTGCCGATCCGCCAGAGGCGCTGCAAAGCGGAAGTTCTGCTCCACCAGCACGATGGTGTAGCCACGCGTCTTGAGCAGGCGAATCACCTCGCCGAGCTTTTTGACGATCACCGGCGCCAGGCCTTCGGTGATCTCGTCGAGCAGCAACAGGCGCGCGCCGGTGCGCAGGATGCGCGCCATCGCCAGCATCTGCTGCTCGCCGCCCGACAAGCGCGTGCCGGGGCTGGCGCGGCGCTCGTACAGGTTGGGGAATACGTTGTAGATTTCTTCGAGCGTCATGCCGCCCGAGCGCACGATGGGCGGCAGCATCAGGTTCTCTTCGGTGCTCAGGCCCGAGAAGATGCCGCGCTCCTCGGGGCAGTAGCCCAG
>JAYWDK010000281.1:0-4345 GCA_043779845.1 Betaproteobacteria bacterium | reverse complement strand
GCCACTCTTGCGCAAGCCCAAAAATCAGGACCCATCGGCCAAAGGCGGCCTGTTGGTGGTGGGCGTTGATTCCCTGATGACACAGTTGGCCAAGTGCTGCAAACCCGCACCACCCGATGCCATCTGCGGTTTTGTCACACGCGGCAAAGGTGTGAGCGTGCACCGGGCCGATTGCTCCAACCTGCGCGAAATGATCGCCAAAAATGGCGAACGCGTGATTGAGGTGGAGTGGGGCGCTGGCAGCCCTGGTGTCGGTGCCAATGGCAAGATGCAGAGCGCGGTTTACCCCGTTGACGTGGCGATTGAAGCCGCGGACCGGCAAGGCTTGCTGCGCGACATCTCCGAAGTCTTTACCAAAGAAAAAATGAACGTGATTGGCGTGCAAACCCAGTCCGTCAAGGGCACAGCCTGGATGACCTTCACGGTAGAAGTGGCCGACTCCGGGCGACTGCTGAAGGTGCTGGGTTTAGTGGGGGAATTGGATGGTGTGCGCTCGGCACGGCGGCGCTGAATCGTAGCGATAAATGTGGCGGTAACATCCCCGCATGACGCTTTCTAAACCCTCCAACCCAGCCACCCACACCTTCCTCTGGCACGATTACGAAACCTTCGGTGCCAAGGTGCGGCGCGACCGGCCTGCGCAGTTTGCGGCGATTCGTACCGATGCGGCATTGAACGAAATTGGCGAGCCGCTGATGATCTATTGCCAACCGGCCAATGACTTTATGCCTGACCCGGTGTCGTGCCTCATCACCGGCATCGTGCCGCAGTTGTGCCTGGAAAAAGGCCTGCCCGAATACGAATTTGCCGCACAAATTGAGCAGGTGCTGAGCCAGCCCGGCACCGTGGGCGTGGGCTACAACACCATCCGCTTTGACGACGAGGTCACGCGCCACCTGTTCTGGCGCAACCTGATTGATCCCTACGGCCGCGAGTGGCAAAACGGCTGTGGCCGTTGGGATTTGCTCGACACCGTGCGCTGCGCCTACGCCTTGCGCCCCGACGGCCTGACCTGGCCGCAGCACCCCGATGGCCGCGTCTCTTTCAAGTTAGAAATGCTGACTGCCGCCAATGGCCTGGCCCACGAGGCCGCCCACGACGCGCTGAGCGACGTGCGCGCCACCTTGGGACTGGCGCGCCTGGTGCGCGCCGCGCAGCCCAAGCTGTTTGACTTCTGCCTGAAGCTGCGCAAAAAAGAAGCAGTGTGGCAAGAGATCGGCCCACTCGGCGCGGCCCGCCGCCCGCTGCTGCATGTGTCGGGCATGTACCCGGTCGAGCGCGGCTGCATCGGCCTGGTGTGGCCGCTGACTATTCACCCCAGCAACAAAATCGAGCTGATTGTTTGGGACCTGGCCCATGACCCCGCCGAGCTGCTGACGCTGGACGCCGCCACGCTGCGCCTGCGACTGTTCAGCAAAACCGCTGACCTGCCCGAAGGCGTGGCGCGGCTGCCGGTCAAATCGATCCACGCCAACAAAAGCCCCGTGGTCATCAGCAACCTCAAAACCCTGTCGCCCGAGATGGCCGAGCGCTGGGGCCTGGACATGGCGGCTGGCTTGCAGCATGCCGCTTGGGCCTTGCAAAACGCGTCCGCGCTGGACGCCGTGCCTTGGCGCGAGGTGTACGCCCGCCCCACTTCCGCCCAGGCGCCCGACGTGGACGAGGATTTGTACGGCGGCTTCATCAGCCCCGCCGACCGCCGCACCCTGGAGCGCCTGCGCACGCTGAGCGGCGATCAACTGGCCGGCAAGCGCCCGGCGTTTGAAGACCCACGGCTGGAAGAAATGCTGTTTCGCTACCGGGCGCGCAACTTCACCAGCTCGCTTGATGCCGACGATCTAAGGCGTTGGCACCGGCATTGCAGCGAGCGCCTGCACAACGGCACGGGTGGCGGTGCCACGCTGGCGCAGTTTTTGGAGCAAATTGACGTGCTGAGCGAGGCCGCCGATGAGCGTGGCCAGGAGATCCTGGGCGCGCTGGTGGACTACGCCGAGATGATCGCGCCCGAGCCGCTTTGACCTGCGCGCCAGGGCCGCGTTTGCCGTCAACCCCCGGCGGCAAACCGCCCTGACTTCTTGGCCGGGGTTGCGGCCCTTAGTCAGCTTGGGCTGCGGCTCATTTGGCCCGAGTAGTGCCGCAGCACCACGTACTCGCCCTGGCTGCCGGTGTTGGTCTCGGTCTTCACCCAGCCCGTTTTTTCATAAAACGCCAGCGCCTGGCGGTTGGCGGTCACGCACTTCAGGCGCCAGGGTTTTGGCAGCCAATCATTCAGGGATGCCAACAGCTGGGTACCCACGCCCTGGTTTTGAAATTCATCGGCCACATACAGGTGATGGATGAACGCCCCCGGCGCGTACACCGACACAAAGCCCGCCAGGTCGCCGTTGGGCGCCAGGCACACAACCACCGTCTCACCCGACGACGTTTTCTTGAGATTGGTGTCCACATCGGCGTTGGGCGGCAGCCAAAGCGCCGTTTGCATCGCACGTTCAAACAGTCGTTGAAGGGCGGGCTCATCGGCAGGGGTGGCAAGGCGTACAGCGTGCATGGGCGGCCAGGGTTTGAAGTGCAACAACCCGCATTTTGTGGGCGATCAGGCACGCCGATCAGCCAAACATCAGCCAAACATCAGCCAAACATCAGTCAAACATCAGTCAAACACTACCCAGCCAGTGCCACTGCACGCCATCAATGCAAGTCAGGGCGAGGCCGGCGCCTGGGTGGGCCCATTGTCGGGCGCCGCCAACGCGGTGGCCTGTGACCACGTGGCCTGCCAGACAGCCCCCCACAGCTCATATGAAATCCATCTGCCAGCAGCGCAAGGCCTTGCCCGACGGAAATTCCAGCAGCGCCAGGTAGCGCACGATGGCCATCGTGGTTGAGCGCCGCCCCTGCATGTCCCCCAGGCCCGGGGTCAGCAGCAAGAGCGACTGGCACATGGCACGAACCCCGGCGGTGCAGCAGGCATTGTCGAACGCGTGGTTGAAGATGCAAGGCTTGGTCAGCGTCAAAGACCTGTGGTGCAAGGCCCAGGGCTGTACGACCTGAACGGCAATGGCTTTTGTCGAGCGAGCCAACTTGTTGAACCGCCCACTGCGGACCCGCATGGTGGGTGGTGTGGGGGCCGGGAGTTAGAAACTCCTGGCTAGCCGATTAGCCGTCACCATGGTTGTGCTCAAAAGCAGTCTTTGCCTGGGACTTTCAGACGGCAACTCCACATGAATAGTTGGGCGCCCCTCTTCATCGAGCGGCGAAATGTGGCCGTGGCTTCGCTCGCGATTGCATCGGGTAGCGGCACTCCAAGGTTGGCTCCCGTCGAGTTCGTGTAGAAGTTGAGAAAGCAGGTGCGTTCGGGGTCGCAGAGGCGAGCGATCTGACTTTCGTACGCACTGTAATTCGATGCCTGCTCGGTTGGAACCAACACGAGACGAACCACGCCCTGTTCTCCGATCACTGACCATGCGTCAGTTTCGGCAGCGGTGGCGATGCCTGGCGACGCATAGCCTATTCCTGCAATGAGGAACGTCGCTGTTGCGCGTAGCTGCCAGGAGCGTGACGGTGGAGATGAGGTCATTCGTGTGTGATCCGTATCGGTTGAGCGAAGGGTGTGCGCCCAGCATGGGCGCGAACTTATGGGGTGGAAGTCCCCTGTGGGAGTACCGACTTGGATTCATCGTGAGCAAGGATAACCACGAGCCGACGGCAAGGGCATTCCCGCGAGGGTTTGTCTGGAGGAAGCCCGAGTGCAAAGGTGCGAGGCGACGAACTGCAAACCGCCTAGTCAAGGCCGAGGGATGCTATTGGCGATGGCACATGGCAGCAACGGCCCACCGGAACGCAGCCTACGGTAAATGCGGCGCTTGTGCACCGACAGTTCGCGCATTGGTTGGCGACAATGACCCCGCCCGGGGAAGATGCGAGGGCGGGCGGCGCGCACCGAGCCTTGAAACCAGACGAAGCGACAAACCAAGAACTGCTGCAAGCGGTGCGGTCCAGCGACAACCTGTGGCGTGCGTGGAAACAGGTGAAATCCAACAAGGGGGCGCCGGGCATAGACGGCGTGACCGTGGAGGACTGGCCCGCCCATGCACGCGAACACTGGCCGGCGCAGCGCGAGCAAATCGAGGCAGGGCGATACCGGCCGCAGGCGGTGCGAAGGGTGGAGATACCCAAGCCCGACGGCGGCAAACGCCTGCTTGGCGAATTTGCAACTACGCCCACGGTCACCGACCGAGTGGTTCAGCAAGCCGCATTCCTGCGGCCACCGCAGTTGCCCGCACTGCCAACATTTTGAGAGCCAACGCTGGATCGAGCGGCAAACGCAGGCGCTGCTGCCCGGGGCCTA
>JAYWDK010000280.1:0-4355 GCA_043779845.1 Betaproteobacteria bacterium | reverse complement strand
TGGCCCAGGCCGACGAGCAACTGCGCCAAGCCGGCGTGGCCGCGCACGCCGCACGCCAAACGCTGCAACAAGACGCAAACGACCAGCGCTTGCCGGCCCAGGCCGAGGCGTTGCCAGCCATCGACGACGCCGTGCAGCACTTTGACGAGGCCCAGCAGGGCCTGACCCTGGCCGCACGCGATGCCCGCCTGGCCGCGCCTGACTTGCAACGCCAGCAATTGCGTGAAGCCGAGGTGCGCGCCGACTGGCAACAGCGCGGCGAGCACCTGGCCACGAGCCAGGCCGAGGCCCAACAAGCCCACGCCAGGCTGCAAGCCCTGCGTGACGCCGTGGGTGCCTTGGTGGGCGAGTTGCAGCGCCAGTTGACGGTGGCACGCCAGGCCGTGAGCACCGGCGAAAAAACGCTCAAAACCTGCCACGATGCGCAGCGCCAAAGCGGCGAAGCTCGCGCGGTGGCCAGCTCGGAGGCCGGCGCGGCCGAGGCCACGCTGGCGCAGCGTTTTGGCGCCCGCGCGTCAGCAGCAGTGCGCTGGCAACAGTTCGTGGCCACCGGCTTGTTGGCGGCCGCCCTGCCCACGCTGGCTTTGCCTAACCCCGCAGAGGCGTGGCCCGTGGATGCCGCGCTGAACCTGGCGAGGCGCGCCGAGCAAGGGCTGCTGGCCCAGCGCGACGACGACGAAGCCTGGGCCCGCGTGCAGCGGCAAATCAATGAAGAGCTCACCGAGCTGCAACGCGCCCTGGCCGCGCTGGGCCACCAAGCGCCTGCCGAGACCAGCGACTTTGGCCTGATCGTCAACATCCTGTACCAGAACAAGCCCGAGCGGCCTGACCAGCTAACGGCCCGCCTGAGCGACGAAATCATCCAGCGCGGCAAGCTGCTGAGCGCCCATGAAAGCGCGGTGCTCGAAAACCACCTGCAGGCCGAGATCGCCGCCGACCTGCAGCGCCTGCTGCACGCCGCCGAGCGGCAGGTGCAGGCCATCAACAAAGAGCTGCACAAGCGGCCCACGTCCACCGGCGTGCGCTTCAGGCTGCTGTGGTTGCCGCTGACCGAAGAAGAAGGCGCGCCCGTGGGGCTGCACGCCGCGCGCCGCCACCTGCTGAACACCAGCGCCGATTTGTGGTCGCCCGAAGACCGGCGCGTGGTGGGCACGCTGCTGCAACAGCGCATCAGCGCCGAGCGTGAGCGCTCGGACGCCGGCCTGGGGCGCGATGGCGGCGGCAGTCTGCTGGAGCAACTGGCCCGCGCGCTGGACTACCGCAGCTGGCACCGGTTTCGGGTGGAGCGCTGGCAGGACGGGCAGTGGCGCAAGCTGTCGGGGCCGGCGTCCAGCGGCGAGCGCGCGCTGGGCCTGACGGTGCCCTTGTTTGCTGCGGTGGCCAGTTTTTACAGCCAAAGTGGTTACGCGCTGGCACCCCGGCTGATGCTGCTGGACGAAGCATTTGCCGGCATCGACGACGCCGCCCGCGCCCACTGCATGGCGTTGATCCGCGAGTTTGACCTCGACTTCGTCATCACCAGCGAGCGTGAATGGGCCTGCTACGCCGAGCTGCCCGGCGTGGCGATCTGCCAGTTGCAGCGCCGCGAGGGCGTGGACGCGGTATTTGTATCGCGCTGGACCTGGGACGGCCGCGCCAAGCAACGTGACGCCGACCCCAACCAGCGCTTTGCGCCGGAGCCCGCGTTGCCAACGGCACCGGGCTTGTCCATCGACGAGCCTGCCTCGCCTGAACCCACTGCCAGCGATCTGGCATGAGCACGCCTGGCCGCCCCAAGGGCGAATACCGGCGTGCGCAGCACGAAGGTTCACTGGTGAGCCCCGACCCGGTGGACCCACGCTTGATGCGCCTGCTGGGTGGCGAAGCTTTGCGCGGCTTGCGCCAGCGCCTGCGGCGGCAGTTTGAGCGCGCCAAAGAGGCCGTGCCTGGCACTTTTCGCCTGGGCCAGTTGACGGCTGATGAACACGCCGCGCTGGCCTTGTTGCTGGGCCGCCCGCCGCAGTTTGCCAACTCGATGCTGGTGAACCTGCCAGCGCTGGACGCGGCCTTGCAAAACGCCGGCATCGCGCCGTCCTTGCGCCACGCGCTGGAGCGGCTGGACGGGGCCATCGTGCACCTTGAGGCCGTGCGCGAGGCCGCGCGCAAACGCTGGGCCGACGTGGTGACCGACGTGGTGACTGACACGGTGAAAGACAGCCAGGCCAGCCCGCTGGGTGCGCTGTTGCTAACGCCATCAGGGCTGGGGCTTCTCAAGCGTCTGGCGCGGCAAGACAGCGACGCCGCCCAGCGCCTGTGCCTACGCACCCTGGCGGTGTTGGCCCGGTTGCCTGCCGCAGGCTTGCCACGCGCCCAATTGGCCGCCCAAACCCTGGGCGACGCCCACGCACTGGATGCCGGCCAGCCCACCGCCACGCTGGTTTTGGCGGTGCTGCGCCAATCCAATGCGCAGGGCGAGCCAAGCGGGCGCGCCGATGCTGATGTCGATATCGACACCGATACGGATGCGGGCCCCGACGACGGCGATACGGCCGACAACACCGCCAACGCGGCCAGCGGCGGCCCCACCACCCCCGCGAACAAAGCGCAAGCGCAGGAGCGCAGCCGCGACCTGTGGGCGCGAGTGGGCGTGTTGGTCAATGAACTGGCGCGGCCGGCGCTGTGCCTCAATTTGCCCGTGCGGCCAGCGCTGCCGGGGCTGGGGCCAGCGCTGGCGCAGGGTCTGCCGGGCGACGCCCACCGCGTCAATGCCAGCACCTGCGCCGCGAGCCAGGGCACAGGCGGTGCCTCAACCACCGTGCCCACCACGCCCACCACGCTGATGTCGCCCGGCGAACCCGCCTACCTCTCGTTGCGCGCGCTGCTGCGCTCGCCACCGGCCTGGGCGGTGGCGGGGTTGACGGTCTACGTCTGCGAAAACCCGAACCTGCTGGCCATTGCCGCCAACCAGTTGGGCGTGCGCTGCGCGCCGCTGGTCTGCACCGAGGGCATGCCGGCCGCTGCCCAGCGCACGCTGTTGCAGCAACTGCGCCAAGCGGGCGCCTGCCTGCGCTACCACGGTGACTTTGACTGGGCGGGCATCGCCATCGCCAACCAGGTGCTGACAAGCCACGGCGCGCAAGCCTGGCGCATGAAGGCCGACGACTATGAAGCCGCTGCCCGTGTAGCGGCCAAGCCCGGGCATGCGCTGGCCGGCAAACCGGTGGCCGCATCGTGGGATGCCCGCCTGAGCCTCACCATGATGGGCCACGATCTGGCCATTGCCGAAGAAGCACTGGCCGCGGGCTTGCTGGACGACTTGGCCGGCCCTGCCTGCGCCACCAGCACGCCGCACTCACCCTGAACCCACTGCGGCGCGGCACCGCAAACATCGCCGACCAGCACCGCGTCCGCAACCGCAACCGCAACCGCAACCGCAACCGCAACCGCAACCGCAGCCGCCACCAACCGTACAAACAGCCACGCCATGCGCAAGCCACCACCCTCCACGCAACTGGACATCTTCAGCGACAGCCGCGACACCATGCTGCGCAACGACGTGGTGCAGGCGCTGGAGCGGCACGACGCGGGCGCGGCCACTGCTGCCTGGCAGCGACTGCAAAAAATCTTGCCCGGCGACGCCGGGCTGGCGCCGCTGGCCACGCTCATCGCCGCGCTGGCCAGTTTGACCGCCACCGGATTTGTTGACCACGACGACGCACGCTCAACCCAACAAACCATGGACCACGCCGTCGAGCCCGCCGCGCTGCAAATCCTGGGCCACGAGGCCGGCCGTGCCTGGCTGCTGCCACTGTGGCATGCCCTGGTCCAGCGCAGTGCGCAGCTGCCCTATCAATCAGCCGACAGTGGCTTGTTTGCTGCCGCCCTGTGGCTGCGCGCGTTTGATTGGCAGGCCGCGAGCGATGCGGTGCGCACCATCCCGTCGTGGCGCCGGGTGCCCAAGCCCCTGGCGTGGATGACCGAAGCCCACTACCACTTGTACGGCTTGCCGGCCACCTGGCCCTTGCTCACTGAGCTGGCCTGGTTGGCGCCAGCCCGTTTTGCCGCGCTGGCCCAGCGGCTGGGCGACCCCACCCTGGACAAGCTGCAAAGAGACTTCAACGCCCAGTTTGAACCCGACGCCACGCCTGAATCAGCGGTTCAAGCGGCACAACAAACCGTGGCCGATGGCGTCGAGCCGGGTGACTCAGGCGGGTCGGCAGACTGGGCCTGGTTCCCGGCCTGGGTGCTCACCGACTCACCCAACTTGGCGCCCCAACTCGACACGGCCCAGGCCGGCCAACAGCGTGCGCCCGAGTTGGCCATGCGCTGTTTGCTGGCCTTGCTGCGCCTGGCGCGCCAAGGAGCCTGTCGGGGGG
>JAYWDK010000279.1:0-4358 GCA_043779845.1 Betaproteobacteria bacterium | reverse complement strand
AAGTTTGGGCGGGGTCGGGCAGGGCGACTGGATGGGTGAAGGCTTGGCGGATCAGCAAGAAATAATATTGCGTCTGGCGCGGTGCAAACAGTCTGGGTTCTGTCGCTGTTTTTAAGCTGCCGGCGGCCAATATTCTGGACAAGAGTGTGCGCGGTTCCGTGCTGAATGGGGTTTCAGATGATGTGCTGGAAAACCCTGAATCAAGAAACAATATTTCGGCCTTTAAGCGGTCTAGGAGAAAACATTGCAAGCCCCTGATTTCGACCGCATCGACCGCAAGATCCTGGTTTTTTTGCAAGGCAACGGCCGTGCCAGTAACCTGGAGTTGGCCGAGGCCGTGGGTCTGTCGCCCGCGCAAACCCACCGCCGCCACCGGCGCCTTGAAGAGTTGGGCTGGATCGCCGGCTACCAAACCCGTCTCAGCGCCGCCCACCTGGGCCTGGGCGTGGTGGCCTTCATCCACGTGGCCATGGAGAAGGGGCATTTGCGTGATCTGCCCAAGTTCACCGAGGTGGTGGTGGGCTTGCCCGAGATCCTGGAGTGCTACTCGGTGACCGGCGACTTTGACTACATGATCAAGGTGATCGCCCCGGATCTGAAGGCTTTGTCGCAGTTTTTGATGGACACGTTGATGCGCCTGCCCGGCGTCAACAGCGTGCGGTCCAGCGTGTGCCTGGACGAGATCAAGTGCACCAGCGCGCTGCCTTTGCCTGAGTGACTTGCGCGCGCGTTTTTGTCGCGAATTTCTCAACTATTTGACGACGACAACCAATTTCCCATGGGCCGTCAGCGGCTCTTTGCAGTCGTAGCGATGGTCTGCTTTGGGGCAAGACCGCCAAGCGTTTTGGACTGGCGCAAGGCCGAAGCAGAACAAGGCAACCCGACCCGGCGCGCAGGCTGCGGCACTTGAATGTTCGCTTTCCCGCAACGCAGCAAAGTCAGCAAAGAGCCGGCAGCGGTTGCCCCGAGCTACCTGTTTTCCCTCAATACCGCTCTCTGCTGAATTCACACAGGCGGCACTTGCTCCCGAGGTGTCACGCCGGTTGCGCTTGGCCGCCCAAAGCGTAAGCCAGCACGATCAGCGCGCACAGCGCCAGTAGCCAGCCCACCATCAAGCGCCGCCACAACACCGGCGCCTGGCGCAGTGCCATGAAGTCCAGGATCACCAGCAGGCCCTTGGCGGCGGCGATGCTGAACATCAGCAGCACGGACCACAGGCCGGCGCGTGTGGCACCGCTTTCACCCAGCCACCAGGTGATGGCCGTGCCGGCCAGCAGCAGTGGCCGTATTCCTGCAATTTGAGGCCGATAAAACCCGCACCGCACAGCAGCGCCGCCAGCAGCCAGCGCGCCACGGCGTGGCCCGCTTGTGGTGTCGTGCCATCGCCCGCGCCGGGCTGGGCGTTGTGATTTGCGGCACCCAGCGCCGCCGAGCGCACCGCGCGCGCCACGCACCAGCTGCCTGTTATCAGCAACACGGTGTTGATGGCGCCCGCGTTCAGATCCAGACTGTGCTGCGATGCGTTGAACTCGACCACATGCCGCGTGCGCTGCACGGCGTAGGCCAAAAACAGCAGCGCGAAGGTCAGCAGCTCGACGGCGATCACCAGCCATATCGCCAGGTCGCCGGCCGGGCGTGGTGCGGCGGTTTGGCTGAGCGCCTGGGCCAGTGGTGTGGCCTTGCTCGTTGGGGTCGAGGTCATGCGCGCATGGGCGTCAAAGGCTCAAGCCCTGGCCTGCTTCTTCATAGGTCTTGCCATCGCGGATGTGGTAAATCCGCTTGAAGGTGGGGATGATTTTTTCGTCGTGCGTGACCACGATGATGGCCGTGCGCTGCTGCACCGCCATCTGGTTGAGGATGCGCATCACCGACAGCGCGCGCTCGCTGTCCAGCGGCGCGGTGGGCTCGTCGGCCAGGATCACCGGGGGTTGGTTGGCCAGCGCGCGGGCGATGGACACGCGCTGCTGCTCGCCGCCCGACAGCTCGCTGGGCTGCGCCCGCGCGCGGTGGCCCACGTCCAGCGCGTGCAACAACTCCAGCGCCCGTGCGCGGGCCTTGTTATGGGCTTGGTCGGCCAGCATGGGCAGCAAGGCCACGTTGTCGGTCACGTCGAGAAACGGGATCAGGTAGGGCGCCTGGAACACGAAGCCAATGCGGTCGCGCCGCAGCGCGCGCAGGTCGGGGATTTTCCAGCCCTGGTCGTAGATGGTTTCGCCGCGCAGCACCATGCGGCCGGCGGTGGGCTCGATCACCGCGCCCAGGCACTTGAGCAAGGTGGATTTACCCGAGCCCGAGGGCCCGATCAGCCCCACCACCTCGCCGGGCGCCACCGTCATGTTGACGTCTTTCAGCGCGTCCACGGCGGTGTCGCCCTCGCCATAGCGTTTGCGCAGGCCGATGATCTGGATGCCCGATTCGGTGACCTCGCCAACCCCCATCACGCTAACCCCCAATCGCCGCGGCCGGGTCCACCCGCAGCGCGGCCCGGATCGCCAGCGCGCAAATCAGCATCACGGCCACGAAGCCGCGCACCGCGTCGCCGGGCTCCAGCAGCACGTATTTGGGGAAGATCGGCGCCCAGAACGTGGCCGCCACCTTGCCCACCACGAAGCCGATCAGCCCCAGGCCCAGCGCCTGCTGCAAGATCATGCCGGCGATGGTGCGGTTGCGCGTGCCAATGAGCTTGAGCAACGCGATCTCGCGGATCTTGCCCAGCGTCATGGTGTAGATGATGAAGGCCACGATGGCCGCGCTCACCACCGCCAGGATCACCAGGAACATGCCAATTTGCCGCGCCGAGGTGGCGATCAACTTGGCCACCAGAATCTCCTCCATCTGCGCCCGGGTGAAGGCCTCCAGATGCTTCCAGCGGCGGATGGGCGCGGCCACCTCGTCGGCCGAGAAGCCCGGGCGCAACTGCACCAGCACGGTGTTGACGTTG
Organism: Betaproteobacteria bacterium; assembly: GCA_043779845.1. Lineage (GTDB taxonomy): Bacteria > Pseudomonadota > Gammaproteobacteria > Burkholderiales > Burkholderiaceae_C > Pseudaquabacterium. The sequence goes on along the minus strand of JAYWDK010000279.1, from coordinate 1,417 downwards.
TGGTTGCTGGCTTGCGAGGCTTGCACCGCTTCCAGCAAACCGGGCACGCCGGGGCGGTTCAGGCCGGGGTTGGCGGCGGTGCGCGCGCGCTCGTTTTGTATCGCGTCGTTGTCCTTCAAGAACTGCGCTTCTTGCGCGTCCTTGAGCGGGATGAACACCATCGGGTCGCCGCCCGACGACACCATGCGCCGGGCAGGCCACGCAGGCTGCGCACCGCGTCGTCGCGCAGGCTGGACGATTCGGCGTAGGGGCCTTGCGTGTCTTGCTGCACCACCCAGAGGTCGACGCCGCTGTTCTCCAGCAGGCGCTGGGCGTCGTCGACCATGCCGCGGTACACGCCGGCCATGGTCAGCGTGACGCCAATCAGCAAGCCCAGCCCGATGCCGGTGAGCACGAACTTGCCCCACGAATGCAGGATGTCGCGGCCGGCCAGGCTGATCATGGTTTTGGCCCCGCCAGCCCGGGCCTGGCCAGGGTGGGCACCTCGCTGATGCGGCTGTGAGCTGTGAGCTCTTTTTCGCTGAACACCACCACCCGGTCGCCGGCCTTCAAGCCGGCCAGCACCTGCACCCAGCCGTCCAGGCTGGCCAGGCCGGGCCGCACCGGCGCAAAGCGCAGGCGGTTGCCCTCCACCAGCCACACCCCCGTCAGCTCGCCTTGGTGCTTGATGCTGGCGTTGGGCACCTGCAACGCGAGGGCGGTGGTGGGCAGGGCCAACGTCACCTCGGCCAGTTCACCCACGGCAACAAAGGCCGGCAATGCGTCAAACGCCACCTGCGCGATGCGCTCTTCGGTCACGCTGTCGCTCACGGACTCAACCCGCGCCACCTGGCCGGCGGCGGGCATGGCCGGGTTGGAGCGCAGCACGATGGACGCGCGCAGCCCCGCCGCCAAGCCCACCGACCGGCCTTGGTCGAAGCGGGTTTTGACCCACAGCGAGGCGGGCTCGATCAGCTTGATCACCGCCTGGCCCGCCACCACGGTGGAGCCCGCCTCGGCGTCGCGGCTGGTCACCACGCCCGCCGTGGGCGCCACCAAGCGCAGGTTGCCGCGCTGTTGTTGCAGGCCGGCGCGCTCGGCGCCCAGGCGCTGCACGTCTTGCCGCGCGGCGGCCAGGTTGGCGTCGGCGCCACCCAGGGCGGCGTCGGCCGAGAGTTGCTCTTGCAACTTGGCTTCCACCGCGCCGGTGCTGATGAAGTTTTTGTCGCCCAGATCGGCATAGCGCCGGGCGTTGGTGGCCGCCAGCGCCTGGCGGGCCAGGGCATCGCGGCGCTGGGCAAGCACGGCGCTGGTGGCGCTGCCGGCGCGCGCGATGGACGCGTCCAGCGCGGCCACGCGCTCGTCCAGATCCACCGGGTCCATCTCGGCCAGCAACTGCCCGGCCTTGACGGCGTCGCCCACGTCCACCAGCACGCGC
>JAYWDK010000278.1:0-11970 GCA_043779845.1 Betaproteobacteria bacterium | reverse complement strand
GCCGCTTCGGGGGTGGGTCACGTTCACGCGAAAGATTTCTTGAACGCGGCGACGGCGCCGTTCAGTTCTTCTTCGCCGGCCTTGTCGATCGCCTTGTCGGCTTCGAGCTTGGCCAGCAGCGCAGCGTGGCTGGACTTCAGGTGCTGGTGCAGGCCGTGCTCGAACGCCAGCACCCTCTTCACCTCGATGTCGTCCATGAAGCCCTTGTTGACGGCGAACAGCGAGGCGGCCATCAGCGAGATCGACAGCGGCGAGTACTGCGACTGCTTGAGCAATTCGGTCACGCGCGCACCGCGGTCGAGTTGTTTGCGCGTGGCGGCGTCGAGGTCGGAAGCGAACTGCGCAAAGGCGGCCAGTTCGCGGTACTGCGCCAGATCGGTACGGATGCCGCCCGACAGGTTCTTCACCAGCTTGGTCTGCGCCGCGCCACCGACCCGCGACACCGAGATGCCGGCGTTGATGGCCGGGCGGATGCCAGCATTGAACAGCGAGGTTTCCAGGAAGATCTGGCCGTCGGTGATCGAGATCACATTGGTCGGCACGAAGGCTGAAACGTCGCCGGCTTGCGTCTCGATGATCGGCAGCGCGGTCAGTGACCCGGTCTTGCCTTTGACTTCGCCCTTGGTGAACTTCTCGACGTAGGCGGCATTCACGCGCGCGGCGCGTTCGAGCAGGCGTGAATGCAAATAAAACACGTCACCCGGGAAAGCCTCACGGCCCGGCGGACGACGGAGCAGCAGCGACACCTGGCGGTAAGCGACGGCCTGCTTGGACAGGTCGTCATAGATGATCAGCGCGTCCTGGCCGCGGTCGCGGAAATACTCGCCCATCGTGCAGCCCGAGTAGGCCGAGACGAATTGCATCGCAGCGGATTCGGAAGCCGATGCGGCCACCACGATGGTGAATTCCATCGCGCCGGCCTGCTCCAGCGCGCGTACGACGTTCTTGATCGACGACGCTTTCTGGCCGATGGCGACGTACACGCAGGTCATGTTCTGACCCTTCTGGTTGATGATCGCGTCGATCGCCACGGCCGTCTTGCCGGTCTGGCGGTCGCCAATGATCAGCTCGCGCTGGCCACGGCCGATAGGCACCATCGCGTCAATCGACTTCAGGCCGGTTTGCACTGGCTGGCTCACCGATTGGCGGGCAATCACGCCCGGCGCAACCTTTTCGATCACGTCGGTCATCTTGGCGTTAATCGGGCCCTTGCCGTCGATGGGCGCGCCCAGCGCGTTGACCACGCGGCCAATCAACTCAGGGCCGACCGGCACTTCCAGAATGCGGCCCGTGCACTTGACGACGTCGCCTTCGCAGATGTGCTCGTACTCGCCCAAGATCACGGAGCCGACCGAGTCGCGCTCCAGATTGAGCGCCAGGCCGTACGTGGGCTGGCCACTGGCGGTGGGCGGAAACTCCAGCATCTCGCCGGCCATCACGTCCGACAGGCCGTGCACACGCACGATGCCGTCGGTAACGGACACCACGGTGCCTTGGTTCTTGATATCAACCGACGCGCCAAGACCCTCGATGCGGCTCTTGATCAGTTCGGAAATCTCTGAGGGATTCAGTTGCATTGCTTTCTCCTTGGGTCGGCGAGCGCGTGGCCTGTCAGCGGGCGTTTGGGCCCGCTCACGGTCACGCCGTCAGGGCGACCTTCATTTGTTCGAGGCGGGCCTTGACCGAGGTGTCGAGCACTTCATCGCCCACCACCACGCGAATGCCACCGATCAGATCGGCGTCAATTTCGACCCGGGCGTTGAGCTTGCGACCAAAGCGTTTTTCAAGCGAAGTCACCACGTCGGCCAAGGCCGAGTCGTCAATCGCAAACGCGCTGTAGACGATGGCGTCAGACGAGCCTGAACGGGCGTTCAGCAAGGCCTTGAATTGCGCGGCAATCTCGGGCAAAGCCGTGAGCCTGCCGTTTTCGAGCACCAGGCCAAGCAGATTTTTGACCGGCTCGCCCAAGGCTGTTTTGGTGGCCGTGCTGACGATGTCGAACACCTGCTTTGCAGCGGTGCGCGGATCGTCGGCAAAGCGCCGCAGTTGCTCGTCAGCGGCGATTTGCGCCAACTCGCCGATCTGCGTGCCCACCGATTGAGCGTCGCTCAACCGGACCGCCTTGAACAATGCCTCGGCGTAAGGGCGCGCGATGGTTGCAAGCTCAGCCATGATCAGAGCTCCGCTTTCAGGCGACCCAACAGCTCGGCGTGAACGCCAGCGTTGACCTCGCAGCGCAGAATTGCTTCAGCACCTTTGACGGCCAGACCGGCAACTTGCTCACGCAAGGTTTCACGCGCCTTGACCGACTCTTGCTCGGCTTCGGCTTTGGCGGCGGCGATGATCTTGGCGCCTTCGTCGGTGGCGCGAGCTTTCGCTTCTTCCACCAATTGCTGACCCAGGCGTTCAGCGTCAGCCAAACGTTTTGCGGCGTCAGTGCGTGCGGCAGACAGTTGCTGCTCCACGCGCTGGTTGGCCACGGCCAGGTCGGACTTGGCTTTGTCAGCAGCTGACAAGCCTTCGGCGATCTTTTTCGCGCGCTCATCGAGCGCTGCGGTGATCGGCGGCCAGACGAAATGCATCGTGAACCAGACCAAGATCAGGAACACGATCATCTGGGCGATGAGGGTACCGTTGATGCTCACTTTGTTGCCTCAATCACGGTGACGGGAAGGATGTTGTCGACAGCGCCTTGGCGCGCCCACAAGCTCCAGGAATCCAAGCAGCCAGAAGGCTTACTTGGCGCCACCAGCTGCAGCAACCGCAGCGGCAATTTGACCCAGGAACGGGTTGGCAGTAGCGAACCACAGCGCAATACCGGTACCAATAATGAAGGCCGCGTCGATCAGACCCGCCAGCAGGAACATCTTGGTTTGCAGTTCGCCCATCAGCTCAGGCTGGCGTGCAGCGGCTTCAAGGTACTTGCTGCCCATGATGCCGATACCGATACAAGCGCCGACGGCACCCAGACCAATGATCAGACCAGCGGCGAGAGCGACAAAGCTAATAACTTCCATGATGACTCCTAGTTAGAAAAAGGTGTTGCGTGTGAAAAGAGAAAACCAACGGCCTTGCAGCCGAGGACTGTTGTAGAGCCCAGGGCTCAGTGCGCGTCGTGAGCCTGACCCAGGTACACCAGGGTCAGCATCATGAACACGAAGGCCTGCAATGCGACGATCAGGATGTGGAAGATTGACCACACCGTGCCGGCAATGATGTGGCCGATGAACAGGCCAATGCCAGCGCCGCTCAGCGACACAGCACCACCCATCAAGGCGATCAACATGAAGATCAGTTCGCCGGCATACATGTTGCCGAACAACCGCATGCCGTGAGACACGGTCTTGGCGGCGAACTCAATCATCTGCATCAGGAAGTTGATCGGGTACAGCAAAATTTTGTCGCCAAAAGGCGCGGCAAACAGCTCATGCACCCAACCGCCAAAACCCTTGATCTTGATGTTGTAGATCAGGCAAATGATCAGCACCGACAGCGACAAGCCCATGGTCACGGACAGGTCGGCGGTGGGCACGACGCGCATGAAGGCGTGCTCGTGACCCGTGGCTTTTTGCCACAGCGTGGGCAGCAGGTCGACGGGCAAGAAGTCCATCGAGTTCATGACAAAAATCCACAGGAACACGGTCATCGCCAACGGCGCCACCAGCTTGCGGCTCTTGGCGTTGTGGACGATGCCCTTGGCCTGGCTGTCCACCATCTCGACCAGCATTTCGACGGCAGCCTGAAAGCGCCCCGGCACACCGGAGGTGGCCGCTTTGGCGGCGCGCCACAGCACAAAGCTGACAGCCACGCCCAGCACCACGGCAAAAAAGATGCTGTCGAGGTTGAACACCGAAAAATCGACGATGCCCGTCTGCTTGTGGTTTTGCAGGTGCGTCAGGTGGTGAATGATGTACTCACCAGCGCTCGGCCCATTGCCGGCGGCGTGTTCTACGGCGTGCTCTTCGACTGCCATGCTGTGTTGTCCCGTCTTGTCTTCAAGTCGCGCGGCGCCGCCAAAGCAACGCCACCCAATAAACCTTCATGCAAACCACCAGGCCCACCAAAAGGGCAGGCCAAACAAGTGGCTGCACGATCCGGCTGGCGACGACCAACATCGCCAGCGAAACGCCAATTTTTACAAATTCCCAAACCATGAAGCTCATGGCAGAAGCGCCGGGCGCCATGCTGCTGAGCTTGCTGGTCATGCCGCGCGCCATCAAGGCCCCCGGCACCACCACCGTGGCCGCACCGTACAACAGCGACCACGCCACATCCGACCTTGCAGTGACCGCGAACCCGACCACGGCCACGACCATACCCAGCGCAGCTTGCACCGCGATGACACGCCACGGTGAAACCGGCGGCTCCTTGGCCCTCAAGACAGCCGCTTCTTCTCGATTCAGCCTCTTGAAGCGCTTGTTTGTTGCCCCACCTCTCGCGTCACCACCCGAAGTAGCATCCCCGTCGATATCGTCCCAGATTGCATGCCTGCTGCTGTCTGGTTTCACAAGCTGCGCCGCTCTTGACTCGTTCAACTTGTTCATGAGAATGACGGCCGGGTAACGTGGCTGCTTTGCTTCAAATCGCTTGTGCTGCTTTGTGCTGCGCCTGCCTTGCTTTCGCCATGTTCAGTACGACATGCGGGGCGCGGCAAACCGCAGAAGTATACGTGGAAACCCCCGCGAATCGACCCGCCCTCACTCGGGCGCCGACCGAAGGCCGCCTCTGTGCGGCTGGAAAGACCCGCCCCACATGCGCCGCCTCAGCGTCCGTCGCGTTGGCGCATTTGCCGGCTTGCGACACCGCCAACCCCTGCTTTGTGGTGGCGCAGGGGCAGGCCCAAGCTTGAGCCGGGCACTGATCGCTCGATGGGTGCGTTAACGCCAAACACCGGCCAAACACCGCCCTAACGCCAAATCAGCGCGACTACAGTCGGGCAAATTGGGCCGGCAGCCCCGGCACCGACACCCGCAGTTGCAGCACGCAGCCCGCCAGCGGTTGCGCGGCCAACTCATCCGCAGGACGCCCTTCGCGGGCGGTGGTGATGTAGAGCGTTTTCAGATCGGGCCCCCCAAAACACGGCATCGTGGGGCAGCGCACCGGCAGCGGCAGCTCGGCCAGCAACGCGCCGTCGGGCGCATAACGCAGCAGGCGCTGGCCCTCGAACATGGCCACCCAATACGCGCCTTCGGCGTCCACCGCCGCGCCGTCGGGCCGCCCGCCGTAGCTGGCCAGGGCTTGACCTGCGGCACGTGGCGGGTACGACTGAAAGATGCGCTGCCGCGACAAGCCGCCGTCTTGGGCATCCACGTCAAAGACCCACAACGTGTGTGATTTGGTGTCGGCCCAGTACATCGTGTCGCCGTCCGGGCTGAAAGCCAGGCCGTTGCTGACGGTGATGCCACCCGCCATGCACTTGACCACGCCGCCCGCCAGCCGATACAGCGCCGCCTTGGGCTCGCGCTTGTCATGAATGGTGCCTACCCAAAAGCGCCCGGCTGCGTCGGCTTTGCCGTCGTTGAATCGCTCCAGCGCGGGGTCGTAGGGCGGCGGCGCCACCAAGGTTCTTTGCCCGGTGTCAGTGTCAAACCGCCAGATGCCGTCTCGCATGGACAGCAGCAGCCCACCGCCCTGCAGGGGCACGCAGCAACTGGGCTCGACGTCAAAACGCCAGCTTTGATGCGCACCGCTGTCGGGCTGCCAGCGGTGCAAAGCCCGGCCGGGGATGTCGCACCAATACAGCACTTGTTCGATGGGATGCCAAAGCGGCGACTCGCCCAACAAGGCAGGCGGCAAGGGCAGCGCGGTGATCTCGGTTGTATTCATCAAGTGGCTTTTACTTTCAGGAGCCTGTCGGGCTTGGTCATGGCGTTGTTGACGTGGCTTGCGGGTTCAACACAGAAGTGGCGCGTCGCTGGGCGTGTAGATCACCAGGCGGGGCAATGAGGCGCTCAGTTTGAGTGTTACGCATTCGTCGCCGATGACGGGGCCATGCCATGCAGCCGACCACAAGGCTTCAGGTGAGATCCACCATCAAGTAGTGGGCGCCGGGGACGGGGTTGAAGTAGTACGGCGCCACCTCGACAAAGCCCAGGTCCTCGTAGAGCTTGCGCGCGGATTCCATGTCGTCCAGGGTGTCCAGAAACATCGCCGAGTAGCCGCACTGGCGGGCTTGGTCGATCAAGGCCTGCGCCAGTTGCCGGCCCAGACCAAAACGGCGGAAAGGCCGCCGCACGTACAGGCGCTTCATCTCGCAGGCGTTGGCGGGGTCGGCGTCGGGCAAGGGGCGAAACGCGCCGCAGCCCGCCAGCTCGTCGTCCACAAAGACCAACAACAAGTTGCCGTTGGGGTTGTCGTAATCACCTGGCAGCGCGGCCAGCTCGGCGTCAAAGTTCTGGAAGCACAGGTCAATGCCCAGCGCCTGCGCGTACTCCCGAAATATGCCGCGGGTGGCGTCAAGCAGCGCGGGCGTGTCGGGCGATTGCAGTCGGATGACAGGTTGCTGCGGCGGCGGTGGCGGCAATGTGAGCGGCGGCAAGAGCGGCGGCAAGAGGGGCGACGTTTGCGGCAGTTTGGGCGGCGTACTCATCAGGCGAAACAGTCTAACGGCCTTGAACCAGGCGCCAGATCAGGGTTGAACCTGCGCGCGGGCCGTGCCAACAAGCGGTAGGACAGGCGGTCACGCGGCGGCTCAGCCAGTGCCCAGCGTCACGCAGCCGATCAGAGGGTGACCGTGCCCTCGACCACCGCCGTCACGTCGCCACCCACCCAGATGTCGGCACCCAGGCGCTGCACGTGCACCCGGCCGGCGCGGCCCAGCGCGGCGCCTTGCGCGGCCACGTACTGCTCGGGCGCCAGGCCAATACCCATCAACCACTGCGCCAGGCTGGCGTTCAGGCTGCCGGTGACCGGGTCTTCGGGCACGCCCAGGCCGGGCACAAAGGCGCGCACTTCAAACTGATGTTCGCTGCCCGCCGGGTAGGGGCCGACCACGCCGAGCTTGAGTCCACGTAGGGCCGCAAAGTCGGGCTTGAGCGCCAGCACGGTGGCCGCGTCGGGCAGCAGCGCGGCCATCCAGCCTGGGCCGTTGTCCACCCACTCCAGCTGTTGCACCCACTCGCTGGGCACGCCCAACGCGGCCACAGCCTGGGCGCGCAAGGTGGGCTCGACCGCCCCGGTGCGGCGCAGCGCGGGCGCTGCAAAGGCCAGCCGCGTTGGCCCGCTGGCCACATCACGCCGCACCCGCACGCGGCCCACGCCGCATTGCTGCACCACCACGGCCGCGTCGCGCGGCACGCCGCCCGCCGCCAGCCAGGCATAACAGCTGCCCAGCGTCGGGTGGCCGGCAAAAGGCAGCTCACCGCCCGGGGTGAAGATGCGCACCCTGTAATCGGCGGCGTCATCGGTGGGCGGCAGCAAAAAGGTGGTCTCCGACAGGTTGGTCCACTGCGCAAACTTGGCCATTTTCGCGTCGGTCAAGCCTTGGGCGTCATGCACCACAGCCAGCGGATTGCCCAGCAGCGGCACGGCGGTGAACACGTCGAGTTGAGTGAAGCGATGCGGGCTCATGGGTTTGGCGGGTTTGGCTTTCAGGATCAGCCCGCCAAAACGCGGGCGTAGGCATCGCGGTCGATGTTGCCCCCGCTCAGGATCAGGCCGCAACGCCGGCCAGCCAGCGCATCGCGCTGTTGCCAGGCCCCCGCCAGCGCCGCAGCGCCCGCGCCCTCGGCCACCTGGTGGGTGGTCTCGAACAGCAAACGCATGGCCGCAGCCACCTCGGCATCGCTGACGCTGACCACGCCGGCCAGCCCCTGCGCCAGCATGGCCAGCGCCTCGGGTTCGGGCGTGCGGCAGGCCATGCCATCGGCCAATTGGGTGGTCACGGCGTGGTCTACCGCGTGGCCGCAGGCCAGCGACAGCGCGTAGGCCGGCGCGCCGGTGGATACCACGCCCACCACCTGGGTGGCCAGGCCCAGCGCGTCGCGCGCGGCGATCACGCCACAAGCGCCCGAGCCCAGGCCGATGGGCACGTAGACCACCTCCAGATCGGGCACGGCTGCAAACAGCTCCAGCGCATAACTCGCCACGCCAGCGATCAGATCGGGGTGGAACGACGGCACCATCAACCAATCACGCTGCTCAGCCAGGGTTTTGGCGTGCTCACGTGCGGCCTGAAAGTCATCACCGTGCGCCACCAACTCGGCGCCCAGCGCACGCATGGCGGCGTTTTTCTCGCGGCTGTTGCCCAGCGGCACCACGATCAGCGCGGGCACGCCGTGGCGCGCGGCGGCAAATGCAATCGACTGGCCGTGGTTGCCCCGCGTGGCGCTCACCACGCCGGCCGGCCGGGCGCCCGAGGCCATCAACCGGTCCAGGTAGACCAAACCGCCACGAATCTTGAAGGCGCCCACAGGGCTGTGGTTTTCATGCTTGAGCCAGATCTGCGCAAGCATGCCGGCGCCCGCTACAGCGCTGCGGCCTTGGGCAAACGCCGCCTCCAGCAAAGGCCAGCGGTATTGCGGCGTGGGGGGCATCACCGCGTGCACGGTGTGCGCGGCGGCTTGCAGCGTAGCCAGATTGAAGTGCATCGCCACGTCGCCATCGGCAGCCATCGACTGGCCCGGACCGGCCATCACGGCGTGGTCTCGGGCAAGCCATCCAGGTGCTCATGCAGCACCCGGCCCAGCGTGGCCACGGCCTCGATGATGAGCTCGGGCGCCAGCGTGACAAAGCTCAGCCGCAGCGTGCGCGCGTCGGGCGCGTGGGCGTAAAACGCCGAGCCCGGCACGTAGGCGATGCCCGCCGCCACCGCCTTGGGCAGCAGCGCCAGTGCGTCGCAGCCGGCCGGCAAGCGCAGCCAGAAAAACATGCCGCCCAAGGGGCGCTGCCACTCACAGCCCGGGGGCAGGTAGCGTTGCAGCGCGTCGGCCATGGCCATACTTTGGCGTTGATACAGCGCCCGGATGGTGGGCACGTGCTGGTTCAGGAAACCGTTTTTGATGACCTCGTAGACCACGCGCTGGTTGAAGCCCGGCGTGTGCAGATCGGCCGCTTGCTTGGCTTGCAGCAGCTTGGGGTACAGCTCGGGCGGCGCCACCAGATAGCCCAGCCGGAAGCCCGGCGTGAGCACCTTGCTGAAGCTGCCCAGGTAGAGCACCCCCTCGGGCCAGCGCGCGGCCAGCGGCGCGGGCGGCGCCTGGTCAAACCACAAATCACCGTAAGGATTGTCTTCAACCAGCGGCACGCGCGCGACCTGGGCGGCGGCCACCAGCGCGGCGCGTCGCGATTCAGACATCACCCGGCCGGTAGGGTTCTGGAAGTTGGGCAGCAGGTAGGCAAAGCGTGTGCCCGGCGCGTCGTGCGGCAGCGCGGCGATGGCCTCGGGCAGCGGGCCTTGCGCGTCGCCGGCCAGGCTGGTGTAGATCGGCTCGTAGGGGTTGAAGGCTTGCAGCGCGCCCAGGTAAGTGGGGGCCTCGACCGCCACCGGCGCGCCGGCGTCCACCATCACCTTGCCCACCAGATCAAGGCCTTGTTGTGAGCCGGTGGTGATCAGCACCTGATCGGCCTTGAGCTGCAAACCTTGGGCATGCAAATGCTGCGCCACCCATTCACGCAGCGGAGCATAACCTTCACTGGACGCGTACTGCAGCGCCTCGCGTGGGGCGTCAGTGAGCACGCGCAGGCAGGCTTCTTTCAGCGCCTCGACCGGAAAGGTATCGGCCGATGGCAGGCCACCCGCCAGCGACAGCACGCCGGGCTTCTCAGTCACCTTGAGGATCTCGCGGATGATTGACGGGTTCATGCGGGCGCTGCGGCGCGCCTGGGTCCAAACATTCATGGATGTCTCCTCAAGAATTCAAAGTTGGATTTTGTGGGGCGATTCATTGGATGACAGGCCCTGGATCATCGCCGTACCGCCATGCGCCGCGACAAAAATACGGTGGCCATCACTGCCACCGAAAACCCCACCGTGGCCGCGTCCAGCGTTTCGCCCAGCACCGGCACCGCCAACGCCATCGACAAAAACGGCTGCATCAACTGCACCTGGCTGACGCGCAGCATGCCGCCCAGCGCCAAGCCCCGGTACCAGGCAAAAAAGCCCAGCCACATCGAAAACACCGACACGTACAAAAACCCGCCCCAGGCCGCCAACCGCACCGGCGCCGTGGGCCAGTTGAGCAGCGCCACCGGCAAGGTGATGGGCAAGCTGGCCACCAGCACCCAGCTGATCACCTGCTCGGGCGGCATGGGCGGCTGGCCATCACCTTGCGCAGCCGACATCCGAGCGCCCTGCACATAACCAAAGCCGCCCCACAGCACGGCGAGCAGCAGCAGGCCATCGGCCGACGTGGGCACGGCGCCACCCTTCCAGGCCGCAAAAGTCAGCACGAGAAACATGCCCAGCAGGGCACAAGCCCAGAAGCCCCGGCTCGGCCGCTGGCGCATCAGCAAAGCCCCAATCACTGCCGTGGCGATGGGCAACAAGCCCGTCACGACCGACGCGTGCGCGGCGTCCACCCGCTGCACGGCCCAGCCCAAAAACAACGGGAATCCAAACACAACGCCCAAGGCGGTGAGCCCCAATTGATGCCACTGCGTGGACCGGGGCCAAGGCGCGCGGGTGGCCAGCAACCACAGTGCCGCCAGCAAGCCCGCCAGTGCGGCGCGGCCGATGGACACAAACACGGCGGACAATTGCGGCGCGGCCAGCGAGCCACTGGCCAGGCGGGTCATGGGGATCGTCAGCGCAAAAATCACCACGCCCAGAACACCCAGCATCCAGCCCAGGGTTTGGGGCGAAAACTTCGGGTTGGCAGCGGCGGCCAATGTGGCTTGTTTCGCGGGTTGTGTGGACATGCGACCAGTCTAGAGCGCAAAACAACACAGAAGCAGTACAGTTGACAATACAGTTACCGCTTCTGTATTGTTGGCTCAAACCACACAGACCCACAACGCCTCCCAGCCAGGCCACACGCGCATGCGCCTCCCCGACGATCTGGATCCACCAACGCCCGGCCACGCTGCTGGCGCGCCGACGCCGCTGAGCCGCAGCCACGCGCTGCAACGCAATGGCCCGCACAGCCTGGGCGAGCAGTTGGCGGCCCGGATGAGCGAACGCATCCAGCGCGGCGTGCTGGCGCCCGGCGCCAAGCTGCCGTCGGTGCGCGATGGCGCGCGGCAACATGGTGTGAGCCCCAGCACCGTGGTGGCGGCCTACGACCAGCTTCAAGCGCAAGGCCTGGTTGAAGCGCGGCGCCAGCGCGGCTTTTTTGTGCGCGAGCCGGTTGCCGGGGCACGCAAAACCACGGCCGCGCCCCGCGCCCCAACCCAGGGCGCCGCACTGGCCGCCCCGGTGGACGCCACGGCGCTGATCCGCGGCATGTTCCAGCAAGGCACCGCGCCCAGCGGCCCGGGCATGGGCACGCTGCCAGAAACCTGGCTGGACAGCGCCTTGCTGGATCGCGCCCTGCGCCGCACGCTGGCCCAGGGCAGCGACGCACTGCGCTTTGGCAACCCGGCGGGCGACGAAACGCTGCGCCAGGCGCTGGCGCGGCGGCTGGCCGGCGAGCTGGGCATCGCCGCGGGCGCCAGCCAGATCGTCACCACGCTGGGCGCCACACATGCACTTGACGTGGTGGCCCGCACGCTGCTGACGCCCGGCGACGAGGTGCTGGTGGACGAGCCCGGTTGGTCGGTTGAATTTGCCCGGCTCACCCGCCAAGGCATGCGTTTGTTGCCCGTGCCGCGTGGGCCCAACGGCCCCGATCTGGCGGTGATGGCGCAGCTGCTGGCCCGTCACAAGCCACGGCTGTACGTCACCGTGTCGGTGCTGCACAACCCCACCGGCCACACGCTGTCGCTGGCCGCCGCGCACCAGATCCTGAAGCTGGCCGAAGCGCATGACCTGACCATCGTTGAAGACGACACCTACGCCTGGCTGGCGCCGCCGTTTGCGCCGCGCCTGGCCGC
>JAYWDK010000277.1:0-4384 GCA_043779845.1 Betaproteobacteria bacterium | reverse complement strand
TGTTTTTCAGGCCCTTTTCTTTGCTGACTTTCTTTTCGGCCCGAAAAGAAAGTTAGGCGCCCGCCGGGGCGAATACCCGGCGCAATGCAGAAAGCGAGCACAACAAGCAGCAAGGCTGGCGCCTTGCCCCCTCTCCCCAACCCTCTCCCCCGGGTACGGGAGCGAGGGAGCCAAGCCAAGCCAAGCCAAGCCCAGCCCAGCCCAGCCCGGGCTTGGCGGCAGCCCGCTCAGCCCGGCGCCGCCAACAGCGCACTGGCCCGCTGAATGGCCGCCCGGATGCGTGGGTAGGTGCCGCAGCGGCACAGGTTGCCGTTCATGGCCTCGTCGATGTCCGCATTGCTGGGCTGCGGTGTGGCTTTAAGCAAGGCCGCCGCCGACATCAGCTGCCCGCTTTGGCAGTAGCCGCACTGCACCACATCGATCTCGGTCCAGGCAGCGCGCAGCGCGGTGATTTCGCGGCCTTGCAGGCCCTCGATGGTGGCCACTTTGCCGCTGCCCACGGCGGATAGCGGCGTGACGCATGAGCGCACCGGTTGGCCGTCGATCTGCACCGTGCAAGCGCCGCACAGCGCCATGCCGCAGCCGAACTTGGTGCCCGTCATCTGCAACTCGCCGCGCAGCACCCACAGCAGCGGGGTATCGGGCTCGGCCATCACGGTGAGCGATTTGTCGTTGATCTGAATGGGGGTGCTCATGGCGTGATCTCGGTGCTGGGCAGGAGGGTGAAACGGGCGGTTGTACGAGGCACGTGCACCAGAGGCCGCCTCGGGTCAGGCCAGCCGCAGCGGCAGGCTGCGCAGGCGCTGGCCCGTCAGCGCAAACAGCGCGTTGGCCAGGGCCGGGGCCACGGGCGGCGTGCCGGGTTCGCCCACGCCCTCGGGCGGCTCGGTGCTGGCGATGATGTCGCACTCGATCACCGGGCAGTCGGCAAAACGAAGCAGCGCCTGCTGGTGAAAGTTGAGTTGTTGCACTTGGCCCTGGTGGAGGGTGATCTCGCCATGCAGCGCCGCCGTGAGCCCAAAAATCACCGCGCTGTCCATCTGCTGGCGGATGCCGTTGGGGTTGACGGCCGTGCCGCAATCAATGGCCGCCACCACCCGGTGCACGCGAATCTGCCGGGCACCTGCCGGGTTCAACGAGACCTCAACCACCTGCGCCACGATGCTGCCAAAGCTGGCGTGCAGCGCCAGGCCGCGGGCTTTTTTGGCGCCATCCGGGGCCGGCGCCAGCGGTTGGCCCCAGCCGGCTTTGTCAGCCGCGCGCTGCAGCACCGCGCGGTGACGCGGGTGGCGCTGCAACAAGGCCAGCCGAAAAGCAAGCGGATCCTGACCCGCCGCGTGAGCGGCCTCGTCCACAAAGCTCTCCTTGAAAAAAGCCTGGTGCGAGTGGCCTACCGAGCGCCAAAAACCCACGGGCACCGGCAGCGCGACGATGCGGTGGCCCACGCGCACGTTGGGCCATTCATAGACCGCGTCAAACGCGCCCTCGGCGGTGGTTTTGTCGGGGCCGGCCCCTGGCAGGCCAAACTGGCGTTGCAAAAATTGCTGCACGATGGATGGCCCGGCCGACTGCGCCGACCAAGCGACCAGCTTGCCTTGGGCATCAAAGCCGGCCTGGTAGCGCGCCACGCAGGGTGGGCGATAAAAATCATGGCCCATGTCCTGCTCGCGGGTCCAGCAGGTTTGCACCGGTTGGCCGGGCAAGGCGCGGGCGATGGTGGCGGCCTGGGCCACGAAGTCCACATCGAGCCGACGGCCAAACCCCCCGCCCAGCAACGTGACGTGCAAGTCAACCTGCTCGCTGGCCAGCCCCAAGGCCTGGGCAGCGGCGTAGCGGGCCAGGCCAGGCACTTGCGTGGGCGCCCACACGCTGGCCCGGCCCTGCTGGAACAGCACGGTGCAGTTTTGCGGCTCCATCGTGGCGTGGGCCAGCAAGGGCGCGTGGTACTCGGCGCTGATGGTGCGCGCGGCTTGTTTGAGCGCGGCGGGGGCGTCTCCTACTGATCGGTAGGTGAACCCGTCGCCGGCGGCCAATGCCTGGGTGAGCTGCTGGGTGATGGCCGCGCTGGAGAGCTGGGCGGCCGGCCCGTGATCCCACTGCACCACCACGGCCTTGGCTGCCTGCATGGCGTGCCAGGGCGTGTCGGCCACGGCCGCAATCGCCCCGCTGCCGCCGCGCTTGCCAGGCACCGCCATCACCTTCTTGACACCCGGCAAGGCCAGCGCCGCCTGGGCGTCAAAACTGGCCACGCTGCCGCCCAGCGTGGGGCACATCACCACGCTGGCATGCAGCAGGCCGGGCAGCACGGTGTCGGTGCCAAAAAGGGCGCTGCCGTCTTGCTTGGCGGCGGCCTCGCGGCGTTTGAGGGGCTGGCCAATGAGTTTGAAATCGGCGGCCGATTTGAGCGTGACGGATTCCGGCAATGGCAGGGCGGCGGCGCGCTCGGCCAGCGCGCCGAAGCGAGCGCTGCGGCCCGAGCCGGCATGCGTGACCACGCCCTTGGCCACGCGGCACTCGGCGGCGGGCACGTTCCAGCGCTGGGCGGCGGCGGCCACCAGCATGGCGCGGGCGCTGGCGCCGGCCTCACGCATGGGCAACCACGAGTCTTTGATGCTGGTTGAGCCGCCCGTGGCCATCAAGCCCATTTCACGCATGGTTTTGGCGGTCAGCCAGCCGGCGCTGCGCTTGAGCCAGCCGTGGTCGTCCGGGTGAAACGGCAGACCATCGACCACGGTGCTGATGTTGTTGTAGATGGCGTCGATGGGCGGGTGCTCGGTGCGCACCTGGGCCCAATCGGCGTCGAGCTCATCGGCCAGCAGCATGGCCAGCGAGGTGGTCACGCCCTGGCCCATTTCGCTCTTGGGCACCATGATCGTCACGAGATCGTCGGCGCCAATGCGCAGCCAGCCGTTAAGCGCTTGCTGGCCGGCCGGGGTGGGCAAGGGTGTGCTGCCGGTGAGGCGCTGACGCGGCGGCAAAACGCCCCAGCCCACCACCAGCGCGCTGCCCACGCCCAGGGTGCCCAAGATGAAATGGCGGCGTTTGCTCATGGACTACCTCGGGTGTGCGTGACGGGTTTGACGGGCTTGACCTGTGTGTGCTGCCCGGGGTTGGCTAGGAGCCTGTCGGGCAAGCGCTTCTCAAGCGCTCAGCGCGCCGATGTTGATTGAGCGCGCATCAGCGTGCTTTTGCCAAACAGGCTTTCGATCAGATCCACCGCCAGCTCGGCGGTCTGGTTGCGCACATCCAGCGCCGGGTTCAGCTCCATCACGTCGAGCGAGGCCAGCCGGCCGGTGTCGGCAATCATCTCCATGCACAGCTGGGCTTCACGGTAAGTGGGGCCGCCGGGCACGGTGGTGGCCACGCCAGGGGCGATGGCGGGGTCGAGAAAATCAACGTCAAAACTCACGTGCAGATGGGTGTTGCTGTCCAGCGTGGCCAGCGCCAGCTCCATGGTGTGGCGCATGCCCATCTCGTCGATGTAGCGCATGTCAAACACCTCCAGGCCCATCTCGTGCACCAGGCGTTTTTCACCGGCGTCCACCGAGCGGATGCCGATCTGGCGCAGCCATTTGGGGTTGACGGCGGGCACAAGGCCGCCGATCTGGATCAAGGCCTCCGGCCCACGCCCACACAGGCAGGCCACCGGCATGCCATGCGTATTGCCGCTGGGCGTCAACAGGTTGGTATTGAAGTCGGCGTGGGCGTCCAGCCACAGCACGCGCAGCTTTTTGCCCGCCTCGCGGCAATGGCGGGCCACGGCGGATACCGAGCCCAGGCCCAGGCAGTGGTCGCCACCCAGCAAGATGGGCAATTGCCCGGCGCGCAACTCGGCCAGCATGGCGTCGTGCACGGCCTGGTTCCAGGCCACCACCTCGGCCAGGTGGCGGTAGCCGTCCACCGGGGGCAGCCAGGGGTTAGCGGGGCCGGCAAGGTTGCCACGGTCGGTGACTTGCAGGCCGTGGCTTTCAAGCACTTGCTGGATGCCGGCAACACGCAGGGCCTCGGGGCCCATGCTGGCGCCGCGGCTGCCTGCGCCGATGTCGGTGGGCACGCCGATCAGGCTGATGGCTGGGCTCATGCGTGGGCTTTCAAGTGGGCTTTGATGCGGGTTTTGCGGCGAGCCTCGCGGCGGGCTTTTGGGCGTGCTTTCGGATGATCGCCGCGCTCACATGTCATCGGCAAGTTAACCGGTGCCGGCGGGCGTGGCGTCAAAATCGTAGTGTTCGGCCAAGCGGGCCCAGGCTTCTTCGGCGGTTTCCACAAAGTGGAACAAGCCCAGGTCGTCGGGGCCGATCAAGCCGGTGTCCACCAGGTGCTGGAAGTTGATCAGGCCCTCCCAGAACGCGCGTCCGAACAGCAAGATCGGCCGGCGACGGCTCTT
>JAYWDK010000276.1:0-12066 GCA_043779845.1 Betaproteobacteria bacterium | reverse complement strand
GCGCAGGCCGTCTTGGACGCGTACCGATGGCGTTACCGCTGACCTTGAAAGACGCCGAATGTCTGAGCCTGCACGCAGGCGAGTCCACAACACCGTGTGCGAAAAGGTCGAGGGCAAGACCATAGAAACTGTTTTTAGGCCCTTTTCTTTGCTGACTTTCTTTTCGGCCCGAAAAGAAAGTTAGGCGCCCGCCGGGGCGAAACCCCGGCGCAGTGCAGAAAGCGAGAACAGCAGCCAGCAAGGCAGCAAGGCAGCAAGGCAGCAAATTTGCTTGGCCACTTGAGTCATCCCCCTCGGAGGGGCGGACGACGCTTGTCGGCCTGGGAGCCCTTTCAGCCGCCGGCTTTGGTCCAGTCGGCCAGCCAGCCTTCGGTCTCGGCCGAGATGGCGTGCTCGCAGCTGTCGACAAAGGCCAGCACGCGCTCGGGGGTGTCGCGGTCGGGGTCGGTGAGCCACTCGTCGCGCAGGCCGCGCAGGCGCCCCGCGGTGGCAAAAAACAAGGTGGCGGTGTGTTCATGCTTGGCCGCAGCCAGGTGGGCCGTGACGGCGGTGGTGGCGGTGGCCACCACGCCCACCCAAGGCGTTAGGGTACCCAGCACGGCTTGCAGGCGCGGCAGGGCGGTCACGGGGGTGGCCAGCAACGCGCCCAGCACCACCGCCAGCAAGCCGAGCACAAATTCAGTCGCGCGCAACCGGCTGGCGATGCGGGCTGATTGCTGAGCCTTGGGCGTGTAGTAGCTGTCGATCTGGTCATTCACGCGGGTGCGCAGGTAGTCGGCCGGGGTCAACGTGAGCGGGCGTTGGCGCAAAACTGGTGCGCTGCTGGCGGCGAGCGCGCTCAGGTCGGCCACGTTTTGCTTGATGGCCTGGCAGCGGTGCACCAGGGCGGCCGCGCTACCGGGCACACGCACGGCGCGGCGCGGCGCGTCTGCCGGCTCCGTGCCTTCTACCGTGCCCGGGCTGACGCCTGCGTCAGCCAGCGGTGCCGCCATCAAGTGTCGATAAATCGCCTCTTTCAGCGCCTCGGAGGCTGATCTGGCGCGGGTCCAGGCGCTCACTTTGGCGGACGAGGCCTTGACGGTTTGCACGTAGGGCACCAAGGCCAGCAGCAGCGCCCCCGCCACGCTGAGGGCCGCGCGCACGCTGTCCCAGTCAGCCCCCTGCGTGAGGGGCGCGCCGGCCAGGGCGATGAGCATCACCCCCAGCACGCCGCCCACCGCCGCCATCGCGCGCCAGCGTGCCAAGGCCAGCCGCAGTCGGCCGGCGGTGTCAGACCAGATGGCTTGGTCGCGCCAAGCCGATTCGACCACCATCGAGTGGTCAGGCGGGGCGCTGGGCAAGGTGCTGGGCCACGCGGGCGGCGCGTTGGGTGGGGTGCTGGGCGGCGTGCTGGCGGGTTCGGGTGGGGGCATGGGGTACTCCGCTGGCAACGGTGTTGTGGTGCCGCCGATGATGGCGCCAGGCCCGGCCGCCATGCCACCGGGTGGCCAGGATCCGTCACTTTATTTGTGGGAGCGCCCGGTGCTTTTGCAAAGCGCGCGGTCTGCGTGATGGCCACACAATGTGGCGCAGATGACATTGCGCACCGGCTCGCCGCCGACATCAGGCCCCCCCTCCATCTGGATCGTGCTTCGCCACCGCGTTTTTCGAGAAATGTGGGTGGCCAGCGCGATTTACTTCGTCGCCAACGCCATGCACACCATGGCCGCTGCGTGGCTGATGGTGGAGCTCACCGGCTCGTCCTTCCTGGCCGCCTTGGTGCAAACGGCGGTGTTTTTGCCGATGTTCGTGCTGGCCTTGCCCGCAGGCGTGCTGGCCGACACCACCGACCGCCGACGCCTGATCATTGGCGCTTTGGCGGTGCAGGCGGTGGTGGTGGTGGTGCTGGCCACGCTGCTGTTGCTGGGTTGGGCGGGGCCGGCCACGCTGCTGGTGTTCACGTGCGTGGTGGGCTGCTGCACGGCGATGTTGTCGCCGGCCTGGAACTCAGCCGTGGGCGAGATCCTGCCGCGTGAAGAGCTGCCGCAAGCCATCATCGCCATGAGCATTGCCTACAACGGCGCCCGCGCACTGGGGCCCGCGCTGGCGGGTTTGATCTACGGCCAGATGAGCGGTTTTGCGGGTGGGCAAGATGGCAAGCTGATGGGCGGCGGCGCGGTGTTTGCGCTGGCCGTTTTGGGCACGCTGACGCTGGCCTGGGCCATCCACCGGCAGCCGCCCAGGGCCCATCCGCCCAGCCGCTTGCCACCCGAGCGTTTGTGGGGCGGCACGCTGGCGGGCCTGCGCTACGCGTGGCACTCGCACACCATCCTGGCGCAATTGGTGCGCACGGCGGCCTACAGCGGGGCAGGGTCGGCGCTGTGGGCGCTGCTGCCCGTGATCGGCCAGCAGCGCCTGGGCCTGGGCGCGGCGGGTTTTGGTTTTTTGATGGCCTGCCTGGGCACGGGCGCGGTGGGGGCGGGTTTGGTGATCGGCCCGCTGCGCCATCGGCTGGGGCTGGAGCGCCTGGTCAGGCTGTGTTGCCTGGTGTTTGCCGTGGTGATGGCGGTGGCCGCGCTGTCGCGCTGGGCGCTGCCGGTTTACCTGGCGCTGGTGGCCGGCGGCGCGGCCTGGATGAGCGTGATGAGCACCTTCAACACCGCCACGCAAACCAGCGCGCCGCCTTGGGTGCGCTCGCGCGCCACCGCCATGCACGTGCTCAGCGCGCTGGGCTCGTTTGCCATCGGCTCGGCTTTTTGGGGCGCGGTGGCGGGCTTGCTGGGCCTGCAAAGCGCGCTGTGCGTGGCGGCCGCGCTGATGCTGGGCAACCTGCTGCTGGCGCGGCGGTTTCCACTGCGCATGGGCGAGCTGCAAGAGGTGACCCAGGCGCCGTTTGAAGACCTGCTGGTGGCCGACCCGCCCGACCCCGAGGCCGGCCCGGTGGCCGTCGAGCTGAGCTACCGCATCCGGCCCGAAGATACCGAGGCGTTTTTGGCCGAGGTGACGCTGCTCAAGGCGCCGCGCCGGCGCGACGGCGCCACGTTTTGGCGCGTGTATCGCGATCTGGGCGACCCCACGCGCTATGTTGAGCGCTTCATCGTCGGCCGCTGGGCCGACTACCTGCACCAGCGCGCACGCGCCACGGTGGCCGACCAGGCCATTGAAGCCCGGGTGCGCGCGCTGTTGGCGCCGGGCGAGGTGGTGTCCATGCAGCATTACGTGGCGGAGCGCTGACCGGGGCGCCCCACGCCCTGGATGCGGGGGGTACCCACAAATTTAGGCGGGGCACGCTTTTACAATCACTCGACCTGGATGCGGCAATTCTTTGACGCACCTGCTCAAAGTGCGCATACCTTTCGTTTCTGGCTGGGTTCATCGGGGGGCTGCGTTGAGCAGCCGATCAACGGGTAGGGCGGCCAAGTGCTTGCGGTCATCAGAGGATGGGTCAATGAAAAATTCAAATCACGGCGTGGGATCGGTCAGCAAGCTTTCGGTCTCGCGGCGTTGTTCGCGCCTGTTGTGGCGCACCGCCGCTGGCGCCCTGGCGCTCACCGCCATCGCGGCGCTGGCACAAACTGCCGCACAAACTGCCGCACAAGCCACGCCGCCCGCCTTGATCGAGGTGCATGCGGGGGATACCTTCTCGGCCATCTCGGCGCGTTACACGGGTGATCTGCGCACCTGGCGCAAGCTCTACAGCCCCGAGCTCACGGGCCTGGCCAACCCCAATCTCATCGCGGTGGGCCAGCAGTTTGAGCTGGTCACCGATACGGTCGGCAAGCGCTATTTGCGCCTGGTGAGCGCACACGGCGCGCACACCTCGGTGGCCCCGGCGGTGCCTGCCACCGTGAGCCACAACGCGGCCGAGGCCACGCCACGTGCCGCGCGTGCGCCCACGGCGCCCGTAGCGCCTGCCGTCGTGGCGCCGGTGGTGGCTCCCGCCGCAGTGGCTGCGGCCCCAGCGTCTGTGGCTGCACCGGCTGCGGCCGTGGCGGCCGTGTCGCCCCCGGTGGTGGTGCCGGCCGCGCCCGACAGCGTGTTGGTGATCGGTGTGTTGCCCAACATCGCCGCCGCCACCTTGACCCAGCAATATGAGTCGCTCAAGCACTACCTTGAGCGCAGCAAGGGCCAGAAAGTGCGCGTCGTGGTGCCGGCCAATTTCAAGGATTTTTTCGACAACATGATGAAGGGCGACTACGACTTGGCCGTGGCCGCGCCGCACTTTGCGCGCGTGGCCCAGCTCGACCGCAACATGATTCCGCTGGTGATTTATGAGCCGCGCATCAACGCGCTGTTCATCGCCTCGATCGACGGCAAGGTGACCGGCCCGCGTGACATCCAGGGCAAAGCCATCGCGTTTGCCAACCCAAGCTCCTTGGTGGCCATGTTTGGCCAGCAGTGGCTGCGCCAGCAAAATCTGGTGGCGGGCCGCGACTATGAAGTCAAGGCGGCGCGCACCGATCTGGGCGTGGGCCGGATGTTGCTCACCGGTGACGCGGTGGCCGCCATCATGAGCAATGGTGAGTTCCGTGGCATCCCCGCCGACGAAGCCGCGCGCGTCAAGATCGTCGAGGTTTTTGCGCGCATTCCCAACTTCATCGTGATGGCGCATCCGCGCCTTGATCGGGATCGCATTGGCCGGTTGCGCACCCAGTTCAAAGAGTTTTTGGCCGACACCGAAGACGGCGCGGCGTTTGCCCGAGCCACCGGCTTCAGCGGCATGTTCGAGGTTGACGAGGCGCAGTTGCGCGAGCTCGACGCCTTTGCCGCACCCACTCGGCGCGCCATGGGCTTTGGCAAGTGATGACCGCTTGGGCCGGGCGCGTCCCGCGCCGCGCCAGCACTGATCGATTGGGGCAGCCATGAATGCGCGAACAAGTTTGAAGGGCGTCCGGCGGCCCCAGTCCAGCGCATTGGTGCCGGCGCTGGCGCACGACATGGCCTTGATGTTCGGGCAGATTGGCGTGCACTCGTTTCACGCGTCGGTGGTTGATCTGAACTCGATGGAGTTCCAGTCGGCCTGGAGCATCACTGAGCACGGCGAGTTCACCGACGACCGGCCCGACCGCAGCCTGGACAGCGTCTTTCCCGGGGCCATGGCCACCATCGTGCAGCTCGGCCAAGAGCCCGCCGAGACCACCGTGGTGCGCAAGCTGAGCCCGCGCCACTGGGCGTTCGCCTGGCGGCTCGACGAGCGGCATGTGGCCGTGGCGGAGGCGCGTTATCACGACAAGCGCGACGAGCAAAGCGCGGTCGATACCGCGCTTTTGCGCCTGGTCTGCGACACCGGCATCCGTGCCGGGCGCTTGCAGTCGCCAGCGGCGAGCCACGACGACGTGCAGTTTGACGCGCTGGAAGATGCCGACGGTGGCACGCGCCTGGATTGGCATGCCGCCGATCAGCGCCACAAAATTCAGGTGCCAAGCACCACGCGGGCTGGCGTGGTGCTGACGATGGCCAGCGCGGCATTGGCGGTGTGGGTGGCTGCGGTGGCCCTGCCTTGGGCGCGCCACGATGCCTCGGTCTCGCGCGCGGACGCGGCACGCCTGCATTCCTTGGCCGACACCTCCTTGTCGCACAGCCTGGCCAGCACCTTGGCCAGTGGCGACTACGGCGAGGTGCAGGCCGTGTTGTCGTCGTTTGGCTCGCTGGGTTACTTTCAGTCGGCCTTGGTCACCAATGCCCGCCAGCAGGTGATTTCGATGTCGGGCGACATCAGCGGCGTGCGCATCGGCGATGCCGTGCCGCCCGCGCTGGCGGCGTCAGCGCGTGTGCTCGACCTCACGCTGGGCACCGAGCCGCGTGGCCAGTTGCTGCTGCTGGGTGCGCCCAGGCAGCGGTCTCAAGACATCGGCGCGGGCGTGTTGTGGGTGTCGGCGGCCCTGGCTTGCCTGACCACGGCCGCCGCCGCCTTGATGCTGGTGGTGCGCTACCGCAAGAAGCGCCGCCCGCCGCTGTGAGCCGCTGATTTGACGCGCCAGTGCTGATCACCCCAGCGCGGCGCGGCGCGGCCGGCACGGTGGGCCTGGCTACCGCGCCTAGCCCGTAGGTTCAATCGTCTCGGTGCGACGAGTGCCAGCGTTGCGCTTGGCTGTAGCTTGTCGTGGGGCTGTTGTTGAACAGCGATTGACACCGCGTCAGCACGGCGGTGCCCACTTGGCGGCCAACGGCCCGGCCCGCCAGGTCACCACGCGCAAAGTGGATGCCGCCATAGCGCCTGGACAAGCCGGCCGCGTCGGCCATGGCCGACAGCGAAGACCACTGCAAGGTGACTGGCGCCGCCGGCACGGTGGGATCAAACGGCACGCCACCCGCCTTGAACGTGAAGCTGAGATCAATCGCGTCGCCCCGCAGGCCGGCGATCACCGTGGACGCTGCGGCGCTGAAGCTGCTGTGGCCCGACAAGAACTCCGGGAATGGCGGCGATGGGTTGGTGGCGCGTTGGTAAGGCCGCCAGTTTTCACCCAACATCCAGGTGGCGCCCAAGCCTGGGCCGCCCCAGGACTGGATGGTTTGGCCCCGGAAGTAGTAACGCAGGGCGGTGATGGGGCGCACCGTGTCAAAGGCCCGCTTTGCGTCCCAGGCCACGATGCTGGCGTCGAGCACGGCCTGGCCCACCGCAAAGAACAACTTGACGTCATCGTCCAGCGAGTTGCCGTCACGCGCCGACACGATCGCCGTCATTTGCAGCCATTGGCCTGGGGGCGTGACGCTGCCCGGGTTGTTGGCAAAAAAGTCGACCAGGGCTTTGGTCGCGTCCGTCAAACCGGCGCTGAGCGCGATCAGCTGGTTCATTTCGGCCATGGTGGGCGCGGCCGGTGAAAACGCCGGCCGCAGCGCCGAGCCATTGGCCAGCGCAAACGGCCGTACCCGGCCCCAGTGGGGTGACAGGAACTGTTGCACCAAGGTGACGCCGGCCGCGTTGGTGATGCGCAGGGGCTGCCAGCGGGTGGGGTCTACCAACACGTCTGGCGTGTTCACGCTCTGGTAGTGGGTCCAATCAGCGTAGGCGCCAGCGGCCAGATCACCCAGCTGGTTGCTGCCGTCGCCGTGGCGTGATAGCAGCAAGGCCCGACCGGCGTATTGGCCGGTTTGCACCGCTGCCGTGACCAGATTGGCCAGCACGGGCAGCACGGGGGCCACCGGGACAGAAGCGGCCAACAACAGGTCAAAAAGCGATTGCTGGGTGGGAAACAGATCACTCAGCACAGTGTGGGCCGCGTGGTCGATGGCGATGGATTTCAAGTCATTTCGCCGCTCGTACCAGGGCCGCTTGCTCTGGTTGAGCAAGGTGAAACTCGCGCTGGGGTCATAAGCGGCCCAGGCGTTGTAGATCGCTTCGTTGAGCATGGACGCCGCGCGCGCGGCCACCGTGACCCCCGTGATGGTGGCGGCAATGGCGGCCGTCAAAGCGCTGTTCCAGGCCAGCACCACCGAGGGCGCTGGCGCGCTGTAGGTGTTGGTGGCCCAAGCGGCTTGCGTCAGGGCCAGTCCGGTGGCTGCGGTGGCAGTTTGGCTCAGGAAAAGTCGGCGTTTCACGATGCGGCTCCAGTCACTGGACGGCTGGCACGGGGCGCGGCCAACATCTCCGTCAAATCTGTCAGATAGGTCATATCTGCCAGTCTAGGATTCATGCCAGGCGCGGCACCATCCCTGTAACAGGGTGTTTTTAGGTGTTTCTGCCGTTATAAGCGTGATATTTTCCGCAGTTTGACACCCTCTCACTCCGCCTTTGCGCCCGAATCCTTCACCACCTTGGCCCATTTGACGATCTCGCTGGCCTGCAGGCGGCCCAGCTCTTCGGGCGTTGAGATCCACGGTTCCAGCCCCAGCGCCCTGAGCTTGTCGGCCACTTCGGGCAGCTTGAACACGCGCTGCATCTCGGTGTTGATGCGCATCACCACGTCACGCGGGGTGCCGGCCGGCGCAAACATCGCAAACCAGGTGGTGGCCTCAAAACCGGGCACGGTTTCAGCCACCGTGGGCACGTCGGGTGCCGCTGCAGAGCGCTTGGCGCTGGTTTGGGCCAGCGCGCGGATCTTGCCGTCGCGGGCCATCGGCAAGGCCGACGGCATGTTGTCGAACATCAGCTGGATCTGGCCGCCCACCAGGTCGGGGATGGCGAACTGCCGGCCCCTGTAGGGCACATGGGTCATGGTGGTGCCGGTGAGCGATTTGAACAACTCGCCCGACACGTGCACCGACGAGCCGATGCCCGGCGAGCCAAAGCTCAGCTTGTTGGGGTTGGCCTTCATGTAGCTGATCAGCTCGGCGACGTTCTTGACCGGCAGATCGTTGGTGACCACCAGCAAATTGGGCGCGCTGGCCACGTGCGCCACCGGGGTGAAATCTTTCACCATGTCGTAGGGCATCTTGGCGTAGAGCGAGCCGTTGATCGAGTGCGTGCCCACCGTGCCCATCACCAGCGTGTAGCCGTCGGGCGGCGCCTTGGCCACGCGGTCGGCGCCAATGTTGCCGCCCGCGCCGGGGATGTTGTCCACCACCACGGGCTGGCCAAACTGCGCTTTGTCGGCAAACAGCCGCGCCAGGATGTCGGGCGCGCCGGCCGCCGGAAACGTCACCACCAGGCGGATCGGCCGGGTGGGGAAGCCCTGGGCCGAGGCCGCCGCAGGGGCCAATAGCACGGCAGCGGCCAGGGTGGCCAATACCAGCCTGGCGGCCAGCGCCGAGGCGATCAGGGGTTGTGAGGCGGGCATGGTGGTCTCCGATCAGGCCAAGGGATTGGCTTGGTGTGTTGGCATTTTTGGCGCAGCGCGCCCGCAAGACACGGGCGGGCGAGGCGCCCGGCGGCCGGATCGTATGCGGGGCCTGGCGAGCCGCGGGTCACCGAGGGGACGGCTTGGTCGGGCGACTTTTGGCCACTGATGGTGGGCTCACTTCGACTGCCTTTGTCGGCACACGAAGAACCTCGTTGCGTTGGGCATCGGCACTTGTTTGCGCAGCGGTAAGGGCCGCCAAGCTGCCGAACTGACCTACGCCAGCGCCAGCCGGAATGCCGTTCGAAAAACGCTGTTTGACGCCGCTGCGGCAGTGCAGCCCAAGCCCCGGGACGCGGTCAGAAAATAGGTCGCCTCATGGCATCACCTTGAATCGGGACTCGCAAGCACGGTTGACCTGCGCTTGCTTTTTTGCGGAGTCGGTGCGCTGGAGCGTCTCGTCCAAGGCAATGACCGGGGCGCCTACGATCTCGCCATCGCTCAGTTTTTCGATCAGGCGCCAAGCCAGGCCGCCACGCAGGAGTGTGGCCTTGGCCAGGTAATGGGTGGGGTCGCGCCCGCTGGCAATGAACAGTACGGCGTTGTTGCCCAGCACGGTGCCCATGACCGATGTGGGCTCGCCTTCATCGACGCGGCTGAGGTTCGGGGTTGCCGCGAAATGGCTGCCGCACAGTCGGTCGCCACGCTGAACCAGTATCAAGGTAAAGCCGCCGCAGGGCCGCGTGGGTGCGTCGGCTGCGCATTGCTGAACAGTCCAGACGCCCTCGAACGATTTGGGCTCGGCCTGCACCGAACCCATGCTGAGGCCGAGCGACAGTGCGATCCAGAGACGTGGTGCATCTTTTCCCCTTGCTGGTTCAAATTGCTGCCGCTCAGCGGCCTGACCCCGGCCTGATTCCGGCCGGATCTGGCTACGGGCTGGCCCGGGTTCGGTAGAGCCGGTTGACCTCGTTGTCGTCGTCTTCGATGCGCAGCAGGTCGGTGGTGGAGCGGCTGCTGTTGGCGTCCGAGCCAAACTGCACCAGGCCCCGTGAAAACCACGCCAGGTTGTTGTCTGCGCTGCGCGCGCAGGCGGCGTTCATCAGCACGCGGTCCGGGCTCGGCACGGCCAGGCCGGTGCCTTTGGGGCAGTTGCCGCCGATGCATTCAGTCAAAAGAAAGCGCAGCTTGTCGCGGTCAAACCAGACCTGGTTGACCGACGCGCCGGGGCCGGCCGGCGCGACCGTGCCGTGAAAGCGCTGGTTGTTGTCGGGGCGGGCCACGAAGGTGTTTTCGACCCGCCCCAGCAGGCCGAAGCGGTAGCTGAGCGACTGGATCGCGGCTGCGGGCCCACTGGCGCACAGCGACACGGTCTTGGCGCCGATCTGGCAAGAAAACTGCACACTTTCATCGGCCAGGCAATGGCTGGCGGGCAGGGGCCTGGTGGTTTGGAGGGGTGCGCTGGCGGGTTGCGACAAGGCCCAGACCGGCAGCAGCAGAAGCTGAAGCTGAAGCAGTAGCGCCCGCCAAGGGCCGGGACTTGCCCGTGGCCGGGCGCTTCTTGATGGCATGGTGGGCGGTCGTGAAATGACTGCGTCGGTCAGCGCTCACCCCACCTGCCGCGCCTGCCCCGCCCAAAAAGGCTGCCGCAACACTTTTTTGTCGATCTTGCCCACGGCGGTGCGTGGCATATCGGTGATGAAGTGAAGGTGTTTTGGCGCCTGCACCGCGCCCTTTTTCTGGCGCACCAGATCAATCAGCTCGTCGGCGCTCACCGCCATGCCGGGGCGGCACAACACCATGGCGGTCACGGCCTCGCCCCACTTGTCGTCGGGCACGCCGATCACGGCCACCATGGCCACGGCGGGGTGGCTGGAGATCGCGTCCTCCACGTCACGCGGGTAGACGTTGAAGCCGCCGCTCACGATCATGTCTTTTTTGCGGTCCACGATGAAGAGGTAGCCACGCGCGTCGCGGCGGGCCATGTCGCCGGTGTGAAGCCAGCCGTTTTTCAGCGTGGCCGCCGTCAGCTCGGGCTGGTTCAAATACCCCTGCATCAGCTGCGGGCCACGCACGCACAACTCGCCCACGTGGCCCGGTTTGACGGGCTGGTCGTCGTCGTCCAGCAAGGCCACCGTGCTGATGCTGGTGGCCACGCCGCAGCTCGAGAACAGCTCGGGGTTTTTGGGGTCGTGGTCGGCGCGGTTCAAGTAGCTGATGGGATAGCCTTCGGTCTGGCCGTAGAGCTGCGCAAACACCGGGCCGATACGCTCCAGGCCCTCCAGCAGGCGCGTGGGCGACATCGGGCTGGCGCCATAAATCAGCGAGTGCAGGCTGCTCAGGTCGGTGTTGCCCAGTGCCGGGTGGTCGAGCAAGGTATAGATCATGGTGGGCACCAGCAGCGTGCAGTTGATGCGCTCGCGCTCAATCAGTTGCAGCAGCCGGTCGGGCGCAAAACCCGCCATCAGGCGCACCGTGCCGCCGCGCATCAGCGTGGGCTGCACCAGAGAGCCGGCCACGTGGGTCATGGGTGCTGCGGCCAGGTACAGCGGGCGCTCGGGCAGCTCAAAGTCAGTCACCACGCTGGCGATCATGGCGCCGTAACCGGCCTGGGTGCGCATCGCGCCCTTGCTGCGGCCGGTGGTGCCGCCGGTGTAATTGATCACCGCCAGATCGCGGGCCTGGGCCAGGTCTTGCAGGCTGTGGTGGCCGATCTTGTCGGCGGCGGCCACCAGATCACGTCCGAAATCGGCTTTGGCCAGCGTATACACCTGCTGCAAGCCAGGGTGCCCGGCCACCAGCGCGCCCGCGCGTGCACTGAACCCGGTGGCGTCGAGCACCAGCGCCTCGGCGCCAAAGTCACGCAGCTGAAACAGCTGGTCGTCCAGGCTGGCCATCTGGTGCAGCCAGGTGGTGACCATGCCGCTGCACAGCGCGGCCATGCCGGCGCACCAGGCCTCTACCTGGTTGGCCGCCAGCAAGGCCACGCGTGTGCCCGGGCCCAAGCCGGCCGCGGCAAACACGGCCTGCATGCGGCCAATGCTTTCGCCCGCGCCACGGTAGCTGAGCTGGCCGCCGTCCCACACAAACGCGGTGCGCTCAGGATGGCGCAGCAGGGTGCGTTGCAGCAGCGCGCTGAGCGCGGGGGCGGCGTAGGTCGGGTCGTGTTTGCTCATGAAAGTCGCGTCTTTTGAGAGTTAGAAAATGGCGCTGTGGAATTCTTGTTCGAGCTCGGCCAACAGGGCGTCAACGCTGAGCACGGCCTGCACGCCCGACACGCTGTGGCCGGCGCTCCAGATGTCGCGCCAGCGGCGTGGACCGTCGGTCGGCGCGCCGCCAGCGCTGCCATCAAGGCCATCGCCGCCATGGG
>JAYWDK010000275.1:0-4401 GCA_043779845.1 Betaproteobacteria bacterium | reverse complement strand
ACCGCAGGCTGAGCCTGCAACAACAAAGGAGACGATATGCATTACGGTGACATGATGGGCATGCATACCCTGTGGTGGGTCTTCTGGATTGCCGTGGTGATCGCGCTGGTCTTCTGGGGTGGGGGTGGCCATTCCTCACGCCGGGATCGACCGCGTGAGACGCCTCACGAGGTGCTGCGCCGTCGCCTGGCCAGTGGCGAAATCAGCACGGAAGAGTACGAGAAACGCAAGGCGGTTCTGGATCGGGATACCTAATGGCGAACGATCAAGTGGCGCGGCAGGCCGGTATGGATTCTGTGGCCTAGCCCGGCCCAGTAAACGGCTCGTGCCCCCGCGTCGCTACGCCCCCGACTCATTCATCGAAATCGACATCGACAAGAACTCAACCTGAAAGCTTGCTCATGAACCTCGCATTCCTCGGTGCCGCCGGCACGGTTACCGGCTCGAAGACCCTCGTTACGCACGAGGGAAAGCAAGTGCTCGTCGATTGCGGCCTGTTCCAGGGCTACAAGAACCTGCGGCTGATGAACTGGGAGCCTTTCCCCTTTGATCCCCGGCAGCTTGACGCCGTCGTGCTCACGCACGGCCATCTTGACCATTCCGGTGCCTTGCCGCTGCTGGTCAAACACGGTTTTAAGGGGCCGGTGTTTGCCACGCCGGGCACGATCGAGGTGTGCGGCGTGCTGCTGCCCGACAGCGCACGCATTCAGGAAGAAGACGCGGACTATGCCAACCGCCACCAGATATCCAAGCACAAACCAGCGCTGCCGCTGTACACCGAGGACGACGCCAAGCGCGCCCTGCGCCGACTGGAGCCTCTGCCGTTTGAGCAATACGGCCACGCAGTGCCCGGTATGCGCCTGCGCTTACGTCCGGCAGGCCATATCCTGGGGGCCGCCTCAGCCGAGTTAACGCTGGGCAACGAGACCCTGCTGTTTTCCGGCGATCTGGGCCGACCCGACGACACCATCATGCGCCCGCCCACCCCGATAGCCCACGCCGACCATGTGGTGGTCGAATCGACCTACGGCAACCGGCTGCACGACGCCCACGACAGCGAGGCGGTGCTGGGCGAGGCCATCAAGCGCACAGCGGCGCGCGGCGGCATTGTGGTGATTCCGGCCTTTGCCGTAGGGCGGGCGCAAGCCCTGCTGTACGCGATCTACCGCCTGAAAAAAAGCCACGCCATCCCTGATCTGCCGGTGTTCCTCAATAGCCCGATGGCCATCGACATGACCGAGATCTACCACCGTCACCGCGCCGAGCACCGGCTCTCGGTAGAGGAATGCCATGGCCTGTGCCATGTGGCGAAGATGGTGCGCACGGTGGAAGAGTCGCGCGCGTTGGTGGCCCAACATCGCCCGGCGATCATCATCTCGGCCAGCGGCATGGCCACTGGCGGGCGGGTTTTGCATCACCTCAAAGCACTGGCACCGCATGAGCGCAACACCATTGTGTTTGCCGGATTCCAAGCCGGCGGCACGCGCGGCGCGCGCATCCTGGCGGGCGAGAGCCGCATCCGCATCCACGGCGAAGTGGTGGAGATCAAAGCCGAGGTGGTTTCCTTGCCCGGCATGTCGGCCCATGCGGACGCGGCTCAGATCGTGCAGTGGCTGGCCACTGCACCCAAGCCGCCGCTCGGCGTCTTTTTGAACCACGGCGAACCCGAGCCCGCCGACGCCCTGCGCCAACGCATCGAGCGCGAACTGGGCTGGCCCGTCACGGTGCCCCGGCTGGGGCAGAGCGTGGAGATCACGGCATGAACACGCATGCACTTCACCTGAAACCACTGGGCATTGACACCCAGCGGGAGCATGTGATTTACATGCGTGGCGACTGCCATGTTTGCCGCGCCGAAGGCTTTGAAGCGCAGACACGGCTGGAGGTGGCTTTGCGCGGCCAGCGCATCCTGGCCACGCTCAACGTGGTGCACTCCGACCTGTTGGCACCGGGCGAGGCCAGCCTGTCCACCCGTGCCTGGCAGGCTTTGGCCGCTGAGCCGGGCGACGCCATCGGCGTGGCTCACGCACCCACACTCGACTCGCTGAGCGCGATGCGCGCCAAAATTTACGGCCACCGGCTCGATGCCCCCGCGCTGGACGCCATCATCGGGGACGTGGCGGCGGGCCGCTACTCCGACCTGCACATCGCCGCGTTCGTGAGCGCCTGCGCCGGGGGCCGCATGGACTTGCAAGAGACCATTGACCTGACGCGTGCCATGGTCAAGGTCGGCGACCGCATCAACTGGGGCCGCAGCCCGATTGCCGACAAGCATTGCGTGGGCGGCCTGCCGGGCAACCGCACGACGCCCATCGTTGTCGCCATCGTGGCCGCAGCAGGGCTGACCATGCCCAAGACCTCGTCACGCGCCATCACCTCGCCCGCCGGCACGGCCGACGTGATGGAGACGCTGACCCGCGTTGACCTGGACTTGGCGGCGATGCGCCGCGTGGTGGAGCGCGAAGGCGCTTGTTTGGTCTGGGGCGGCGCGCTGACCTTGAGCCCGGCTGACGACGTGCTGATCCGCGTTGAGCGCCCGCTGGACCTGGACAGCGACGCCCAGCTCGTGGCCTCGGTGCTGTCCAAAAAAATCGCCGCCGGGGCCACCCACGCCGTGATCGACATCCCGGTGGGGCCCACCGCCAAATTGCGCAGTGAGGAAGACGCACAGCGCCTGCAAACCTTGCTGGAGCAGGTGGCTGCCGCGAACGGCCTGCACCTGCGGGTGCTGCGCACGCGTGGTGCGCAGCCAGTGGGGCGTGGCATCGGCCCGGCGCTCGAAGCCCACGATGTGCTGGCCGTGCTGCGCGGCGCGGCTGCGGCACCCGTGGACTTGCGCATGCGCGCGCTGCTGCTGGCCGGTGAGCTGCTGGAGTTCTGCGGCCACAGCATCCCCGGCACGGGCCGCTCTGAGGCTTGGCGCCTGCTCGACAGCGGCGCGGCCTGGACCAAGTTTCAAGCGATTTGCGAGGCCCAGGGCAGTCTGCGCGAGCCCGGCGTCGCACCGCTGCGCGAGCCGGTGACCGCTGAACGCAATGGCTACGTCAGCGGCATCGACAGCCGACGCCTGGCGCGCGTCGCTAAACTGGCCGGCGCGCCAGGCGCCCCGACGGCAGGTCTTGAGCTTCATGTGAAGTTGGGGGATGAAGTTCAAGCCGCAAGCCCCCTGTTCACCCTGCACGCGCAGGCACGCGGAGAACTGGCCTATGCCAAGCACTACCTGGCCAGCCATCCGTTCATTACCCTGTCCGACGAGGCCAGGCCTTGAAACTCAACTGAAACCAACAGGAGACCACCATGTTCTACCTCCGCATCAAACTCATTGCGCTGTTCGCGCTGATCCTGCTCGCACTCGCGCCGTCCATGACCCTGGCGCAAGCGCGCCTCGTGCGCGAGGGGGTGGTGCTGTACTGGGGACTGGTGCCCGCCGCCGTCGTGTCGGACAAGCACTCGCTGGAAGACATGCACGGCGGCGTCCCGAGCGATGGGGGCCAGGTCCATCACCTGGTCGTGGCCCTCTTCAATGCCGAGGGCAAACGCATCGAGGACGCCGTGCTGCGCGCCCAGCTCAGTGAAAGCGGCATCGTGGACGAGCCGCCCAAGTACCTCACGCCCATGCGCGTCGACGGCCAGATGAGCTACGGGCAAGTGTTCTCGACCGCCAAGAGCGGCCCCTACCGTTTCCGTCTGTTCGTGAAGCTGCCCAGCCGGGCGACCGAGATCGAGTTCGCGGTGTCGGCCTGGTCGCCGCATCGAGAAGTCCGCTGAGCCCCTAACCACGAGGAGTCCGTACCATGAACATGCCTTTGCGCCCTGATCCGCACTTTGCGTTGACGCCCAGCACGGCCCATCAACTGGCCATTCGCATCTTTGATCGCCTGATGCGCGGCTATGAAGGGGTCGTGGCACTGCGGCTGTGGGACGACCGGCTGCATGTGCCGATGGGAGAAGCGCCCAGTTTCACGCTGGTGGTGCGGGATCCGCTGGTGCTGCGCCGCATCGTGCTGGACCGCAACCCGGTCCTGCTGGCCGACGCTTACTTCCAGGGTGTGCTGGATTTCGAGGGCGACATTTACGACGCCCTTACCTTGAAGGCCCACTTGGAGCGTTTGAACCTGAGTTGGCGCGACAAGCTGGCCCTGCTGCGCGATGCCACGCGCCTGCCGACCCGAATCGCCAGCACGCTCAAACCCGCAGACACGCTGGCCTCACGCATCGCAAGGCGCTTCTCGCACCGCCACTCCAAGGACAGCGACCGCGCCGCCATCTCGTTTCACTACGACGTCTCCAACACCTTCTACGGCCTGTGGCTGGACGAGCAGCAGGTGTACTCCTGCGCCTACTTCACCCACCCCGATGAGTCGTTGGACCAGGCCCAGCGCAACAAGCTCGAACACGTTT
>JAYWDK010000274.1:0-4403 GCA_043779845.1 Betaproteobacteria bacterium | reverse complement strand
GCTCACGGTGAGCCAGATCACCGCCGGCGTGCTGGCCAAATCGCAAGGCCTGGTGGCCGACGGCATCCACTCGCTGTCCGATCTGGTGGCCGATTTTGGGGTGCTGCTGGCCAGCCACCACAGCCAGAAAGAGGCCGACGAGGACCACCCCTACGGCCACCAGCGGTTCGAGACCGCAGCCTCCCTGGTGCTGGGCGTGCTGCTGCTGGCAGTGGGCGTGGGCATGCTGTGGTCGGCGGTGCGCAAGCTTGAAAACCCCGAGACGGTGCAACAGGTGCACGTCATCGCGCTGTGGGTGGCGGGCGGCGCGCTGGTGGCCAAAGAAACGCTGTTTCGCTACATGCTGGCGGTGGCCAAGCGTGTCAAGTCCAGCATGTTGGTGGCCAACGCGTGGCATGCGCGCTCGGACGCCGCATCATCCCTGGTGGTGGGCCTGGGCATCACCGGCAACCTGATGGGCTACCCCATTCTTGATCCCATCGCCGCACTGATCGTGGGCTTGATGGTGGCCAGGATGGGCTGGTCGTTTGGCTGGGACGCCCTGCATGATCTGATGGACCGCGCGGTGAACGAGCAAGAGGTGGCGGCCATCACCCGCACCCTGCTTGAGACCCCGGGCGTGGCCGCCGTGCACGACGTGCGCACCCGCAAGATGGGCGACATGATCGTGGTGGACGCCCACCTGGAGGTGGACGCCACGATCAGCGTGGAGGCCGGGCACGACATCAGCGTGCTGGCCCGCCAACGGGTGTTGCAGCGCCACCGGGTGCTCAACCTGATGACCCACATCGACCCCTGGCGCCGGCCCGACCTCGACCATCTGGCGCCGCCCGTGCCCGCCGCATTGCCCGCCGCTGCATCGGTACAGGCGCCAAATTGAGGCAAGCGCCATTTATCATGCGGGCATGAATCCCGTGCCTGATGTGGCGCGCATCCGCCTTGACAACGCGATGCGGCTGTTTGACGAGTTTGTGCAGGCCACCATCAAAACCCCAGACGCTGCCACGCTGCGTGGGCTGGAGAGCCGCTTTGCCGAGCGCCTGCAAATCCAGCCCAGTTACTGGAGCCAGATCAAGAGCCGGTCGCGGCAGATCGGTGAGCGCCTGGCGCGTCAATTTGAACAACTGTGCCGCAAGCCGGTGGGCTGGATGGACGTGCCTCACGGTGCCGACGCATCGCGCGCATCCGGCGCCATCGGTGGCGTGGCCAACCATGCGCCGGCGGCCTCGGCAGTCGGTGCGACCTCACCGTCCACGCAGCCGCAAGACGACGACGAGCGCTTTATCGTCGGCCTGGTGCTCACCTACTACCGTCGGCATCCGCAGCGGGCCCGCACCCGGCTGCTCGATCTGCTGGGCGAGGTGCTCACCCCACAGCCCGTGGCGTCGCCCACGGCACGCGTTAGCACGGCTTCGAGCAAGCCGGCTTCGTCGGTCGCCGACGACTTGGCGCTGTTTGCGCGCACCCAGGCTGGCGTGGCGCCACTCAAGCGCAAGCGCTGAACCAGGGGCCCGCGACGGGCGCCAACAACCGCCTCAAATCCAGGCACTCGGGATGGATCACGCGAGCAGGCTGCGGCCCGGGCGCGCCGCGTGTGCTGCGGGTGTTTCCGCGGCGCTGCGGCGGCACTGCGCAAATCTCTTGCGCAAGATAAATATTTGTTTATCATTGAGGCAAGCAACCGGGGTTTCAAGCCCTTGGGGTGCCAATATTCACCACGCACACGCCGCCGTGCCGCCCAGCCGCACCGCTCGCCGCGTCAGCCGTTTGTCCCCAGTCAGCCACGCACGCATGCCGTGCCAAGGAGCCGTCATGAAGATCACCCTCGTCACCCGCAAGCCCCGCAATCCGCTGGTCGCCGCTGCCCGGCAACGTCTGGCTGGTGTGCATCAAAAGTCGGCCAGCGCGCACCGACAACGCGCCCAGCGCGCGCTGCGCCGCGAGTTGCAGCACGAACGACAGCCCATTTCCTGACACATCCGGCGTCAGGCCCCCAGCGGGCCACAAGCGCCACCGGAGACTGCCATGACCAAGAGCCTCTACGGCCGCCACGGCCCGTTCATCAGCCAAGCCGCCGGGCAGCTCAGCGCCCCGCGCCCCAGCGCCCTGCGGCACTTTGCCGCCACCGTTTTGCGACAGGCCAGCCGTTTGCTGGCCCGCATGGCACGCAGGCTCGCCGCCCCAGCGCCCCGGGCCAGCGTGACGAGCCCGCCCGTGCTGGAGTTTTACGCCGAGGCGGGCGCGCCTGAAGGGGCGCTCTACCTTGACGGCCAACTGATAGCCCACCTGCCGGGGGTCACGCGGCTGTAACGCGGCCGGCCAGCCAGCACGCTGGCTGCCCGGCCTCATGTTTTGCCCAGGCGCGCCGATATCAGCCAGACGTATTGCCCAAAAGGTGCGCCATGGCCGAGCCCGAACCAACCCCAGCAGTGCCCGAACCCACTTTCATCACCACCGCCTTGCGTGACGTCTCGGGCTGGCTGGCCGCGTTTGATGCCCGCGAGATCCCGGTGCAGGAGAGCACGGCCGAATGTCTTGAAGAATGGCGCGGCAACGAGGACGCCGCCGACGCCCACTTGCTGGCCGACAGCCTGGGCGGCGACCCGCTGATGACCTTGAAGTTGCTGCGCCACGTGGCGGCGCTGCGCCGGGGCCGCGACGAGGCCGAGGCGGAGACCGTCACCGAGGCCTTGGTGATGTTGGGCATCACGCCGTTTTTCCGCGACTTTGGCCCACAACCCACGCTGGAGCAGCGCCTGCTCAAGCACGCTGACGCGCTGGACGGCCTGCGCCAGGTGCTGCGGCGCGCGCGCCGCGCGGCCCACTTTGCGCTGGGCTTTGCGGTGCACCGCGGCGACCACGATGCCGCCGTGATCTACGAGGCCGCGCTGCTGCACGACTTTGCCGAGATGCTGCTCTGGGTGCATGCCCCGGCCATGGCGCTGGCCATCCGGCAGCGCCAGCAAGACGAGCCCGGCAAACGCTCGATTGACGCCCAGCGCGCGCAAATTCACATCGAGCTCGGCGAGTTGCAGCAAGCCTTGATGAAGGCCTGGGGCCTGCCCGATTTGCTGGTGCAGATCAGCGACGACCACAGCAGCCCATCGGCCAAGGTGCGCAACGTGCAATTGGCGATCCGGTTGGCCCGTCACAGCGCCCAGGGTTGGGACAACCCGGCCCTGCCCGATGACGTGGACGAGATCGCCCACTTGTTGAACCTGGGCATCGAGCCCACGCTGAGCCTGCTGCACGACCTGGACGATTGAACCTCCGGCGCCGCGCCGGCACGGTGCTTTTGACCGCAAGCAAGCGGCAAGCTCTGTCCCAGCGCGGCCACGCCCGCTGGCGCGTTAGGCTGCGGGTATGAGTTCGCCCCACGCCGAAATGATCCTCGCGCATCTGCAAACGGTTGAGCAACTGCGCGCCAGCCAACAGGCCGACCCAGCCCAGGCGGCGCGCGTGCGGGCGCTCAAAACCTATCAAGCGTTGCGTTTTTCAGCCACCTATGCCGATCTGCTGGCCAGCGCGCGATATGGCCCTGCGGCACGGTTTTTTCTGGACGAGCTGTACGGGCCCCAAGAATTTGCCCAGCGTGACGCGCAATTTGCGCGGGTAGTGCCTGCCTTGGTGCGGCTGTTTCCGCACGATCTGGTGGGCACCGTTGAAAAGCTCGGCGAGTTGCACGCCCTGAGTGAAACGCTGGACGACAGCACGGCGCGCCACCTCACAACGCCGTTGTCCGGCCCGCCCCGGATCCGCCCCCAAGCCTATGTGCGTGCGTGGCAGGCCACGGGCCGGGAGCCCGCGCGCGCGCTGCAAATCGAGCTCACGCTGGGCATTGGCCAGGCGATGGACGGCTACACCCGCAAGCCCCTGATGCGCTCAAGCTTGCGCTTGATGCGCAGCCCCGCCAAGGCCGCTGGCCTGGGTGATTTGCAGCGTTTTCTCGAGGCCGGCTTTGATGCCTTTGGCCATATGAAAGGCGCCAAAGAATTCTTGGAACCTATCGCCGAACGTGAGCGGGCGCTGGTGGCCGCGCTGTTTGCGCCGGACGCCGCCACCCGGGTTGGCGCCGCCACAGCCTCCGCAACAGCCCCCGCAGCGGGCGCCAAGGCCCCGCCCAGCACCGACCCGCTGCGCTACCTGCCCTGATCTACCCGGCGCCAAAACGCCGCGCAGGGCCTGTGCTTGAATACCCCCATGCCTGCCACCCGCCCGACCCACCCTGCCCCGCCCAGCGCGCCGCCGCCCCATCCCGCCATCCAGAACACGCTGCACGCCCTGGGCGCCCAGTGGCTGGTGCGCGGTTGGTTGTCGGCCAACAACATCGTGTTCGGCCCCGGACAAACCACGCAGCAAGGCGCCACCTTGGTTGACACCGGCTACCACAGCCACGCCACCCA
>JAYWDK010000273.1:0-28861 GCA_043779845.1 Betaproteobacteria bacterium | reverse complement strand
TCCAGGTCGGGCTGTGGCCGCCGTAGAACAGGCCTTCCGGGTGCGCGTATTGGCCGCCCGTGATGGCGGCCTGCATGGCAGGCACACCACGTTCCTGCGCAAAACGCTGCAGCATGGCTTCGCCTTCGCCCGCTGGCGGCCACATGGGTGGCACGATCAGCGCGGCCAGTTCGTCGTAGGCCACGTTGTGCGGCAGCGGCGCATGGAAGTCGTGGAAGTTGCGGTTCAGGTCGACGTTCTCGTGCGTCGTGCGACGCCACCACGAGAAGCCGTACGGGTTCAGCGCATGGATGTAGAGCACGGCCACGCCGGCCTCATGGGCGGCGGTTCGCCATGCCTCGTGGCCGAGCAGGGCGGTCTGTACGCCCGAGCCGCAATAGCCCTCGACGCCGTGGCAGGCGCTGCTGACGATGAGCAGCGAGCGGGCATCTTTCGGGCCATCGCGCAGCACGTCCATCGCCAGCGGCTCGCCTTCACGGCCCAGCATCGGGTGGGCGTGGCTTTCGACATCGAGGCCAGCCGCTTCGGCGGCGGCGAGGAATTTGCCGCGCGCCTGCGCGTAGGTCTGCGCGAAGTGTTGGCTGGCGGTGGCGGCGGCGTCAGTCATCCAATCAACGCGCTGTGTTGAGCCACTTCTCGGCCAGATTGACCCACAGCGTGCCACCCAGCGGGATCAGATCGTCGTTGAAATCGTAGCTCGGGTTGTGCAGCATGCAGGGGCCCATGCCGTGGCCGGTTCCTTCGTAGTTCATGCGGTGGCTGCCGTCACCATTGCCGATCAGGAAGTAGCAGCCGGGCTTTTCAAGCAGGAAGAAGCTGAAGTCTTCGGCGCCCATCGTCGGCTCGAACTCCTGCACGTTGTCGGCGCCGACCAGATCGCTCATCACCTGGCGCGCGAACTCGGTCTCGGCGGGGTGGTTGATGGTCGGCGGGTAGTTGCGCTTGAACTCGAATTCGCACGTCGTCTGGAACGCGGCGCAAGTGTGTTCGGTGATCTCGCGCATGCGCGCCTCGATCAGGTCGAGCACTTCCAGCGTGAAGGTGCGCGCCGTGCCCTGGATCTCGCAGCTGTTGGGCACAACGTTGGTGGCCTCGCCGGTGTGGATCATCGTCACCGAGATCACGCCCGCATCGATGGGCCGCTTGTTGCGGCTGATGATGGTCTGGAACGCCTGCACCAGCTGGCAGGCCACGGGCACCGGGTCGATGCCGTTGTGCGGCATCGCGGCATGCGCGCCCTTGCCGTGGATCGCGATCTTGAACTCGTTGCTGCTCGCAAAGCACGGCCCGCTCTTCAACGCGAACTGGCCGACCGCCATGCCGGGCCAGTTGTGCGCGCCGAACATCGCCTCCATCGGGAACTTCTCGAACAGGCCGTCCTTGATCATCTCGCGCGCGCCGCCGCCGCCTTCTTCGGCCGGCTGGAAGATCAAGTAGACCGTGCCGTCGAAGTTGCGGTGCCGCGACAGGTGCTTGGCCGCCGCCAGCAGCATGGCGGTGTGGCCGTCGTGGCCGCAGGCGTGCATCTTGCCGGGGTGGCGGCTGGCGTGGGCAAACTGGTTGCGCTCGGTCACGGGCAGGGCGTCGATGTCGGCGCGCAAGCCAACGGCGCGGTGGGATGTGCCGTTTTTGATGATCGCCACCACGCCCGTGGTGCCCAGGCCCCGATGCACCGGAATGCCCCACTCGGTGAGCGCCTGGGCGATCACGTCTGAAGTGCGCTGCTCCTTGAAGCACAGCTCAGGGTGCGCGTGGATGTCTCGGCGCAGCGTGGTGATGCAAGCGGCATCGGCCAGGATGGATTCAATCAGGTGCATCAGGCGGCTCCTAAAAAATACAGCCTGCTGGCCACCTGTGATGGCACGCAAGCGGGCGATTTTTTCAGTTTACGACGCGTGCCATGGCCGGACGGGCGAAGCGGTCATCGTGGGGCGGTGGCCTGCGCGGTTTGCCGGCTGGCCCGGGCCTACCGGCGCACGCGGCCGTCTTCAGTCAACATGGTCAGCTCGACAAAGTGCGACGCCGCGTGGCTCCGGGGCCCGAAGTTGATCTGGAACCCGCCCAAATCCCAGCGCTGAAGGCCCTCAAGCGCCGCGATCAGGCTGTCGCGGGTGGGGTTGCGGCCGGCGCGGCGCAGGCCTTCGGCAAACACTCTGGCTGCGACATAGCCTTCCATGCTGGAGTAGTTGGGCCGTGTGCCGCCGCCCGACTTTTGCAGGGCCTCCAGGTAGTCCCGCGCGATGGCGCTGGTGGTGCTGAACGGGTAAGGCATCACCTGGCTGATCATCACACCATTGCCTTGTTTGCCCAACTCATCGGCCAGCGCTTGAGCGCCCACAAAGCTGACGTTGTAAAACGTGCCGCCATAACCCGCCTGGCGCGCCTGACGGATGAACGCGGCGCAGCTTTTGTAGGCGCTGATCTGCACCACCGCGTCGGGCCGCTTGGCCAAGATGGTGGCCACCGCCGCCGCCACGTCCACCGAGTTGCGCTGCACCAGGCCTACCGCCACGGGCTCCAGGCCGTGGCCGGCCAAGGCCCGCTGAACGCCGTCCAGGCCCGCCTGGCCATAGCTGTCGTCCTGGCGGAAAACAGCTATCTTCTTGAGCCCCAGTTCGACAAGTTGGCGCACGATCAGCGCGGTTTCATCAAAGTACGAGGCGCGCACGTGGAACACGTTGCGGGCAAAGGGGTCACGCAGGGCTTCGGCCCCGGTGAAGGGGCCAAAAAACGGGATCTTTTCAAGCTTCACGCGGGGCAGGGCGGCCAAGGACGTGGGCGTGCCCACATAGCCAAACAGCGCAAACACGTCCTGGCTGATGAATAACTCGGTGTTGGCCTTGCAGCGGTCGGGCTCGTAGCCATCGTCCAGCAAGCGCAGCTCAATGGGGCGCCCGGCAATGCCGCCTTGGCCGTTGATGGCGTCGAAACACAGCTTGGCGCCGTGGTGCATCTGGATGCCCAGTTGCGCGGCGGGCCCGGTGGTGGCGGCCGACTGGCCCAGCACCAGCGGTTTGTCGGCTTGGCCAAACGCTGGCAGGCTGAGTGCGGCGCCGATGCCCAGCAGTTGATGAAGAGCGGTGCGGCGGGGGGCGACTGCGGACATGGGCGGCGGATCAGTTCAAGGACCCGGAAGCCTACTCGCTCCCGCGCCCCATGAAGACGAACATT
This sequence comes from Betaproteobacteria bacterium, assembly GCA_043779845.1. Classification (GTDB taxonomy): domain Bacteria; phylum Pseudomonadota; class Gammaproteobacteria; order Burkholderiales; family Burkholderiaceae_C; genus Pseudaquabacterium. Next base: position 25,690 of record JAYWDK010000273.1, on the reverse strand, counting down.
AGCAAATTGATCATGAGTCAATGTTGCTTGGCCACTTGACTCATCCCCCTCGAGGGCCGGACGACGTCTGTCGTCGACCTGGGGGCTCACTTCAAGCCCTGTTGGCCGTCACGCCCTGATTTATGCGGGGGTTCGGCCGCTTGTGCAATAGTGTTTGCATGAACAGCGACGCCGCCAATGCCATGCCGCCCACCAGCACGCCCACCAGCACGCCCATCACCGCGCCCATCACCGCGCCCATCACCGCCATCACCCCGCCCGTGCTCACCGTGCGCGGCGCTTGTCCCCACGATTGCCCCGACACTTGCGCGCTGAAGATCAGTGTGCAGGCGGGCCGGGTGATCAAGGTGGCGGGCGACCCCGATCACCCGCCCACCCACGGCGCGCTGTGTACCAAGGTGTCGCGCTATGCCGAGCGCAGCTACCACCCCGAGCGCGTGCTGACGCCGCTCAAGCGTGTTGGCCCCAAGGGTGCGGGGCAATTTGTGACGGTGAGCTGGGACGAGGCCGTGGCCGACATCGCCGCCAAATTGCACACCATCGCCGCCCGGGACGCCCAGGCCATCGTGCCCTACAGCTACGCGGGCACCATGGGCTTGCTGCAAGGCGAAAGCATGGCCGCGCGGTTTTTCAACCAGCTGGGCGCGTCGCGGCTAGACCGCACCATCTGCTCCAGCGCGGGTGGCGAGGCGCTGGCCGCCACCTACGGCGGCAAGCTGGGCATGCACCTGGAGCAATACGCTCACAGCCGTTTGATTCTGATTTGGGGCAGCAACTCGATCGCCTCGAACCTGCATTTTTGGACCTTTGCCCAGCAAGCCAAGCGCGATGGCGCCAAGCTGATCTGCATTGACCCCCGACGCACCGAAACCGCTGATAAATGCCATGAGCACCTGGCTTTGCTGCCCGGCACCGACGGTGCTTTGGCCCTGGGCCTGATGCATGAACTGATCGTGCGGGGCTGGCTGGACGAGGATTACATCGGACAGCACGTGGACGGTTTTGACGCGCTGCGCAACAAGGCCCTGGCCTGGCCGCCCGAGCGTGTAGCCGAGGTGTGCGGCTTGACGGCCGATCAGGTGCGCGGCCTGGCCCACGATTACGCCCATGCGCGGCCAGCGGCCATCCGGCTGAACTACGGCATGCAGCGCTGCCACGGCGGCGGCAATGCCGTGCGCCTGATCGCACTTTTGCCTTGCCTGATTGGCGCTTGGCGCCAGCCCGGCGGTGGGCTGCTGTTGTCGGCCTCGGGTTGGTTCAAACAGGCCAAGGACGACGCCGCCTTGCAGCGCCCCGATTTGCTGGCCGGGCGCAACCCGCGCACCATCAACATGAGCACGATTGGCGACGATTTGCTGCGCGAGGCCTCGGCCACCTTCGGCCCCAAGATCGAGGCGCTGATCGTCTACAACAGCAACCCGGTGGCGGTGGCGCCCGACTCAATCAAGGTGGTGGCCGGGTTCGCGCGCGCTGATTTGTTCACGGTGGTGCTGGAGCATTTTTTGACCGACACCGCCGACCACGCCGACTACGTGCTGCCCGCCACCACCCAGCTGGAGCACCTGGACGTGCACACCAGCTACGGCCACACCTACGTGCTGATCAACCACCCGGCCATTGAGCCGCAGGGCCAGGCCAAACCCAATACGCAGATCTTTCGCGAGCTGGCGGCCAGCATGGGTTTCACCGACCCTTGTTTTGCACACACTGATGAGCAGCTCGCCCGCCAAGCCGTGCCTACGCTGGATTTTGAGCAGCTCAGCACTCAGGGCTGGGTGAAGCTGGCGCTGCCCGAGGCGCCGTTTGCCAACGGCGGTTTTGCCACCGCTAACGGCCGCGTGCAAGTTTTTGTGCCTGGCTTGGGCGTGCCCGACTACGTGCCGCCGCATGAAAGCCCAACCTCGTCGCCTACGCTGGCTGCGCGTTATCCGCTGGCTATGATTTCACCCCCGGCGCGCAATTTTTTGAACTCCACCTTCGTCAACGTCAAGAGCTTGCGCAGCATTGAGGGCGAGCCCTTGGTGGAGCTGCACCCGGTGGACGCCGCCGCGCGCGGCATCGCTGATGGCGCTATGGTGCGTGTCTTCAATGACCGCGGCAGCTACCGCAGCAAAGCCTCGGTGGGCCTGCGGGCCAGGCCCGGCGTGGTCAACGGCCTGGGCGTGTGGTGGCGCAAGCTGGGCGTGGATGGCAGCAACGTCAACGAGCTCACCAGCCAGGCGCTGACCGATATCGGCCGCGGGCCCACCTTCTACGATTGCCTGGTTGAGGTGGAAGCCGCTTGAGCCGGCTGGCCTGCTTGGCTGGAGGTGCCACCGCCCAATGCGTGCGCGTCGCTGGGCTGTTTGGCGCGCTGCTTGCGGTTTGCCTGGGCAGTGGCTGCGCGGCGGGTGGGGCCCGCGTGGGTGAATCCGCCAGCGCGCCAGCAGGCCTGACGTCGAGCACCGCGCCCGACACCGCGCCCGACACCGCACCCGACACCGCACACACTGCTGCACCGGAGCGGGTCGCAGGCGCGTCGCCGGGCTTGCTGGGCTACACCCTGCAATCGCTGCGCGGCCACCTGGATTTGATGCGGCGCGCCCGCACGGTGGCCGACTGGTTGGCCGACCCGACCACGCCCGCCGCCTTGCGCGAACGCTTGCAGTTGTCTCAGCAAATGCATGCTTTTGCCGTGAGCGAGCTGGCGCTGCCCGACAACGCCAGCTACCGCCGCTACGCCGACCTGGGCCGCTCGACGGCAGTATGGAACGTGGTGGCCGCGCCCGAGTTGTCGCTGACACTCAAAACCTGGTGTTACCCGCTGATGGGCTGTGTTGGCTACCGGGGCTATTTCAAGCGTAAAGCGGCCCATGCCGAGGCGCGGCTTCAGCGCGGCCTAGGCCTTGAAGTGAGCGTCTACGGCGTGCCGGCCTACAGCACGCTGGGCTGGACCAACTGGCTTGGTGGGGATCCGTTGCTCAACACCTTTGTGAGCGGCACCGAGCCCGCGTTGGCGCGGCTGATGTTCCATGAGTTGGCACACCAGGTGGTCTATGTCAGCGGCGATACGCAGTTCAACGAGTCTTACGCCACGGCGGTTGAGCGGCTGGGCTTGGCGCGTTGGGTGGCGGCCACCGGGCGTGCCGGCGACGACCCCGCAGTGGTGCAGCGCCAGCGTGATTTCCGCAGGCTCACCGGGCGCACCCGCGCGGCCTTGTTGGCGCTCTACCAAAGCGACGCTACAGAGGATCAAAAGCGGGTGAAAAAGGCCGAGCTGCTGGCCGGCATGCGGGCTGACCATGCCGCACTCAAGGCCACGCCCGGCGGGCCTTGGGCGGGTTACGGTGCTTATGACGCCTGGTTTGCCCAGGCCAACAACGCCAGCTTGGCGCTGTTGGCTGCGTACGATGGCTGGGTGCCCGCATTTGAGGCCTTGTTTGAGCGCGGGGGCCGAAACTTTGAGCGCCTGCATGAGGCCGTGCGCCAACTCGCTGCTTTGCCCAAGGACCAACGCGACCCAGCGCTGCTGAGCTTGTCGCCCGCCTCACCCTGAACTTGTTCAACGGAGACCACGCCACATGGCCGATATCAGCATTCACCGTGACCACCGACTTGGACTCACCAAAGCACGCGAGGTGGCCTGGGCCTGGGCCGAGCAAGTTGAAGCGGAGTTCGACATGACCTGCACCGTGATCGAGGGCGAAACCAGCGACACGGTGGAGTTCACGCGCAGTGGCGTCAATGGCACGCTGAACGTGGCCGCCGATCACTTTGATCTGCAAGCCAAGCTGGGTTTTTTGCTGGGCGCGTTTTCCAAAACCATCGAGGCCGAGATCGAAAAAAACCTCGACGCCTTGTTGGGCGCCGCTGCCGCCAAAGCCCCGGCGGTCAAGGCCAGCAAAGCCGCCACCGCCAAGAAGAAGTAGCCGCTGCGGCAGGCCTACTTCAGCGACTCGATCAGGTCGATGTAGTCCTGCATCGCTTGCGCTGGTAGCGTGCCTTTGAGGCCGTTCCAGGCATCCCATTTGGCACGGCCCACCATGTCGGTGAAGCCTGGGCGCTTGCCATCAACATCGCCCAGGCTGCCTTGTTTGTACAGGGCGTAAATCTTGAGCAGGGTCATGTTGTCGGGCTTCTCGGGCAAGCCCTTGCTGTCGACGCTTGCTTGCTCAAAGAGTGCTTTGATATTGGCCATTGAGGGGTCTCCAGTACGTGAAAATCGGTCTTGACGCAGTGCATGTTACCCAGCATCGTCGGTGGTTCCGGGTGTCATGGCGGGTGTCATGGCGGGTGTCATGGCGGGTGTCATGGCGTTAGCGAGCGCACGGTAGAAGCCCCGCCGAAAACAATGAAAGAGACCGCCGAATGACTGCCGAAGCGACCCCCAACGCGCCGCCGCGCCCGCGCGAACGCGCGGCCCGACAGGCAGCCCAACCTTCAGCCCGACACACCGAGCGCCGCATGACGCGCGTGGACACCGCGTGGCTGCGCATGGACAACGACGTCAATCTGATGATGATCGTGGGCGTCTGGTTGCTGACGCCGGCCATCACCCTGGCGGCGCTGCGCGAGCGCATCAACAGCCGCTTGCTCAAATATGAACGTTTTGGGCAAATTGCCGTGGCCGACGCCATGGGCGCGAACTGGGTTGACGATGATGAGTTCGACATCGACCTGCACGTGGTGGCGGCCGAGCTTTTGCCGCTGCATGGCCAAAGTGAGCGCGAGGCGCTGCAAGCCTTGTGCGGCACGCTGGCGGTCACGCCACTTGATCCCGAGCGGCCGCTGTGGCAGTTTCATTTGATCGAGCACTACGAAGGCGGCTGCGCGCTGATTGCCCGCATTCACCACTGCATTGGCGACGGCATCGCGCTGATCTCGGTGATGAACTCCATCACCGATGGTGGCCAGGATCCGCCCAAGCGGCGGGCCTCGCACGGCGAGGCCGACGAGCACGACAAGGGCTGGCTCACCGACAGCGTGCTCAAGCCCCTGACCGACATGGCGGTCAAGGCCTTGACGCTGTCGGGTGACGGCGTGGCCAAGTCCATCGATTTGTTGGCCCACCCCAAGCAGCCCCTGGTGGGCTCGTCGATCGACATGGCGCGCACGGGGCTGCAGGTGGTGGGCGACGTGGCCGCGCTGGTGATGATGTCCGACGACACCCACACCCGCCTCAAGGGCAAGCCGATGGGCAAAAAGGTGGTGGCCTGGAGCGAGCCAGTGCCGTTGGACGTGGTCAAGACCGTGGGCCGCAGCTTGAATTGTTCGATCAATGATGTCTTGCTGTCTTGCGTGTCGGGTGCCATTGGCGGATGGTTGCAGGCGCAGGGTGACGACATCACGGGCGCTGAGATCCGCGCCATGGTGCCCGTCAATTTGCGCCCACTTGAGAAGGCCTGGCAGCTTGGTAATCGCTTTGGCCTGGCGCCACTGGTGCTGCCCATTGGCATAGTCAACCCGGTGGAGCGGGTGTACGCGGTGCGCGCACGCATGAACCAGCTCAAGGGCAGCTACCAGCCCTTGCTGGCCTTTGGCGTGCTGGCGGTGACGGGGCTGTTCATCAAGCCAGTGCAAGATCTTGTGCTGGGCATGTTTTCCAAGAAAACCACGGCCGTGATGACCAACGTGCCCGGCCCGAGCGAGCCGCTCAAGCTGTGTGGCGCCACGCTGCGGCAAACCATGTTCTGGGTGCCCGCGTCGGGTGACGTGGGCGTGGGGGTGAGCATCCTGAGCTACGCCGGCGGCGTGCAGTTTGGGCTCATCACCGACGCCGCGATGTGCCCCGACCCGCAGGCCATCATCGACCGTTTTGAGCCCGAGTTTCAAAAGCTCTTGCTGCTGGCGCTGATGTTGCCTTGGGGCGAAGAAAACGCCTGACGTGCGCCTCAGCGCTCGGTGTCTGCCGGCCGGCTGAGGTGCTGCTGAAGGTGCGGCTCGAGTTGCGGCTCAGACGGCACCTCATCACCCTCGGGGTGATTGAGAAGGGCGTCGTGACCTGCGTCGTAGCCCTCGCCCTCCTGGTGAAAGGCGCGCATGCCCGCACGCAGATAGCGGTTCGGGTGGTTCACCCGGGGCAGAAACCGCGCCAGTTCGTTCAAGGCCATCTGGTACACGTCACGCTTGAACTCGATCACCAACTCCAGCGGCACCCAGTACTCGTTCCAACGCCAGGCGTCGAACTCAGGGTGGTTGGTGGCGCGCAGGTCAAGGTCGCTGTCCAGGCCGGTCAGGCGCAGCAGGAACCAGATCTGTTTTTGGCCCCGGTAGTGACCCCGGGCATCTTTGCGGATGAAGTGCTCAGGCACCTCATAGCGCAGCCAGTCACGCGTGCGCGCCAAGATGCGCACATGCTCAGGCAGCAAGCCGACTTCTTCATGCAACTCGCGCAACATCGCCTGCTCTGGCGACTCGCCATATTTGATGCCGCCTTGGGGGAACTGCCACGAGTGAGTTCGAAGCCGTTTTCCCCAGAACACCTGGTTGCGCGAGTTGAGCAGGATGATGCCGACGTTGGGCCTGAAGCCTTCCCTGTCGAGCATAATCAAACCCCAATTTCTGTATTAATTTCATTATTGCACCGCTTGTGTGCGGCCCGCGAACCCTCGCTAACCCGCATGCTTTTCAGCCGTGTGACAGGCCATACCGTCGCCACGGCCCAAGGCCTGCAGCCGCCCCTCTCAAGCGCAACAAGGCCATCGCGGCCTGTGCCTACACCCGAGCCCAGCCCCCATGAAAGCCTCACAGTTCTTCATCTCCACCCTGAAAGAAGCCCCGGCCGACGCCGAGGTGGTGAGCCATCAATTGATGATGCGCGCCGGCATGATCAAGCGCCTGGGCGCGGGCATTTACAACTACATGCCGATGGGCTTGCGTGTGATTCGCAAAGTGGAGGCCATCATCCGCGAAGAGATGGCGCGCGCGGGCGCAGTTGAGCTGCTGATGCCCGTGGTGCAGCCCGCCGAACTGTGGCAGGAGACGGGGCGATTCAACACGATGGGGCCCGAGCTGATGCGGGTCAAAGACCGCCACGACCGCGACTACATCATTCAGCCCACGTCTGAAGAAGTGGTGACCGACATCGCCCGCCAAGAGCTGCGCAGCTACAAGCAGCTGCCGAAAAATTTCTACCACATTCAGACCAAGTTTCGCGACGAGCGGCGCCCCCGTTTCGGCATCATGCGTGGCCGCGAGTTCACGATGAAGGACGCGTATTCGTTCGACCGCGACGCGGCGGCTGCGGCGGTCAGCTACCAAGGCATGTTTGCCGCGTACCGACGCATCTTTGACCGTTTTGGCCTGCAGTACCGCGCTGTGGCGGCCGACACCGGCGCCATCGGTGGTGACCTGTCGCATGAGTTTCAAGTGATCGCCGATACCGGCGAAGACGCCATCGTCTATTGCCCCACAAGCGAGTACGCGGCCAACATGGAGTTGGCCGAAGCGCTGGCGCCCGGCGCTCGCGGCGCGGCCACGCAAAGCCTGGCCAGGGTGCCCACGCCGGGCAAAGCCACCTGCGCTGACGTGGCCACGCTGCTGGGCCTGCCCTTGCAGCAAACGGTCAAGAGCCTGGTGCTGGCCACCGACGAGCTTGATGACCAGGGCGAGATCGTCAAGAGCCGGGTGTGGCTGCTGCTGGTGCGTGGTGACCACGAGTTGAACGAGGTCAAAGCGGGCAAGCTGGCGGGCTTCAAAGCGGGCTGGCGATTTGCCTCGGCCGCTGAAATAGACGCTCACTTTGGCTGCAAGCCCGGTTACCTGGGCCCCGTCGCCATGAAGGCGCCCGTCACCGTGATCGCCGACCGCGCTGTCGCGGCACTGGCTGATTTTGTGTGTGGTGCCAATGAACTTGACCACCACCTGACCGGCGTGAACTGGGGCCGTGATCTGCCCGAGCCCAACCTGGTGGCCGATCTGCGCAACGTGCTGGCCGGTGATCCGTCGCCCGACGGCCAGGGCGTGTTGGCCATTCAGCGTGGCATCGAGGTGGGGCATATCTTCTTCTTGGGCACCAAGTATTCCGAGGCCATGAAGGCCACCTTCCTGGACGAAACCGGCAAGCCCAAGTTGATGGAAATGGGCTGTTATGGCATTGGCGTGACGCGCATCCTGGGCGCGGCCATCGAACAAAGCCATGACGCGCGCGGCATCATCTGGCCCGCCGCCATTGCGCCGTTCGCGGCCGTGATCTGCCCCATCGGCTATGACCGCTCGCCTGAAGTCAAAGCGGCCGCCGACGCGCTGCACGACGCGCTTCAAGCGGCTGGCATCGACGTGATGCTTGATGACCGCGGTGAGCGCCCGGGCGCCATGTTTGCCGACTGGGAACTGGTGGGCGTGCCGCAGCGCGTGGTGATCTCCGACCGTGGCCTGAAGGCCGGCACCGTTGAGCTGCAAGGCCGCCGCGAGGCCGAGGCCACGGTGGCACCGTGGGTGGACGCTGCCGCGCTGGTGAAGGCACGGCTGGGGGCATGACGGAGCTGCGCCGGCGCGCGCTGCTGGCGGGCATGGCCGGGGCGGGTGTCGCTGGCGCGCTGTGCTGGCCCTCGGCGGCCTGGGCTGGCTCTCAGACTGAAGAGCCTTTGGCCGATGCGGTGCGCACGGCCTTGTCGGCGGCCATTGCCAGCTCGGCGCCACCCAAGCTGGTGTTTGTCAACCTGGACGAGCGGCTTGTTTTTTTACGCTGGCTGGGCGCCATGAGCGACCGGCTCAAGCGACGCATGAGCGAGGCCAGCACGCGCATCGAGTTTCTCGAGACGTTGTGGTACGAGAGCCGGCGCGCGGCGTTGGAGCCCGCACTGGTGCTGGGTCTGGCGCAGGTTGAGAGCGGGTTTCGCAAGTACGCCATTAGCTCGGCCGGTGCGCGGGGCTACCTGCAGGTGATGCCGTTTTGGGCCCGTTTGATTGGCGATGGCGACCCGGCGCGGCTGTTTCACATGCAGACCAATTTGCGCTTTGGTTGCGTCATATTGCGCCACTACCTGGCGCTGGAGCGAGGGGATCTGTTCATGGCGCTGGGCCGCTACAACGGCAGCCGGGGCAAGCCTGCCTATCCCAACGTGGTGCTGGCATCACGCCAGCAGTGGATGGGTTGACCGTCCAAGCTCAGCGCCCAAGCTCAGCGCAGCCCGGCCCAGGTTTTGGGCTGGGCCTCATGGGCGCCCAGCAATTGCAGCACGCGCTCAACCGTATCGTTGACCAACTCGTCAATGCTGGTGGGTCGGTGGTAGAAGGCGGGCAGGGGCGGAAAGATGATGCCGCCCATCTCGGTGACCGCCACCATGTTGCGCAAGTGCGCCAGGTTGAACGGTGTTTCACGCACCATCAGCAGCAGGCGCCGGCGCTCTTTGAGGGTGACGTCGGCCGCGCGGGTGAGCAGGTTGTCCGACAGGCCATGCGCCACGGCGGCCAGGGTCTTCATGGAGCAAGGCGCCACCACCATGGCGGCTGTGTCAAAACTGCCACTGGCCACGCAAGCGCCTATGTCGCCTGGGGCATAGGCGTGGTCGGCCAGCGCATCGAGCGCGCGGCGATCCAGGCCCAGCTCATGGTGTGCGTTCAGCACGCCGGCGGGGGTGACGATGAGGTGGGTTTCAAGCGCCAACGCGCGGGCGCGCTCCAGCAAGCGCACGCCATAGACCGCGCCGCTGGCGCCGGTGATGCCCACCACCAAGCGGCGGGCCGCGCCGGTGATGCCAGCCTCCAAGCGGCGGGCGCTCATCGGGCCGGCCTGCTGCGGTGCCGGCCTGGGCTGATGCCCGAGATCCCGCCAAGGCTCACGCCGTCAAAACCTGCTGCAATTCGCCCGACTGGTACATCTCCATCATGATGTCGGAGCCCCCGACAAACTCACCGTTGATGTAGAGCTGCGGGATGGTGGGCCAGTTGGCGTAGTCCTTGATGCCCTGGCGGATGTCCTGGTCTTCAAGCACGTTGAAGGTGGTCAAGTCGGTCACGCCGCAGGCCTTGAGCACCTGCACGGCTTTGCCTGAAAAGCCGCATTGCGGAAACTGCGCCGTGCCCTTCATGAACAGCACCACTCGGCTGTTTTTGACGAGACCGTCGATACGTTTTTGCACATCAGTCATGTTGTTTGCCTGCTGAAAAGTTTTGTCAGGTGCGCTTTATACGGCAAAGCGCCCCGTCGGGCGGGGCGCAAGCGCTTTGCCCCGACGGGGCAGAGCCGTTTGCAGCACGGGGTCAGAACGCGACGTTCATGCCCAAGCGGAACATCGGTTGCAGCCGCGCCGCCGTATCAATGTTGCCACCACCATTGAGCCAGCGATCAAGCCGCGGCGAGCCCAGACTCAGGGCGGCCAAGCCCAGGTCGGCGCTGAAGCCCCAGCCGCCGCGCAAGCCCGCGCTGGCATAACCAATGCCGGCATACGGCAAGGCCCCGCCGGTGTCCGCGGCAGGGGGCGGGCTGGTGGTCAGCAGCGGGGCCGCGCGCAGGTTGATCAGCAAGCCGCCAGTGAGCCGCAGGCCGCCGGTGTCGCCCAGCCGCAGTGCACTGAATTGGTAGTCGCCCAGCAGGCGCAGGGTTTGCGTGCTGGTGGCCGGCAGCACCAGCGTGGCGGATGTTGGCGACAGCGGCGACGAGCTGGCGTCACGGTCAAAGCGGGCCTGCCAGAACGGGCCGCCCAGGGCGTCGGCGCGCGACGTCAGCCCTTTGTCTTGTGCTAACGCGGTGCTTGCCAGGGTGGCGACGCCACAACACAGCCACAGAAGGGTTTTGCGCATGGTGCGGGCTCCTGGAATTGACCCAAGCCCTGTGCCTGGGTGCTTTGATACTACGCCGCTTGCCCCGCGCCGTGTGCCCAGAATTGGGTGACTATGTGCCGCTTGTGCAGGGCTTGACTGAATTCCCTTCTAGGGCGCAATCAGGTCTGCGGCGGGGCTAAGGGCCCGTTCGCCAATAGCTTGAACGTTTGACTCGCTGGTCTTGGGCGCGCTGCGTCGTTGCGAATCGCTTGTGTGGCTCGCCACACGGCGCGCTTCGCGCCTAGCCCCGCATCCCAATCCAGCGGCCAAACGTCCACGTTATTGTCTTACGGGCCCTAAGTGCCCGGTCAACGTGCTGGCTTGATCTCGATAACCTGCAAAGGCAGCGGCGCAGCGCAGCCTTCTTCATCCTCGTCAAACGCTTTGTCACCTGCTGGATCGGGGCGGCCGGTGGGCACCAGGGTGGTGAACGGGAACAGCTTGCGATCCATCAAATGCGACAAGGCGATGTTGCCCATTGCGCTGGCCATGTTTTCGACCCGCCCGGGGTATTGGCGTTCCCACTCGTTGATCATCTTCTTGATCTGCACGCGCTGCAGGTTCTCCTGGCTGCCGCAAAGCGAGCACGGGATGATCGGAAACTGGCGGTGCTCGGCCCAGGTCACGAGATCAGCCTCGGCCACGTAGGCCAGTGGCCGGATCACCGTGTGGCGGCCGTCGTCGCTCACCAGTTTGGCCGGCATGCCCTTGAGCTTGGCGCCAAAAAACATGTTCAGCAGCAGTGTCACCACCATGTCGTCGCGGTGGTGGCCGAGCGCAATCTTGGTGGCGCCCAGTTCGCCGGCCACACGGTACAAGATGCCGCGCCGCAATCGCGAGCACAGGCTGCACATGGTTTTGCCCTCGGGCACCAGCTTGGTGACGATGCTGTAGGTGTCCTGGTTTTCAATGTGGAACGGCACCCCGCGGGCGCTGAGGTAGTCGGGCAGGATGTGCGCCGGAAACCCGGGCTGCTTCTGGTCCAGGTTGACGGCGACCAGCTCAAAGTTGATCGGCGCGCGCTTTTGCAGGCTCAGCAGGATGTCGAGCAGGGCGTAGCTGTCTTTGCCGCCCGACAGGCACACCATCACCTTGTCGCCCTCTTCGATCATGTTGAAGTCAACGCTGGCCTGGCCCACTTGGCGGTGCAGGCGCTTGCTGAGCTTGTTCATCTCGAAGGCGTGCTTGCGGGCCTTGGTTTCCGAGCCGTCCTGGGTGATGGGTTCGATGGCGGGTTCGATGTCGGCGGCGGTGTTCACGCGGGCGCCTTCATGCCAAACACCTCGCAGCCCACGGCGTCGCAATCGGCGTAGACATCGGGCTTTTCGGTGGCCACGCGGGCCGCGCGCACGTTGGGGTGGGCCAGCATCAGGCGCAGCACGTCGTCGGCCAGGGTTTCTTGCAGGTGGATGTGGCCACGCGACACCCGCTCGGCAATCGTGCTGCGGATGAAGTCGTAATCCAGCACTTCATGCAGCTGATCTTGCGTGGGCGTTGACAGCGCCAACGGCACGTACAGATCGACGTTGATCAGCACGCGCTGTTTGCCTTTTTTCTCGAACTCGTGTACGCCGATGCTGATCCACACCTCGTAATCACGCAGGTACAGGCGCCGGCAATCCATCAGGCTGGGGTTGGTGAGCAGGCTTTGCATGTCAGTGTTCCTTGGTCGGCGCGGGCGTTTTGCCGAGGGCCGCATTGGCCATTTGTTGCTGGGCCAAAAACAGCACGTCGCGCGGCTGGCCCAGCAAGTGCTGGCCACCGTCCACTTGCAGCGTGTGGCCGGTGATGGCGGGGGATTCAAGCAGAAAACGCACCGCGTGGGCAATGTCTTGCGGGGTGGACGACCGGTGCAGCGGCGTGAGCTGGTGCGCGGCGGCAAACTGGGCCTCGCTCATGGGGCCCGACACCAGCGTGACGCCGGGCGACACGCCGCACACACGCAGCCGTGGCGCCAAGGCCATGGCCAGCATCACCGTGGCCTCGGCCAGCGCGGCCTTGGACAAGGTGTATGAAAAGTAATCGGGGTTGGGGTTGGCCAGCTTCTGGTCCAGCAGGTTGACCACGCAGCCGGTGGCGGCTGGTGCATCAGCCCGGGTGAGCAGATGCGCGTGCAGCGCGCGGGCCAGCATCACGGCGGGCGCAGTGTTGCAACGCCAGTGCTGGTCCATCAAGGCGTGGCTGAAGCTTTGCACGCTGTCGTACTCAAACAGCGAGGCGTTGTTGACCACGGCGTCCAAGCGGCCCAGCGCGGCTACCGCCGTCGGCACCAGCGCGTTGCATTCGGCTTCATCCATCAGGTCGGCAAACAACACGTGGGTGCGCGCGCCCAGGGCTTGCGCTTGGGCGGCGGTGGCCAGGCAATCCGCCGCCGACAACTCGGCGCTGCGGCCGTGCAGCACCAGGTCCCAACCGTGCTGCGCGAGGTTCAGCGCGATGGCGCGGCCAATGCGCCGCGCCGCGCCCGTCACCAGCGCCACCGGGCGTGGATTGGGTTGTGGCGCTTGGTGAACATTTGGCGTGGGTGAAGTCATGCTGACGTGTGCGGGAGTCGTGTTGATGTCGTGTTGATGTCGTGTTGATGTCATGCGTTGCGGGCGCCTACAGCGCCCGGGCGCCGCCAGACTTTCGAAGTCGTCGGCAGCCCTTGCAGGCCAACCCGTCAGTGTAGCCAGCGTCCTGGTTTTGCGACCCACACCGGCTATTGACCGGGCGCCGGGTAGCCCGCGCGCGTTGTTTCCGCAGGGCCGAGCCAGCTCAGTTGGATCAGCGCTTAACGGACGGGCGGTGCGCCCTGCGGGGCGATTGCGGCGGGCTCGGCCGCTACGGCCGCAACGCGGGCCGCGCTGATGGCCTGGCCAATGGCCGGGCCGGCCAGGCCACGGGCGGCGGCGGTGGCGGCGAGGGTGGTGGTGTCTACCGCGCGGGCGGCGGCCAGCGCGGCAAGCAGGCGAGGCCGCTGCGGGTAGGCGTTATCGGCAAAACCCAGCCGGCCTCGCGCGTCGCATTCACAGGCCAGCAGCATCTCGGCAAAACGATCGGGGCGGCGCCAGGCGTCACAGCGGTCGAGCAGGCGCACGGTGGCGGCGGCGTCGAGTGTGCTGCTGCGGTGCACGTTGCCGTGCTCGCGGGCGGTGAGGTCGGCCAGCTCGCGGCAATCATTGGGCACGCGCCAGCGCTCGGCCACGGCTTTGGCCAGCTTGGCGCTGCGGCCTTCATGGCCCAGGTGGCGTGGCCACAACTCGGGCGGGGTGCTGCCCTTGCCCAGGTCATGGCACAAGCAGGCGTAGCGCACGGCCAGCGTTGCGTGCAGCCGGGCGGCCATTTGCAGCACCATCATCAGGTGCACGCCGGTGTCGATTTCGGGGTGGTGCTCGGGCGGCTGGGGCACGCCCCACAGCCGGTCCACCTCGGGCAGCAGGCGGGCCAGCGCGCCGCAGCCGCGCAGCACCTCGAACAAACGCTCGGGCCTGGCCTCCATCAGCCCGCGTGACAGCTCTTGCCACACGCGCTCGGGCACCAGCGCGTCCACCTCACCGTTGGCCACCATGTGTTGCAGCAAGGCCTGGGTCTCGGGCGCCACGGTGAAATCATCAAATCGCGCCGCCAGCCGAGCCAGGCGCAGCAGGCGCACCGGATCTTCAACAAAGGCCTCGCTGACATGGCGCAGCACACGCTGTTGCAAGTCTTGCTGGCCGTGAAACGGGTCAATCAGCGTGCCGGTTTGTGGGTCTTCGGCGATGGCGTTGATGGTGAGATCGCGGCGCGCCAGGTCTTGCTCCAGCGTGACCTCGGGCGCGGCGTACACCACAAAGCCCTGGTAGCCCCGGCCCGATTTGCGCTCGGTGCGGGCCAGCGCGTATTCTTCATGCGTGACCGGGTGCAAAAACACCGGGAAATCACGCCCCACCGGCACATAACCCGCAGCCTGCATGGCCTCTGGCGTGCTGCCCACCACCACCCAGTCGTGGTCGTTGACGGGGCGCCCCAGCAGGCGGTCCCGCACGGCGCCGCCTACCACGTAGGCCTTCATCGCCGGCGCGGGTCAGCGGGGTTGAAGTGGTCGACCAGCGTGGCCAGCGCCGCCGGCGTGATGCCCAGCGAGGCCAGGCTTGGCAACTTGCCGGTGGCGATGTTGGGCACGCGCATCGACAACACGTTGTCACGTGACATCAGCGGCGTGCCGGGCAGGCAGGCCATCAACCCGGCCTGCAGCAAACCCAGCGCCTCGGGCAAGGGCAGCACGGGCCGCAGGTGCCCTGTCATCGCGCCCACTTGCTGCACGATTTGCGCCAGCGTCAGCACCTCGGGGCCGGCGCATTCAATCGCCGGGCAGGCCTTGGTGGGCGTGGCCAGGGTATTGACCACGGCCTGCGCCACGTCGCCCACCCACACCGGCTGGAACTGGGCGCGGGCGCCCGCCAGCGGCAGCACCGGCAACAGCCGCAGCAGCGAGGCAAACAGGTTGGTGAAGTGGTCCTGGGCGCCAAAAATCACCGAGGGCCGCAGGATCGTCACGTCCAACCCGTGGGTTTGCGTGGCCACTTGCCAAACCGCCTCGCCAGCGGCCTTGCTGCGCAGGTAGTGCGAGGGCGCGTGCGCGGCCACGCCCAGCGCGCTGACATGCACCACGCGCTTGACGCCGGCCGCCGCGCAGGCCGCAGCCAGCTGGCGGGGCAGCTGCACATGCACCAAGTCAAACGCCGCCGGGCTGCCGTGCAGGATGGCCACCAGGTGCACCACGGCATCGGCGCCGTCCAGCACGCGGTGCAGGGCGGCGGGCTCAAACACATTGCACGCCACCAGGTCCACCGTGGGCAGGGTGCTGAGGCCACGCCCCGCCACGCGGCGCCGGGTGGGCACCACCAGCCGAGTCTCGGCGTTGTGCTCAAACAGGCGCTCGCAAACGCTGCGGCCTACAAAGCCGGTGCCGCCGGTGATGACGATTTTTTTCAAGGTTTGCCCAGGTTAGGTTTCAGAGCGCTCTCAAGGAAACGAAGGGCCGCTCCCGAGTTTTCTTGACCCCCTCGGGGGGCCTGACGCGAAGCGGCAGGTTTGGGGGCGCTCTCAAGGAAACGAAGGGCCGCTCCCGAGTTTTCTTGACCCCCTCGGGGGGCTTGACGCGAAGCGGCAGGTTTGGGGGCGCTCACGGGAGATCGCTGTTGGGGGTGGCCGCGCCAGGCTCACGCGGGCCGATGGTGGCGCCCAGGCGTGGCCGCAGTTGCAGCGGCTTTTTGCTGTCGAGTAAAGCGCTGTAGATGGCGGCGTTGGACAGCACTTTTTTGACGTAGTCGCGGGTTTCGTTGAACGGGATGTTCTCGGCCCAGATCGCGGCGTCCACCGTGGGCCCCTCGCGCCAGCGGCGCGGGCGGCCCGGGCCGGCGTTGTAGGCCGCCGCCGCCATGGCTTGTGAGCCGCCCAGGTCATCCAGCACCAGTTTGAGGTAGCTGGTGCCCAGTTTCAGGTTGACGCGGGGGTCATGAATTTGCTCAGGTGAGCGCCAATCAAGGCCGATCTTTTTGGCCACCCAGCGTGCGGTGGCCGGCATCACCTGCATCAGGCCACTGGCGCCCACAGTTGACTTGAGTTGCGGCATGAAACGGGTTTCTTGCCGGATCAGGCCAAACACCAGCGCGGGCTCCAGCCCGGCATTGCCGGCGGCCTGGGTGATGTCGGCGGCAAACGGCATGGGGTAGCGCAGGCTGGTGTCGATCTCGCTGCGGGTGCGCTCGGCGGTGTTGATGCACAGCTGCCAATCCCCCCGGTCACAGGCCAGGCGGGCGGCGGCCAGCAGCTCGCGGTCGGTCAGGCCGCGCAGTGAAAAATTCCACTCGCGGCGGGCTTCGTCGCGCAGGCCAAGGCCCGCCAGCAGCAGCGCGCGGGCCAGGCCGGGATGGGTTTGGGCGGCCTCGCGCTCGGCCTCGGTGAGGGCGGCCGGCGTGGGCGGCAGCGGGGTGGCGCGGCCCAGCTCTTCGCTGGCCAGCGTGGCGTAGAAGTTCATGGCGCCGGCCACTGAATCCAGCAAGCGCCGCGCCTCGGCGCGGTGGGCGTCGCCCTCCACGCCGTCGCGGGCCACGGCCAGCAGCGCGCGGGCCTTCCAGTAGGCCCAGACGGGCTCACGCTGCTCGGCGGGGCCCATGGCGTCGATCAGGCGCATCACCTGCGGCCAGCGCTGCCTGGGCGGCGCGGTGCGCAAGGTGGCGCGCACGCCCCAGGCCAGGGTTTCGTCGCTCCAGCCGGGTTGGCGGGACTCATCACCGCGCAGCAAGGCCCAGCCGCGCTGAAACTGGTTGGCGGCGTCGGGCGACAGGCGGAAAGCTGCTTGGCGGCCGGTATACGCCCAGCCCCAGGCGGCCGCAGAGGCACCGAGGTTGAGCGCGCCGCCGTCCAGGTAAGCCACGGCGGCGTCGGGGTCGGCCGTGGCCAGGCGCATCAGGGCCAGCAGGCGCAGCTCCTGGTGATGCCGGGTGCCGCTGGCCAAACCGCCCCCGACGGCGGTGCCGCTGGTGTTGTTGCGCAGGTAGCGCGCCGGGTTGTCGATGGCCTCGACCACCTCGCGCGCCATGGCATTGCCCAGCAAGCCGACCGCGCCCTTGGCCGCGCCGGGGCGCTGGGCCTCGACCGCCAGCCTGGCCTTGAGCCAGACGTCGTCGGCGGTGAAGCGCTTGGCGTCAACCATGGCCGTGGCGAGCAGGTTGCAGCCCTCGTCCATTTCACGCTGGTTGAACCAGGCCGTGCGGGCAGCAGCAGTCACGTCGCGCCCGGCCAGGTGCTCGGTGAACAGCCACCAGCAGCTGACCTCGCGGTCGTCATTCATGCGAAAGCGCGGGTAGTCGCGCGCCAGGGCGCGCCAGTCACGGCGCCGGCCCAGCTCGATCAGCCAATCGTTGCGCAAGCGGTCTTCAAGGTAAGTGCCGCTCCAGCGTGTGTAAAACGCCTCGATCTCGTCGGCCTGGGCATCGGGCAGGCGGTTGCTCAGATCCCAGTAGTCAACCCACTGCGTGAGCGGGTGTTGGCCGGCTTGCAGCGCGGCGCGGGCGGCCGCCAGTCGGCTGCGGTCGCGCCGGCGGGCGGCGTCGCGCGCGTCCACCACGGTGGTGTCCAACGCATTGGCCTGGTTGCCGTTGGCGGCAGCGGCCTGGGCGGGGGTGCTCAGGGCCAGCGCGCCGCTGGTGAGGTTGATCAGGCCGCCCAGCACGCAGGCCAGCATGAAGGGCAAAACGCCCGCGCCCCGGCGGATGCGGGGGCGCGGGCTGGCGTGGGGTTGGAAGGGGCTTGGAATACCGGTCATCACGGGGCTGAAGCGCCTGCGCGGCGCTGGTGGGTTGTGGCGCCTTTGCGCCGTGCAAACCAATGTAACGCAGGGCGCCCGGCGTGATGTGCCGGGCCCCATTGCTAACCCGCAACTTCAGCGGCCGCGGCGGCACCTGCGGCGTGGATGATTTCAGCGGCTTTGGCGGTACGGCTCTTCAAAATCCAGAAACTCCTGTTCGGCCAGCGCGCCTTGCACCCAGGCGGCCACGCCGGGGCTGGCCCACACGCGCTCAACGTAGGCGGCAACGTCGGCGGGCAGGGGCAGCGCGTAGCCGCGCAGCCGCGCGACGACCGGGGCAAAGTAGGCGTCGGCGATGGAGTAGCCGCCAAACAAAAACGGTCCACCGCTGGCGGCCAGCGCGTCGCGCCACATGGCCACCAAACGGGCCAGGTCAGCGGCAACCGCAGCTTGTTCGGCCAGCACGCGCGCGCCCACCTCGGGCAGCACAGCCTCGATGTTCATGGGGCAGGCGCTGCGCAACGCGCCAAAGCCGCTGTGCATTTCGGCGCACAGGCTTCGGGCGCGAGCCCGGGCGGCTTGCTCGCGGGGCCACAAGGCGAGCTCGGGAAAGTGCTCGGCTGCGTACTCGGCCAGGTATTCGGCAATGGCCAGCGTGTCCCACACCACCAGGTCACCGTGCACCAGCACGGGCACCTTGGCCACGGGCGACAGCTGGCTCACCGCCTGCTTGAAGCGTGATCCGGGCTGGAAGCCGTCAAAGCGCAGCATCACCTCGTCAAACGGGATGTTGAACTGGCGCAGCAGCACCCAGGGCCGCATTGACCAGGACGAGTAATTTTTGTTGCCGATATGGAGCGTGAGCATGGCGAGCCTTGTGTGAGCGGATGGTTTTGGCGGGATCAAATGCTAGCCGTGGCGCGCGTTGCGCCGCGTGAGCGTTTGGCATCAATGTGATGCGTGCGCGGCATCGACCTTGGCCTCAGCGTTCGGCGCCGACCCCCGGCTCGCCCAGCGCCGCTCGGGTGATGGCGGCCTCGCCGCGCACCCAGGCGATAAACGCCCGCAGCTCGGGGCGCAGCCGGGCACCGGGCAGCGGCAGCAGCCAGTACGCGGCGGGGCCGGGCAGGCGGCCGGCGGGGCCAAAGGGCTCGACCAGTTCACCCCGCGCGATCTGGTCATGCACCAGCGCCATGCGCGCCAGGGCCACGCCTTGGCCGGTGAGCGCGCCTTGCACTTGCTGGTGGGTGTAGTTGAGGTACACCCACCGGCGCGGCTCCAGCGTGGGCTGGCCCATGTGGCGCAGCCAGCGACGCCAACTCAGGCTGCTGCTGCTGGGCATGTGGTCGTCTTCTTCGAGCAGGGTGTGGCCTGCCAGATCGGCGGCGCCCGCCAGCGGCGCGGCCTGGCCGGTGGCCGCTTGCTGCATCAGCCAGGGGCTCGCTACCGGCGTGAGCAGCTCGCCAAACATCAGCTCGGCGCCGGGCGGCGTGCTGCCGGCGTAGTCATAGCGCAACGCCAGGTCAAGCTCGGGGTCGTCCATGTCGGCCAGCACGTCGGTGGCGGTGATGCGGATGTCGATGTCGGGGTGCTGCTGCTGGAAGCTGGTGAGCCGCGGCATCAGCCACAGCGTGGCAAAGCTGGCAAAAGTGGTCAGGTTCACACGCTGCCGGCCTTGCACCACGCGGATTTGCCGCACGGCGCGGTCAATGCCCTCCAGCGCAGGCAGCACGGCTTGGCGCAGGGCCTCACCTGCGCTGGTGATCTCGACCCGGCGGGTGCCCCGGTTGAACAGCGGCGCGCCCAACTCGGTTTCAAGCGCCTTGATTTGCCGGCTGATGGCCGACTGGGTGAGAAACAGCTCGGCGGCCGCGCCGCTGAACGACAAACGCCGCGCCACGGCTTCAAAAGCGCGCAGGCCGTCAAGCGACAGTGGGCGCCGGTTGGGTGGGTTCATGTTGAGCGACTCATATCAATTCAGCATCAATCAAGGCCGATGTTTGCATTGGATCACACGCGGGTTTGCACCGATGATCTGCCTATCACCTTGGCTGATTGCCGGGGTGATCCACCACGGGCCAGGCGCTGCGGCGTTCGGCCGGAAAGGAGCCAACATGAAATATTTGCATCAATCTGGCCAGCACCAAACTCTCGCTGGCACGCCTCGCCACTGGCGTCTGGGCAACGTACAGCAAGTGCGCGCGCGCTGCGCTGGCCGCCTGCAAGTGAGTGGCGGCCGAGTGTGGATCACCCGCCCGGGAGATGCCACCGACCACGTGCTGGATGCGGGTGATGGCCTCTGGCTGGAGCGCCGCGAACAAGTGCTGGTGGAGCCTTGGCGCGCGGGCCACACCGTGGTTTTGCGCTGGGCGGTGGGCGCTGGCGTGGCGGCTTGGGCTCAGGATTTGCCAGCGGATTTGGCGGCGCGCTTGGCCACGGGTTTGGCCCCCGCATCGCCTGGGCGTTTGGCCGGGGTCTTGGCGCCCGTGCCGGGCTTGGCGCGCAGCGTTTTGGCGCTGGGCTTGCGTGGTGCGGCGGGTTTTTTGGCGGCCGCAGCCCGCAGCGCCGACGCCATGGCCAACCGCGCCCAGGGCAACATCTGCGGGGGCGATTCCATCGCATCGTCCGGCGCTGTCCAGTAGGCCAACACCGTGCGGTTGCCCGTGGCGGTGGCGTAGCTGAAGGGCTGGCCGCCTGCGGATTCAAAAGCCGGGCGCGCCAACTCGTCGGCTTTGAGGTACAGCACCTCGTTGATGATCAGCGCGATGAACAAATCATCGACGTAGATGCCGTGGCCGCCAAACATGCGCCGGGTGCGCGCGCGGCCCAGCACGGACAGCAACTCGTGGCAATGCGACGCAAATTCGTGGGTGTCGACCATGACCCACAGTGTAGGCAAGGCGTCACGCCAAAGCTGGCACGGCGAGCCCCGCGTGGTCGACAATCCGCGCCATGAGCTCAACCTACCAACTCAGCTTTGAACCGTCTCAAGACAAAGGCCAGTTGCGCCGGCAATTGCAAGCCGAGCGCCTGGCCATGGTGGACCGCCACCAGCGCGCGGTGCATTTGCAGCAGGTGCTGCGGGTGTGGTTGGTGGGCCGCTCTGAATCCACGGTAGGCGCGTACTGGCCGATCAAGGGCGAGTTTGACGCGCTGCCGGCGCTGTTTCGCTGGAGCGAGGCCGACGCCGGGCGCCGCATTGGCCTGCCGGTGATCAACCGCGACACCAAAAACCTGCGGTTTCACGTGTGGTACCCGGGCTGCCCGATGGAAGACGACGCTTTTGGCATCCCCAAGCCCAAAGACACCGAGCAGTTTCAGCCGGCCATGCTGTTGGTGCCTTGCGTAGGCTACGGGCCGGGCGGCACGCGCCTGGGCTACGGCGGCGGGTTTTACGACCGCACGCTGGCGTCGTTGCAGCCGCGCCCCTACACCGTGGGCGTGGGCTACGCGCATGGCTACATCCCGTGGCTGGAAGCCGAGCCGCACGACGTGCCGCTGGATGCCATCCTGAATGAAGACGGCGTGATGTGGCAGCGGCCTGACTGACAACAGCCCGCGCGGCTTGTGCGCGGCTTGTGCGCGGGCTGTGCGCGGGTTTTGCCTGCGCGGGGTGCGATGAACAACCCGCCGAGCTGACGAATCAGCTCAGGCAAGCGTCAATCAGAAGCGCTTGCCAACGCCCAGACCGAACAGCAGCGGATCCACCTTGAACGAGCCTTTGTCGGCGCCGTTGATCAAGACATTGGTGCCGATCTGCACCTTCTTGATGTCGGCGTTGAGCACCCAACCACCACCCACGGGCATGTCGACGCCGGCTTGCAAGGCCAGGCCGTAGCTGTTGCGCTTCAGATCAACGCCAGCGATGCTGAAATTGACATCCGACAGCCGCTTGTTGTTGATCGTCAGGCCCAGCCCGGTGCTGTCGTTGTTGGACGAATCAAGGTGCACGGCGCGCACGCGCACCAACCAGTGCCGTTGATTGGGCCAAGACGCCAGCGGGGTCAGCCCATCGAGACGATGCGCTCCACCGCGCGCTCTGCCAGGGCGGCAATCGTGCGCGACGGGTTCAGGCCAATGGCGCGGGGCAGCGTGGCGCCGTCCATCACGTACAAATCGGTGTAGCCAAACACCTGGCCATAGCCGTCCACCACGCCGTCTTCAATGCGCTCAGCCATGTTGCAGCCGCCCAGCGGGTGCGGCGTGACGAGGTTGCGCATAACAGTCCAGGTGGGCGGCACCATCGTCGTGCCGCCGGTGGCCGCCGCCAGCATCTGGTGCACCTCGATCATGGCATTGACGGTGGCCTCGCTGGCGCGATAGTCCCAGTTCAACTTCAGTGTGCGGCGCCAGGGCATGTACCAGATCCGGCCCAGGTAGAGCTCGCCGTCGGCGGCGTCGACAGCCTGGCCAAAAAAAGGCATCAGGCCGCTGAGTGGGTCTTGCGCCTCGGCGTGCTGCCCCAGGTCCGACCACAGTTGGCGCAGCTTGCCGCCCGGCAGGTTTTGCAGCCGGCGGCGGATGAAGTCGCCCGCCAGATTGGGCACGCCGCCGTCCTCGATGAACAGCGCCTGGC
Organism: Betaproteobacteria bacterium; assembly: GCA_043779845.1. Classification (GTDB taxonomy): domain Bacteria; phylum Pseudomonadota; class Gammaproteobacteria; order Burkholderiales; family Burkholderiaceae_C; genus Pseudaquabacterium. Next base: position 3,098 of record JAYWDK010000273.1, on the reverse strand, counting down.
CTTTGTGAGCGCCGTCCAGCAAGTCGATCGCGCAGCTGATGGTGGGCCCGTGCGACGGCGACACCTTGCGATTTTTGTAGAACGTGGGCGTCACAAAATCACCGTTGAATGACCAGCCTTGGCCCAGGCGCTTTGACAGCTTGGGCAGCGTGTGGTGCTCGTCGCGGCAGCGCAGCAGCAGCTCGGTGCTGCCCAGCGAGCCTGCGGCCAGCACCACGCGCTTTGCGGTGGTGCTGCTGCGGTGGCGGGCGCTGTCTTCAAGCCGGTCAAAGTGCACGCGCCAGCCGCTACCGCTTTGGGGGCCCAGCGGCTCGATCTTCACCACCAGGTGCAGCGGCTTGATTTCGGCGCCATGGCGTTCGGCCACCGCCAGATAGTTCAGGTCCAGCGTGTTTTTGGCCTTGACCTGGCAGCCGATGTCGCAGTTGCCGCAATGCACGCAGGTGCCTTGTTGCACCCCGTGAATATTGGTGAAGGGCCGGCTGTGGCTGTCGTCGCGGGCGGGCGCTCGTTCGGGGTCGAAGTGGGGGTCAAAGCTCACCGCCAGCGGCACCTTGTGAAACCGGTCGTCCCAGCCGCATTTGTGGGCGCCCTCCTGCATCAGCCGGTAGCGCGCGGTGAGCTGGTTGTCGGGCAACTCCTGCAGGCCCAGCATGCTGGCCACGCGGTCGTAGTAGGGCTTGAGCGTGGGGTGGTCGATGCCGGCCGGCCAGCGCGCGTCAAACACCGCCGGCTTGGCCTCCACCGACACATTGGCGTAAATCAGCGAGCCGCCGCCCACGCCGGCGCCGGCGGCCACCCACATGTCCGAGAACGTGCGCAAATCGGCCCAGCCATTGAGGTGCTGGGGCTGGTCTTGGTCCCAGATCCAGGCGTCGCCGGGCTCGCGTGGGTAGGTTTGTGGCGTCCAGCGGCGGCCGCGTTCCAGCACCAGCACACGCTGGCCGGCTTCGGCCAAGCGGCAGGCCGCCACGGCGCCGCCAAAGCCGCTGCCGATGACGATGGCGTCGTGATCAAGCAAGGCCATGGCGTCTCCTAAATAGGGTTTTGGGATCAAACCAGCGGGCGGTGCTGCAAATAGGTGCGCTGCAACTCGCTGCTGAAAAAGCCAAAGAACCGCGCCACCGCGCTGGCCGACGCGCCCATGCCCGGGCTGTCGGTGGCGTGTAGCGTGCCCAGCAGCTTGAGCAAATCCACCACGCCCAATTGCAACACGCCGGCGCCGGCCACGGGCGCGCTGGCGTCCATGCCTTGGTGCAAGGTGGTGTACAGCGTGGTGGTTTCGCCCCACAGACGCAGCGCGCTGCCGATTTGCACGTGTTTTTTGCCCGCCAGATACCAGCGCTTGCCCGCGTGGGCAAACCCCATTTCGTAAACCATGTAGGTGAGCGCGGGGTCGCCACTGGGGCTGAACAAGCCAAACAAGCCGGCGTCGGCAGGCATGGCCAGGCCCATCGGGGCAAAGTCAATGCTGCCGGTCAGCGGGGCCTGGTGCGGTGGTGTGTCGACAAACGCGTCAATATCGGGGATGTGGATGCTGGCGTGCATCGCCAGTTCATCCGGGCCGGCGGCGCCCGCTTCGGGGTCGGTGGCGCCGAGGGTGAAGCGGCCCTTCATGGTTTCCTGAAAGCGGATGCCGGCGTGGGCGGCGGTGACAGTGGCGGTCATGGCAGGCTCCTGTTGCCGTCAAATTGTCATGGGCCTGATGCGTTTGTGGCACCTGGGTGGGGGCGGGCATCCCTAAGCCGGTGGGCGTGCGGGGTGGGCGGGTTTGGCGTTGCGCTGGCGCTGGGTGGCGGGCCCTCTGACAATCCGGCCCGGATTTGATCTGATTGACGTTTACGTAAACGTCAATTGATAATCCGCGCCGTCGCTGGACTCGGTTAGGCTTGCGGCACCCCTTTTTTTGATCAGGCGTCGGATCCCACATGGCCTATTTGCAGAGCAAGCTCACTCCCCGGTCTGAGGACTTTCGCGCCAACGCAGCGGCCATGCAGGTGCTGGTGGACGATCTCAATGCCCGCCTGGCGCGCATCGCGTTGGGCGGTGGTGAGGCCGCCCGCGCCAAGCACCTGGGGCGTGGCAAATTGCTGCCCCGCGAGCGGGTCGAGCGCCTGCTGGATCCGGACACGCCCTTTCTTGAAATTGCCCCCCTGGCCGCGATGGGCATGTACCCCGAAAAAGACGGCAGTGATTCAGCGCCCGGCGCGGGCCTGATTGCCGGCATCGGCCGCGTGGCCGGCATTGATTGCCTGATCGTTTGCAACGACGCCACCGTCAAGGGCGGCACCTACTACCCGCTGACGGTCAAAAAACACCTGCGCGCGCAAGAAATCGCAGCGCAAAACAATCTGCCCTGCATCTACCTGGTCGATTCGGGCGGCGCCAACCTGCCCAACCAGGATGAAGTGTTCCCCGATCGTGACCACTTCGGGCGCATCTTCTACAACCAGGCGCACCTCAGCGGCGCGGGTATTCCGCAGATCGCCGTGGTGATGGGCTCGTGCACGGCTGGCGGCGCTTACGTGCCCGCCATGAGCGACGAAACCATCATCGTCAAAAACCAGGGCACGATCTTTTTGGGCGGCCCGCCGCTGGTAAAAGCCGCCACCGGCGAGGTGGTGACCGCCGAAGACCTGGGCGGCGGCGACGTGCACACGCGCCTGTCGGGCGTGGCCGATCACCTGGCCGAAAACGACCTGCACGCGCTGGCGCTGGCCCGCCAAGCCGTGGGCCGGCTGAACCGCATCAAGCCGCAACCGCTGGCCGTGCTGCCCGCCCGCCCACCGCGTTATGCCGTTGAAGAACTGCACGGCGTGGTGCCCACCGATACGCGCAAGCCGTATGACGTGCGCGAGATCATTGCCCGGGTGGTGGACGACAGCGTGTTTGATGAATTCAAAGCGCGCTACGGTGCCACGCTGGTGTGCGGCTTTGCCCACATCGAAGGCTTGCCGGTGGGGATCGTCGCCAACAACGGCATCCTGTTTGCAGAAAGCGCCAACAAGGGCGCGCACTTTATTGAGCTGTGCTGCCAGCGCAAGATCCCGCTGGTGTTTTTGCAGAACATCACCGGCTTCATGGTGGGCCGCAAGTAT
>JAYWDK010000272.1:0-12086 GCA_043779845.1 Betaproteobacteria bacterium | reverse complement strand
GTGGACCTGGCCACGGGCCACGGCAGCGCCTTGCCCGACCTGATCTTGATGGACGTGCAGATGCCGGGCATGGACGGCCTCGCTGCCACACGGGCCATCCGCGCCCTCCTGGAGCCCGCCAACCCGGCGGCCCGCCGGCGGTTGCCCATCCTGGCCATGACCGCCAATGCTTTTGGCGAGGATCGCCAGGCCTGCCTGGACGCCGGCATGGACGACCACATTGCCAAGCCCGTCGACCCTGAACGCCTGTACGCCACGCTGTTGCGTTGGCTGCCAGCGCCGGCCGACGCCACCGGGGGCGAAGGGCCCGTGGTGGCGTCCGCCGCGAGCCAGGCAGCACGGTCACCACAGGTGCGGCGCCTGGCCGCCGTGCCGGGCTACGACGTGGCGGCCGCGCTCGAGCGCCTGTCGGGCCGGGAAGCCGTGCTGGTGCGCGTATTGCAGCAGTTTGTGCAGCAGTACAGCGCTGGCATGCCGGCCTTGGTGGCGATGCCGCCTGATGGCCATGCGCTGTTCGAGGCCGCGCATTCACTGCGTGGCGCCTGCGCCACCATCGGCGCCACTGCCTTGCAGTGCCAGGCCCAGGCGCTGGAGCAAAGCGCGCGAGGCGGGGATGAGGCCGGGGGCAGGATGGGCGCCGAAGCGCTGCACAGTCAAGGCCAGCAGCTTCATCACGATTTGCTGGCGCTGGTGGCCGCGCTGGGCCAGGCGCTGGCTTGAGAACGTGCCGTGACCCTGCCCACCATCCCGCCCGCCATGCCGCCCATCATCCCGCCCATCATGCCGCTCACCTGGATCGACTCCCATTGCCACCTGGACGCCCCCGAGTTCAGTGCCGATCGCCCGGCCGTGCTGGCTCGCGCGCGGGCTGCGGGCGTGGCTTTGCTGGTGCTGCCGGCGGTGGCCGCCGAACACTTTGAGGCCGTGCGCGCGCTGGCCCACGAGACGGGCCAGGCCTACGCGCTGGGCATCCACCCGCTGGCGGTTGACCAAGCCACTGACGACGACCTGGATCGCCTGGCCGAGGCGCTGGCCCGGCACCACGATGACCCACGCCTGGTGGCCGTGGGCGAGATTGGGCTGGACCACTTTGTGCCCGGGCGGGACCTGGCGCGGCAGGATCACTTCTACAACGCCCAGCTCAAGCTGGCGCGCGCGGCGAGCCTGCCGGTGATCCTGCACGTGCGGCGCTCGGCCGATGCGCTGCTCAAGGGCTTGCGCCGCCATCCGGGCCTGGGGGGCATCGCCCACGCTTTTAATGGCAGCCAGGTGCAGGCCGACGCCTTTGTGGGCCGGGGTTTCAAGCTGGGGTTTGGCGGCGCGCTGACCTTTGAGCGTGCCTTGCAACTGCGCCGCCTGGCCACCGATTTGCCCGCCTCGGCCCTGGTGCTGGAAACCGACGCGCCCGACATGCCACCGCACTGGCTGTACCGGACAGTGGCGCAGCGGGCTGCGGGCCTGACCAGCCGCAACGAGCCGGCCGAGCTGCCGCGCATCGCCACCACGCTGGCGGCTTTGCGCGGGTGGTCAAGCGAGCACACCGCCGCCATCACCTGCGCCAATACGCTGGCCGCCTTGCCGCGCTTGGCGGCTTTGCTGGCAAGCGCGTGAGTACGGCGCCCAAATTGCCAAAGCCTGATTTGCAAACGCCCGATTTGCTAACGCATGATCCGGGCGACCTGCTGCGAGGCCTGGCGCCCGTGGTGGGCCCGGCCACCCGGCTGTTGCTGCTGGGCAGTTTTCCCAGCGTGGCGTCGTTGGCCGCCCAGCAGTATTACGCCCACCCGCGCAACCAGTTCTGGCCGATCCTCTCAGTGCTGTGGGGCCTGGATTTGCGCGCGCTGCCCTACGCGCAGCGCCTGGCCGTGGCGCGTGACAAGGGCCTGGGCATCTGGGATGTGTACGCCCGGGTCCGCCGCCCGGGCAGCCTGGACAGCGCCATCACCGCCGCCGAGCTCAACCCGCTGGCCGCACTGGCCGCCACGCTGCCTTTGCTTGCAGCCATTGCCCACAATGGCGGTGAATCGGCCCGCACCCAACGCATCACCCAGGCGCTAGGACTGCCGGTCTACCGCTTGCCGTCCACCAGCCCGGCCCACGCCAGCTGGTCATTCGAGCGCAAGCGGGCGGCGTGGGAGCAGGTATTGGCCGCCCATGGCATCGCCTGAAGCCAGTCCACCACCAAGTAAAGCATGAGCAAAAGAAAACAAACCTTGTTGGCCGGCGCCACGATCAGTGAATTTGACAACGTGCGCTACCTGCACCTGGGCACCGACTGGGTGCAAGGCGCCATGCACATCCGCAGCCCGCGCAAGCTGGCGCTGGAGTACATCCAACGCATGATGGCCTGGATGCTGTGGCTGCCCACCACGGTGCTTGACGACACCAGCGGTGATTACCGCGCCGTGCAACTGGGCCTGGGCGCGGCGGCCATCACCCGCTTCACGCACCAGGTGCTGCGCTGGCCCACCACGGTGGTGGAGATCAACCCCACCGTGGTCGACGCCTGCAAGCTGTGGTTTCACCTGCCCGAGAACGACGAGCGCCTCACCGTGGTGGAGGCCGACGCTGGCCGCTGGGTGCAGCACGACGACCAACTGCAATCGGCCACCGCGCTGTGCGTGGATCTGTACGACCACGACGCCGCCGCCCCGGTGCTTGACGATGCCGCGTTTTATGCCCACTGCCACGGCCTGCTGGCGCCGGGCGGCGTGATGACCGTGAACCTGTTTGGCCGCGACGCCAGCTTCCAACGCAGCGCCGACCGCGTGGCCGCAGCTTTTGGCGCCGACCAGGTGTGGCATCTGGCGCCAACCAAAGAGGGCAATGCCGTGCTGGTGGCCACACGCGGCGTGGTGGTGCCCGACCGCGACACGCTCACCGCCCGCGCCGAGGCGATTGAAGCGCGCTTCAAGCTGCCCGCGCGCAAGTGGCTGCGGCTGGTGTCTCCCTACCAGCCAGGTTGAGCGGCCAAAGTTGAGCGGCCATGCTGGGTTCGTTTGCCGCTTCTCAGTCGCCGCCCCGGCTGTTGACCTTGCCCCGCAGCGCCTTGGTCTGGCCACGCTGCACCTTGCCCTCCACCCGGCGCCGCTGTGAGCTTTTGGTGGGCTTGGTAGCGCGGCGCGCCTTGGGCACGTGGGCGGCGTCTTCGATCATCGTGCGCAGCCGGTCGATGGCGTCTTGCCGGTTGCGTTCCAGGCTGCGGTGGTCTTGCGCTTTCATCACCACCACACCGTCGCGGCTGATGCGCTGGTCGCTGGTGGCCAGCAGCCGCGCTTTCAGCGAGTCGGGCAAGCTGGACGCCGCGATGTTGTAGCGCAGGTGCACGGCGTTGCTCACCTTGTTCACGTTTTGCCCGCCCGCGCCCTGGGCCCGGATCGCGCTGAACTCGATTTCATCCTCACGCGGGTGGCCCACCAGTTTTGACAAGGGCGTGGACGTGGCGGCCGGGGCGGGCTTGGGTGGCAGCGCGTGGGCCGGTGCAAGCTGCGGCGAGGGCGGCGTGGATGACGTTGACGGCGTTGATGCTGTTGCCGCAGCGTTGGACGTCGGCCGCGCCGCTGGGGGTTGTTCGGGTGCTGGCATCATCAAAGATCTGGTTTTTGAGGGGTGGCAAACATGTTTGGCGTGGCGGATTACGGTGCATTTGTAGCGGCGGTGATTGTGTTCCTGGCGATTCCCGGGCCGGGCAACCTGGCGCTGATCACCTCGACCAGCAAGGGCGGTGTGGTGGGTGGCCTGGCGGCCACGCTGGGCCTGATGGCCGGTGACCAGGTGCTGATGTGGCTGGCCGTGGCGGGCGTGGCTGCGCTGCTGTCGGCGTCGCCCATGCTGTTTGCCGGGGTGCAGTGGCTGGGCGCGGCCTACCTGGGTTGGCTGGGCTGGCGGATGATCAGCGCCCAGCCGGGCGATGCGCCGGTGCTGCACATCCGGGCCGGCCAGTACTTCAGGCAGGCGCTGGCCATTACCTTGCTCAATCCCAAGGCCATTGTGTTTTACATGGCGTTTTTTCCACTGTTTGTGGACCGGGCACGCCACCAGGGCCTGCTCACCTTTGGGGTTATGGCCGCCACCATCGCCGTGCTCACGTTTTTGTACGGTGTGCTGGTGGTGGCCCTCACCCGGCACTTTGCCGAGCGCCTGCGCGCCAGCCCGCGGTTGCTGCGTTGGCTCAACCGCGTGGCCGGCACCTTGTTGCTCGGGTTTGGTTTGCGGCTGGCCTTGTCGCGCTGAGGCCTTGACATCACTGTTGCGGCCAAGGGCTTCAGGGCCGCCCCGCTTTTAGGGGGGCGAGCCCGCTGCGTGCGCCAAGGCAGGCGTGGCGTGTCAGCATTTGCACCGGTTCACAAACGGGGCGGTGCACATGAACAGCCTGGTGGTGTTGATCGTGATGGTTTTGGCGGCGGCGGCCGGTTGGTATGGCGGTTCCCATGCCGGCCATGACGCCCTGCAGGCGCTGGCCAAGGCCAAAGAGGTGGGCGAACAAGCCCAGGCCGCGCAGGCGCTGGCCACCCAGGGGCTGACCCAGCGTCTGGCCAGCCTGAGCGCCGATTACGAGCAAGGCCGGCAAAAACTGGCTGCCGAGCACACCCAGGCGCAAAGCGCATTGAGCGCTGCGCTGGCCGGCCGCGATCAGCGCATCGCCGAGCTGAGCCGTGCGCGCAGCGGCAAACAAGCCGAGATCCAGACGCTCAGGCAAGCGGCCGACAGCACCAGCACCACGCCCGATGATCGACAGCGCTTGCTGGCCGACATCGCCCGTCTCGAAAAAGTGGTGGCCGACCAGCAAGTGCAGGTGGCCGGGCTGGAATGCGCCAAGGTGGTGGTGCCCGCCGAGCTGCTGGCGCCGCTGCGTGGGAGCCAGCCATGAGCCACCAACTTTGCCGTGTTTTGGCCAGGCCGCCCAGCAGTTTGCCGCGCCGCGCTGGGTGCCAATTTGCCAAACGCTGTGTTGCGGCCCTGTTGATTTGCGCGGGTTTGGCGGCTTGCGCCCCCACGCTGCCTGTCATCGTCAAACCGCTGGATTGCCCTGTGCCGGCCGACCTGCTGGCCCAGCGCTGTGACGCCCCCAAGCCCGTGCCCGATGGCATCAACTATGCCGACGTCATCAGCCTGGGCATCGACGACCGCCAGGCCTTGCGCGCCTGCGCCGCCCACGACCGCTTGCTGGCCAACCTCATCAGCGAATGCCAGCAAGCCATCAGGGCTTACAACGCCACGCTGCAAGAGCTGAACGACAAGATCGCCAACAAGCGTTGAGAGCGCCCCCAAGGCCGCCGCCGTGCGGCGCCCCGGCGTTTGTTTCTCAAGAGGCGTTCAGGTCGGGGCGAGTATGGCCGCCATACGGCGGCGCAGACGCTCGGCCTCGGCGGTGTGCCCCGCCAACTCGGCTTGCCGGGTTTGCAGCGCCAACCAGGCCAGCAGCGGCCGCCGCCAGCCTTGGCCCGATGCCGTGTCAACGGCGAGCGCCACCACGGTCGGTGCACTCTTGCCGGCCTGCATCAGCACGCCCGCAGCCACCAAACGCGACAAGGGGTCGGTGATGGCGTTGAGCGCAACAGCGGCAGTGGCGCCGTCCAAGCCCGGCGCGGCCACCGCGCGCTGTGAGGCGGGCAACAGGGCAATGTCTTGAGGCCGCAGCCGGCCGGTGAGGTAATCGGCGTAGGCCTGTTCGGGCGCGGCGGCATCAAGCTTGAGTTTGTCAAACTCGGCACACGGGCCCCCTACCAGGCTGGCCACCTGGGCGGCGCAGCGCAGCAGCTCGGCGCGGGCCAACAGGTCCAGGCGCCCGGTGCTGGCGATTTCGGCCCGCGCGCGAGCGAACTCCAGATTGGCCACGCGGGTGTCGCCGGCCAGGTAGGCGGTGATCGACCGGTCCATCGATGACCGTGCGTTGAGCTGCCAGTCGGCGGGTGGTGGCCCGCTGGCGCAGGCGCTCAACACAAGGGTTAGCAGGGTTAGCAGGATCAGCCCACACGCCGCGAGCTTGATCGGCACCGCTGGATCGGTTTTTTGGCGTTTCACGGCAGCTTCAGTTCGGTGTCGCGCGCCAACGGCCATTTGCGGTTGATCTCGTTGATCAGTTGCTGCACTTTGCGCAGGCTGGCGTCCACCTCGGCCCGCAGCGCGCCCAGATCGGTGGTGGCGGCGCGGGTGTTGGCGGCAATGCCCTGGGCCTCCACCAGCAAGGCATCGACGCGGGTCAGCGCGCCGCGTGCGTCGGTCAGCAGGGTGTTGAGCTGCAGCACGGTGGTGCGGGCATCACGCATCACGCCGTCGGGGCCAAACACCTGGGCATCGGCCTTGACGGTGAGGCTGTCGACATGAGCCAGTAGCCCGTCGGCGCGCGCCATCAAGGCTTGCGTGCGGTCCAGCGTGGTGGTCAGCTTGCCCGCATCGCCCGCGTTGCCAAACAGCAAGCCCAGCGCGCCGTTGGGGCCGTTGAGCTTGGCGGTGGCTGTGTCCAGGTTGTGCAGGCTGTTGGCCAGGGCGGCGTCGGGCGCGGCCAGGGTGGTGAGGTGCTGCACCAGCTCGCGTGCGGCGGCCACCAGCTTGGGGATCTCGGCGGTGGCGTCACCCGCCAGCACCCGGCGCGCGGCGTTGTCGGGCAGCAAGGGGTCTTTGAGCTGGCCGGTGTAGGCGCGCAGATTGGTACTGCCGACCAGGCCGCGCACAAGCGTGAAGACGCTGGACGTGCGCAGCCAGTGGGCATCTTTGCGCGGCACGTCGATCACGATGCGCGCGTTGCCATCCGGGGACAGCTCGATCTGGCGCACCCGCCCGATGGGGAAGCCCGAGAAGGTGAGGTCCATGCCCACCACCACGCCCTCGGAATCATCGGCCAGCAGCACCAGGCGCTGCGTGGCCTCAAACGCGCCGCGCGCGTACATCAGGTAGCCCACGGCGCCGCACACCAGCAACAACATCAGCAGCAGCAGCGCGCCGGCCTTGAGCTCGAGGTGGGCGACGGGCGCGGCGGCAGGCAGGTCTAACCCGGTCCCCGATGGGGCCGTAGGCGGCAGGGGAGGGCGCGGTGTTTCAGTCATGGGTCGGGGGCGGGCAGCTTGGCGCGGCGGCCATGGTCAATAGTAGTTGCCCACCAGCGAGGCGGATTCGATCAGCAAGAGCACCAGAAACATGCGCACCAGGCCTTGCAAATCGGCGCTGGACGGGATGCGGGCTGCGGCGACGAAGGGCGTTGCCGGGGGCAGCAATGACAAGGTGTCCGCGGTCGTACCGGGCGGTGGGTTGTCGTACAGCGCCGAGGCCATCGGGATGACCGACACGGCCAAGCTCATGAGCGCCACCTTGAGCGCAAAGATCACCGAAACCGCCGGGCTGAACACCCGGCCCACGGTGCGGGTGTAGCGGTCAAAACCACCCAGTGTGAAGCCATGCACCGACCAGTACGCCAGCACCAGCGTGGCCAGGCAGCTCACGGCGGCCAGCATGGCCACGGCAAACATGCCCGCCAGAACGCGGGGCAGCACCTCTTGGCGCCAGGGGTCGGCGCCGGGTGGCAAGGGCGTTTTGAAGCCGCCCGCCGAGCGTTGTCTGGCCACGGCCGCGCCGTTGGGCAGCGTCAGGCGCAAGGCGGCGGCCAAGGCGGCCGACAGCGGAATCAGCTCCAGCACCAGCACGCGCACCACCATTTCAAGCGCATACGACGACAGCCCGTAACTCAGCGCTGTGACGACCACCAGTCGGATCACGATCAGGCTGATCAGCGACGACACCACTGTGAACCACAGCAGCACGGGCCCTGTCACCAGCAGCAACTGGCGCGCCAGGGCTTGCCGGTTGACCTGCGGCCCGTAGCTGCTGGGTGACATCGCCAGCACCAGCAGCACGGCGCCCAGATGGATGATCTGCCACCAGCCGGTGAACCAGCGACGCGCGGCGTGGCCCATGGCGGGTAGTGTGGTCATGGGCGGTGGTGGCTGGTGAGTGGTGGGCGTGTCAGAACGGCGTGAGGCTCTGGAACTGTAGTGGGCCGCTGACGCCGGGCAGCGCATCAAATGCCAAACCACAGGCGTGCAACAGCAGCCGGGGCGCGGCGCCGGCCACGCTGGGCTCGGCATACAGCGCGTCACCGAGGATGGCGTGGCCGATGGCCGCCAGGTGCACACGCAGCTGGTGGCTGCGGCCGGTGATCGGGGCAAGGGCCAGGCGCGTGGTGAACGTGGTTTCGTCGCGCGTCAACACCTGCCAGTGTGTGCACGACGGTTTGCCGTGTTCGGCGTTCACCCTCTGCCGGGGGCGGTTGGGCCAGTCGGCGCTCAAGGGCAGGTTGATCGCGCCGGCGTCCCGGTCCACCCAACCCGTCACCACGGCCTCGTAGCGCTTGTGCACTTGCCGCTCTGCGAAGCTGATGGACAACTGGCGTTGCATGGCGGCGCCGAGGCCAAACACCACCAAGCCCGAGGTGGCCATGTCCAGCCGGTGCACGGTCAGGGCGCTGGGGAATTGGGCTTGCACCCGGGCCACCAGGCAGTCGGCTTTGTCGGGCCCGCGGCCCGGCACGCACAACAGGCCGGCGGGCTTGTCGGCCACCACCCACTGGCTGCTTTGGTGGACGATGCACAGGTCAAGGGGCAGGTTGGAGTGCGGGTGCTGGGCGTTGATCACGGGCGCAGCATACCCAGATGGGTCGCTGACAGATCACTGACCACGCCAATGCGGCAAGTCTCATGATTTGTTGCCCCCGAGCGTGAGCATGGGATCCGCAGTCAACATGGCCAATCAGGCGGGTTGGCGCTGGCCTGCCAAGCGCCAGGGAGGCAGGGAGCGGGCCCTGCCGCCGATTTGGGCTCAGCGCTGGGTTTGATCCATCGACCGCAGAGCAGCGGCTCGCAGCTCGGCCGCAAAGCCGGGCTCGGTTGACTCAATGCGGCGGGCCCAGGCCAGCACGTCTTCGGCGCTCTTGGGTTTTTCGCGGCGCAGGCTCAGCTGCCAGCGGTCAAGGCGGCGCAGGCCCTGGATCATGGCGCCAGCCATGGCGGCCGCCCACATCAAGCCACGGGGAGCAGCCAACCGGGTAGGACGGCCAAAGGTCATGGAAGCACTGGTCATGGTGATGACTCCAAGGTTTGTCACGACCCCGGATCGGGTTCGTGTTGCAGTGCAGTATAGGGTTTTCCCTTGCTCTTTGCAGGAGATCAATGTGATCCCAGCCAAGTTGCTCTTGCAACACGTCGCGGCGCAGGCCATTGTTCAGGGTGGGGTGGCGCCGGCATTCGCCCTGATGAACGGCGGGCATACTCCCACGCTCTCGACCTATTGCGCTCATGTTGCATATCCCCACTCTGATGCTGGCCCTGCTCATGGGGTTCTTGCTGCTGACGCTGGTGATGGGCGTGTCGCAGCGGGGCCTGCACGCGGGCCGCGAGATGCGGCTGTGGGCACAGGGCAGCTGGGCGATGCTGGGTGGATTTGCGGCCTTGGTTGCGCGGGCCGTGGTGCCGCTGGATTTGTCCGTCTTGGTGGGCAACGCCTTGATCTGCCTGGGGCTGGCCTTGTACGTGCAGGCGCTGTATCGCTTTTTGGTCGACCAACCGGCACCGCGTTGGCTGATGTGGGCGCAACCCCTGATCTGGTTGGTCTTGGTGTTGATGCTGGATTGGCCGCTGCACCGCCGCACCGCCGTGTTGTCGCTGGCCTACCTGTGGCTGATGGCGCCTGGCGTGCTGCTCATCGTGCGCCACGGCTGGCGCGCCGAGCGCTCGCTGCGCACGGTGGCCATCACGATGGCCTTGGCCACGCTCGCGCTGCTGCTGCGCGCCCTGCATGCCTGGACCACCCCGGCTGAATACACCGATCTGATGCATGCCGGCCTGGGGCAGGGCCTTACTTTTTTGATGGCCTTCATGTGCTTGCTGGGTTCGGGATTTGGGTTCGTGCTGGCGGTGTTCGAGCGGGTGGCCAGCCAGATGGAGGACATGGCCACGCACGATGGCCTCACCGCTTGCTACAACCGCAGCACCACTGACACCTTGCTGGAGCACGAGCTGCAACGGGCTCGCCGCGCGGGCTCGCCGGTGGCCTTTGTCTTGATGGATCTGGACAACTTCAAGCTCGTCAACGACTTGCACGGTCATCGCACGGGCGATGCCGCTTTGCGCGCGTTTGCGCAGGCGGTTCGGCTGCGCTTGCGGGCGTCGGATGTGTTTGGCCGCACCGGTGGCGAGGAGTTTGGCCTGGTGCTGACTGACACGGACGCGGCCGGTGCGCGCTGGCTGATGGAGGCCGTGCGCCGTGAAGTCGAAACCATGGTTTTGACCGGCGCGCAAGGCTTGCCGTTGCGGGTCACGGTGTCAGCGGGCATCGCCGTGGCCGAGGCGCAAAACCAGATCTCGGGCGACCGCTTGTACGGCCAGGCAGACCAGGCGTTGTACGAGGCCAAACATGCGGGCCGCAATCGGGTGGAGGTGTACGGCAGCAGCGCGGGCGCGACCGCGCTGCTGCCCTTGGACTGATCCCGCGCGGCGCGGCGGGATCTCAAGTCAACTTGGGGCGGCCTTGGGGGCGCTCAGTAGTTCAGCCCCATCGCCTCGCGCACGTCCTTCATGGTTTGCCGCGCCACGGTGCGCGCGCGCTCGGTGCCCATCTCGACGATCCAATGGATCTGCTTGGGGTTGCTGAGGTAGGCCTCGGCGCGCTCGCGCCAGGGTTGCTGCTCGCGGATCACAGCGTCGATCACCGGTTGTTTGCAATCCAGGCAGCCAATGCCCGCCGTGGTGCAACCTTTGACCACCCAATCCTTGGTGTCGGCGTCTGAGTAAACCTGGTGAAACTGCCACACCGGGCAGCGTGTTGGGTCACCCGGGTCGGTGCGGCGGCCGCGCTGTGGGTCGGTGCGCATGCGGCGGATTTTTTGGGTCACCACGGCGGGCTCGTCACGCATGGCGATGGTGTTGCCACGGCTCTTGCTCATCTTGTCGCCGTCCAGGCCAGGCAGCTTGCTGGTTTCGGTCAGCAGCACGGCGGGCTCGGTGAGCACGCTCTTGCCACTGCCCTTCAGGTGGCCCAGCAACAGTTCGGCCTCGTCAATGGTGATAACGCCAGCGGTCAGCGACTTTGTTACCACCGATTCACCGCGCCCAAAGGCCTCGACCAAGCCGTCCTGGCCATAGGATTTGCGCTGCTTTTCAACATAGCGCGCGTCGTCTTTGCCCAACTTGACCAGCGACGCCGCCACCAGCGCGTCGTGGTTGGCGGCGCGGCCATACAGGTGGTTGAAGCGGCGCGCCACTTCACGGGTGATTTCCACGTGCGGGGCTTGATCTTCGCCCACGGGCACGTAGGCCGCTTTGTAGATCAGGATGTCGGCGGCCTGCAGCAGCGGGTAGCCGAGAAAACCGTAGGTCGCCAGGTCGCGATCCTTGAGCTTTTCCATTTGATCCTTGTAGGTGGGCATGCGCTCCAGCCAGCTCAGCGGCGTGCCCATGGCCAGCAAGGTGAACAGTTCGGCGTGCTCGGGCAAGCGGCTCTGGATGAAGAGCGTGGCTTTTTCCGGGTCAACGCCGGCGGCGATCCAATCGATGACCATGTCGTACACGGTTTTCTCGATCACCTCGCGGTCTTCGTAGTGCGTGGTCAGCGCATGCCAGTCGGCCACGAAGTAGAAGCAGTCGTAGTCGTTTTGCAGCCGCACCCAGTTCTTGAGCGCACCGTGGTAATGGCCTAGGTGCAGGGCGCCAGTGGGGCGCATGCCCGACAACACCCGTGATCTTGGGGCGTTGGCGGCGGGGGCGTGGGAGGGCATGGAGGCAGTCCTTCAATAGAGCGGCGGATTCTCTCAGACACTGCCCGCGAGTACCGGCGCCAGCCCGTACACTCCGGCCCCTTCATGAAGCGCATCGTCATCCTGATCTCCGGCCGCGGCAGCAACATGCAGGCCATCGTTCAGTGCTGTCTGGCCGAGCACTGGGCCGCGCAAGTGGTTGCCGTCGTCAGCAATCGGCCGGGTGCTGCGGGGCTGGACTTTGCCGTGCGGCAGGCCATCGACACCGCCGTGGTGGACCACACCCAACACGCGAACCGAGCGGCCTTTGACGCCGAATTGGTCCGGGTGATTGATGGGTTTG
>JAYWDK010000271.1:0-4442 GCA_043779845.1 Betaproteobacteria bacterium | reverse complement strand
AGCATTCGAGTGCAGTCGGCGCGAAGCGACGACCGCCACAGCGTGAGCCCGCACCGGGTGCCGGCCGCCGCGATGCTCAAGCGCTTGCAAACTCTGGGAGCAGTCATTGGTGAAAGTCAGCAAAGAGCCGTCACCCGCCATTCCTGCGTGCGTGTTTTTTCGAGATTCCTGGGCGGGTGCGATACGGTCAAGCTGCGCCGTCGGCTTCTGGCAAGCGCAGCAGTTGCCGCACGGGCGAGTTGAAGATCACCAGCGCCTGCACGCCAAAGCCGAGCCAAGCCAGCACGAGGCAGGCAGGTGCGCCCCACAGCTCGCCCACCACGCCACCCAGCGCCGCGCCGATTGGGCGTGCGCCCATGTTGACCGTTAGAAAGATGGCCGACACGCGGCCCAGGATGGCCTGCGGCGTGACGGTCTGGCGCAGCGTGACGGCGCTGATCGTCCACAGGATGGGGCCCACCCCAAACAGGAAAAACGATGCGCCGGCCAGCCATCCACTGGGCCACAACAGCGTGGCCACCATGGTGGCCGAGGCCAGGACCGACACCGCAGGCCCCAACACCACCACGCGGCCAAAGGGCAGGGCGGCCAATACCCTGGGTGCCAACAAGGCGCCCACCACCATGCCCGCGCCGTAGGTGGCCAAGGTCAGACCCACGGCGCCCGCGCCCAGGCCCAGCGCCCGCATGGCATAGGGCACGTAGGCGGCCTGCAAGACAAACCAGGCCAGGTTCCAGGCCACGGCGGTGAGCAGCACAGGCCGCAGCAAGGGGTGGCGCCATACCAGGCCGGCGCCGTCTTTCAGGTCCAGCCAAGGGTGGCGCGGTGGCGCTGGCGTGCGTGGGGGCTCATGCAGGCGCAGCAGCAGGGCCACCGCCAGGGCGGACAGCGTGGTGGCCAGCGCAAATGCCAGGCTGGCGCCAGCCCAGGCCACCAGCGCGCCGGCCAAAGCGGGGCCCGCCGCAAAGGCCGCGCTGCGAGCCAGCTCAAGCCGGCTGTTGGCCACGCCCAGCGCCTCACGCGGCACCAGGGCGGGCACCAGCGCGGGCGCGGCCACGCTGAAACCCACCGTGCCGGCGGCGCCCACAAAACCCAGCACGGCCAGCAGCATGATCGACAAATGGCCCGAGGCCACCGCCAGCAGCAGACCGGCCAGCGACAGCGCACGCAGCACTTCGGCCGACACCATCAAACCACGGCGAGAGCGGCGATCGACCAGCAAGCCCAAGGGGATGGACAGCAGCAAAAACGGCAGGCTTTGCGCGGTGTTGAGCAGGCCGATTTCACCGGGGCCCGCGCCGAGCGCCATCACCGCCACGATGGGCACCGCAGCCAGGCTCACTTGCTCGGCCGATTGCGCTGCCAGGTTGGCGCCCGCCAGCAGCTTGAAGGCGCGGGGCAGGGCAGGTGATTGAGGTAGCAAGTGAGTGCCCAGGTCATAGTGCGGCCAATGCTGGGGCCGCGACTTGCGCGAGGCTGGCCGTTTTCGGACCTGTTACGGCGATGGCCGGTAAAACGGCACGTCGCCCAGGATGGTGGCGCGGTGCATCACGCGGCGCGCGGGCAGGTAGTCGGCGGTGGCGTAGTGCTGCGTCAGGCGGTTGTCCCAAAAGGCCAGGTCACCCACCTTCCAGCGCCAGCGCACGGTGAATTCGGGCTTGCTGATGTGGGCAAACAGCTGGCGCAACACGGCATCACTTTCGGTGACTGAGAGTTCAACGATCCGGGTGGTGAAGCCGTCATTGACAAACAAGCCTTGTCGGCCGCTTGCGGGGTGGGTGCGCACAACAGGGTGCAGGCGCGGCGGGTGGTCGGCGCGGGCTTTTTCCCACAACACGCGCTCAGGCGGCGTGCGGGCAAAGCGGTGGGCTGGGAAAGATTTCAAAAAATCATGTTCGGCGTGCAGGCCGGCCAGCAGGGTTTGCCACGGCGCCGACAAAGCCTCCCAGGCGGCCAGGCCGCTGGCCCAGAGCGTGTCGCCACCCGACGGGGGCAGCACACGGGCCGACAAGATGGCGCCCATGGCCGGCGCGGCGAGAAAGGTCACGTCGGTGTGCCAGTTGTCGTTGTCGGGCGGGTTGTTGTCACTGGTGTCGAGCACGATGATCTCGGGTACACCCGGCGCCTGCGGGTACACCGGGTGGATGTGCAGCGCGCCAAACCGGGCCGCTAACGCGCGCTGGGCGGCCGGCTCAATGGCTTGGTTTTCAAAAAACAGCACGTGGTGCTTGAGCAGCGCGGCCAGCAGCGCGTTGCGCACGTCATCGGTGATGCCCTCGGCCAAGTGCACGCCGCTCACCAGCGCGCCAATGGCGGGGCCCAGGGCTTGGATAGACAAGTTGCCAGTGGTCATTTCAAGGCGATCCGATGCAAGGGGAGCATGTGATTGAAGGCCGCGAGAATTCTCGGGCAAGCGGTGCCGACAAAGTGCCCTGCCAGTGCAAAAGTTTCAGAGCGCGTCGATCGGGTAGATCGGCCGCCGCACGTGGTGCAGGCCCAGCGCCGCGTAGTCTGAGGTGCACACGCCGGTGCCTGCGCAATCCACCACCGCGTGTGCCAGCGCGCCCAGGCCGGCGCGCCAGTGCACGCGGCTTTTCAGCATCAGGAAGCGCTGGTTTTGGGGCGCGATGCCCACGGCGGTGAACGCCGCCAGGTCATGCGGTTCCACATGGTTGGAGATCACCACGATCTGCGCCTGCCCGGTGTCCAGCACCACCGTGGGCCCCATGTCGTTGTGCTCGCCACGCGACATCGGCCCGAGGTTCTGGTAGCGCCCATCGCAGATCAGGCGCACACGCCCGGTCACGGTGCGCGGCTGGCCCTTGAGCCCGATCGCGGGCATGTCGAGCTTGCCACCCAGCGGCAAGGTGACTTGCGCGCCCACGCCAGCGGCGATCATCTGCTGCACCGCCGCAGGGTCGAAGATCGCAAACGCGGCCACGCCCTCCAGCCCGGCGTCCAGGATGGCGCCCAGCACCGTCATGCTGTCCATCGTGCCGCCCGAGGCGCAGTTGTCGCTGTGGTCCAGCAAGACCACCGGCCCACTGCCGGTGGGCTTGTTGTCGGCCAGCACCCGGGCCCGGGCGATGGACTCGGCCAGCGGCTCGATCGGGTAGACAAACTGCGCGCGTGCGTGCCAGGCCTGGGCCAACAGTTCATCGCACCAGTGGCGGGCCAGGGCCTCGTCACCGTCGCTCACCACCACCGCCGACAGGCCTGCGTACTCGATGTCGGCGTTTGGGAAACCCACGAACACACTGGCGCTCAAGGCGCCCTCGGCCTCAATGGCCCGGCAGCGCGCTTGCAGTTCGCGGTTGGGTGAATCAGCGGTGCCTTGGCGCATCACATGCGGCAGCATCGGCCGGCGCCCCCAGGCCAGGGTGGGCCGCGCCGTGCCGGCCAACAAGGCCAGCACGGCGCGGCCTGCACGTTGGCCGGTCTCATACATGTCCACGTGCGGGTAGGTCTGGTAGCCGGCAATCACGGTGGCGTGCTGGGCGCAGGCGTCATACAGGTTGCAGTGCATGTCCAGCGCTACGCCGATGGGCACGCCGGTGATGGCACGCAGGCGGCGCAGCAGCTCGCCCTCGCCGTCTTCATGGCTTTGCGTGACCATGGCGCCGTGCAAGTCCAGCAACACGGCGTCACAGCCCTGGGCCACGGCCGCACAAATGCGCCCGGCGATGTGTTCAAACGCCGCGTCGTGCACCGGGCCGCTGGGCCACGCCGCAGCGGCGATTGCCACTTCAAAATCAGCGCCCTCGGCCTCGGCCAGATCAATGAACGCAGCTATCGCCGAGCCCGTGCCCCGGTAGGCCGTGATCGCAGCTTTGCCCTCGGGCGGCACGCCACCACCGGTGGCAAAACGCGACAAGGGTGTGGGCACCGGCGAGAAGGTATTGGTCTCGTGCTTCATCTGGGCGATCACAAGCTTCATGGGGTGGTCCGGTTGGGGGTTGAGGCCGGGCTTTGCTGCGCAGGCGCGCGCAGTGGCACGCATGGCTTTGGCGGGCTCAAGCGATGATGCCGCAGCACCACAGTGCGCTGGCCTCAGGGCATTCCCGGGCGTGGCGGCGGGTGGCTTTGGGCAAGACTGGGCCGCCACGGCCTCCTGGCCGATCTGGAGCCCACTCGCATGACTGATCTTGAGTTTTTGCCCGCCCATGAGTTGGCGGCCTGCATCCGGCGCAAAGAGGTCTCTGCGCTGGAGTTGCTGGACCGGTATCTGGCCCGCATCGGCCGGCTTGACGGCACTATTAACGCCGTCGTCGTGCTGGACGCCGAGCGCGCACGGGACCGCGCGCGCGCCGCCGACGCCGCCCTGGCGCGTGCTGAGTTTTGGGGCCCGCTGCACGGTGTTCCCATGACCGTCAAAGAATCCTTCAACGTGGCCGGGCTGCCCACCACTTATGGCCTGGAGGCCTTTAGACGCAACATCGCCA
>JAYWDK010000270.1:0-12192 GCA_043779845.1 Betaproteobacteria bacterium | reverse complement strand
ACGCGCTGCTCCAGGCCGATGTACTCGTCCAGCGCCATGTTGGGCCAGAAGTTGACGAGCTGGATCACGGCGTTGGGGGAACCGATGCGGTCGATGCGGCGCGAAGCGCTGGATGATGGGAACCGGGTTCCAGTGAATGTCGTCGTTGACGACGGTGTCAGAGTCTTGCAGGTTCTGGCCCTCGGAGATGCAGTCGGTGGCGATCAACAGGTCCAGCTCGCCTTCATCGGCGAACTCGGCCGGGCGCTCTTTGGCCTTCGGCGCAAAGGCGGTCAGCACGCTGGAGAGGTCGGTGCGCAGGCCGGGCAGATCGGTCTTGTTGCTGCCCGAACCGGTGACCAGCGCGCCGTGCAAGCGCAGCTCGCTACGCGCCCAGTCGGCAATGCAGTCGTACAGATAGAGGGCGGTATCGGCGAACGCCGTGAAGATGATGGGCTTGCGGTTCGGGCGCCCATCGACGGTGTTGATCGGTTGCGCCATCTTGTCTTTGACCAGTGCGCGCAGCGCAGCCAGCTTGGCATCGCGGGTGCTGTCCACCGCGCGAGCGTTGGACAGCAGGCCAGCGAGGCGGTTTCGATCTTCGGTCAGGTCTTGGCGCCAGCGAATGCGGTCTGCGTCTTGCAGCAGCACCTTGACCTGTTGCCATGTGCGATGGACCTGTTGGTTCGGTTCATCGCCAGTCTCTGGCTGTGCCACTTTTGTGCCAATGTCCAAAAAATCGGCTGATTTTTTTTGGCACTGACTACAAAAAAAAGCCTAGCGTTTCCGCTAGGCCGTTGATCTTCAATACTTAATTTTTGGTGGGCCCTGAGTGACTCGAACACTCGACCTACGGATTAAGAGTCCGCTGCTCTACCAACTGAGCTAAGAGCCCGAAATTTTTAGCGTCTTGATGCGCTGGGTGATTTCGCTTTTGCTGTGCGCTTGTTCCAACTTGCACTGCACTGCACATGATGGTGGGTCGTGCGTGACTCGAACACGCGACCTACGGATTAAAAGTCCGCTGCTCTACCGACTGAGCTAACGACCCCCAAAAGCACAGCTCATAATTCTAGCACTGAGTTCTAAGAAATGTCGCGTTAAACGGTGTCAGTTGTCATGATGGCTCAGGCGCCAAACCAGCGTCCCTTTGGCACAAACGCAGCGCCTCACCAGCGGCCACAAAACCAAACGTGGCAGTCACCGTGACCGACGAGCCGTAGCCTTGGCAATTGAGGCTGCCATCGGTGGCGCAGGCACCCTGCCCGCCATCTTCAGGCTCGGCGGGCAAGGCCACGCTTTCGCGGGAGAACACACAACTCAGGCCGATCGCTGCCTTGTGCTGGCCTGGCTTTGGGGCACCCTGCTTGCGCAAGCGCTGCCGCAATGAGGCCAGCAAGGGGTCATGTGTAACGTCGGCCAAATCAGCCACGTCCACGCGCTGAGCCTGTTGCTTGCCACCTGCCGCCCCCACGCAAACGAGGCGCGCACCGCTTTGCAGCGCCCAGTTTGCCAAGGCCAGCTTGGCCGAGCTTTGGTCGCAGGCGTCGATCAGCACGTCGATCTCGGCGGGCAGCAAGCCGGGCCAGTTGTCGGGGCTGGCAAATTCTTCAACCACCAGAACCTCGCAGCCCGGGTGGATGTCACCGATGCGCTGGCGCAGTGCCTCGGCCTTGGCCATGCCCACCGTGCTGCCCAAGGCCTGCACCTGGCGGTTGATGTTGGACTCGGCGACCTGGTCAAAATCGATCAGCACCAAGCGCGCCACGCCACTGCGCGCCAGCGCTTCCACCGCCCAAGAGCCTACGCCTCCCAGGCCCACCACCGCCACCCGGGCCTGGCGAACCCGTTGATATCCCAGCTCGCCGTAAAGGCGGCGCAAGCCACCAAAGCGCCGCTCAAGATCGGCGTTATGTTCAAGCAAGGCCAGGCCGGGGTTCAAACCACGCGCTCCAAACGCCAAATCTGCCACCGCAGCGCCAACACCGCGCCGACCACGATGGCGGCCACCGCGATGAAACTGCCGATCGACAAAGTGGACACGCCCGACAAGCCCTGGCCGATGGTGCAGCCCAGGGCCGTGATGCCACCCACGCCCATCAGCAGCGCGCCCACCAGGTGGTTGGCGGTATCTTCAACGCCCCGAAAACCCTCCCACCGAAAGCTGCCAGTGAGCCCAGCCGTCAAGCCACTGCCCAGTACCACGCCCACCACCACCACCATGCCCTGGGTGAGGCGCTTGCTGGCGTCACTGAAGTAGATCAGCCCGTCCAGCACATAGGCCAAGGGCGCCACAAAGCTGAACGATTCCAGACGCTGCGAGTTGGTGGCCAAGAACGCGGCCTCCAATGTTTGCGGGTGCTCCGCCACATGGCCCAGCACGCCCGAGACCCACCACATCAACACCACCAGCACGCCGATGCCCAAGCCGCCCAGCAGCACGTCGGCGCTGCGGCCCTCGCGGCGGGCCAGCGCCCAGGCCACCAGCGCGCCGCCGATCAGGCCGCCCAACACCAGCGCACGCTGGCCTGGCGATCCACCCAACCCGGCCAGCAATGACGGCAGATCCTGACCTGCGGGCAGCGGCAAAACCACCTTGTCGACCGTGTTGACGCGCAACACCGCCGTGACGCCGCGCATCGTGGCAAAAGCCGCCAAACCCAGCACCACGAAGACCACTGCTGATTTGAGATTGCCCCCGCCAATGCGCACCAGCGTTTTGCTGCCACAGCCCGATGCCAGCACCATGCCAAAACCAAACATCAGCCCGCCGACCACCTGCGACAACCACAACAACCTGGGTGCGGCATAAAGAGTGTCGGCGGCGCGAACCCAGCCCAAGGCCACCATGGCGTTGAAGCCCAGCATCGCCACGCCAGCAGCCAAGGCCCACATGCGCATGCGGGACCAGTCGCCCATATTGACAACATCGGCCACCGCGCCCATGGTGCAAAAGTGGCTACGCTGCGCGATGGCCCCAAACACGGTGCCCAGGGCCAAGGCAGCCCACAGCACCTGCTGGTTGAGCGTTAGCAGTGCGGCGTCGGTCATCGCCCGGTGGGGCGTTGCATAACGCGCTGAGCAAGCGGCTTGATGGGCATCGTCAGGTCAGCCCTTGAGCGTGGCGAGCCGTTCTTTGCCAGCGGCTGCGGCTTCACTGGCCGGATAGGTTTTTTGCAGCTCATCGAGTGTCTTGCGCGCGGTCTTGACGTCTTTCATTTCGATCTGGCAGTTGGCCACCGCCAACAAGGCCTCGGGCGCCCGGGGGTGCGTGGGCGAGCTGGCCACCAGGGTGCGAAACACGCTGATCGCGTCCTTGTAGTTCTTCAGGCCATACAGCGCGTTGCCCAGCCAGAAGCGCGCTGAATCGATGTAGCCGCTGCCCGGATAGCGCTGCACGAAGCTGCCCAAGGCGGCGGCCGCCTTGTCAAAGTCGCCGGTGCGCAAAGCGGCCATGGCTTGGTCGTGGCTGCGTTTTTCTTCGGGATCGGCCAAAAAATCCTTGCCATCGATCGACACCTTCTGCGGCTCAATGGCGCGCAGGCGGTCGTCCAGGCTCTTGGACACGTCTTTGAGCGATCGCTGCGACTCGGCCACGTCGCGCGCCAGCTGCTCTTGCCCGCCCACCAGCTTGGCATTGCTGGCGCGCTGCGTCTCCAGCTGCGTGTTCAGGTCCAGCAGGCTGCGGCGCAGCTGCTGAACCTGCTCCAGCAACTGGGCGTTGGCCTTGGCCAGTTCGTCGGTTTTGGCACGGGCGTTGTCGTCAGTGGCCTGGATGCGGGTGCGAAGGTCAAGAATGGCCTTGCGCGCCTCTTCGTCATCAAACATGCCGGCGCGGGCGCCACCGGCCGCCAAGGCCAACCAACAGGCCACCGCCAACGCGGCGGGTTGGCGCCAAGGCGCGCTCGCCATTTTTGACTGCGCCACGATCAACGGTCCTTCAGTTCAGCGCGGCGGTTCTGGGCCCACGCGGCTTCGTCATGGCCTTCGGCCACCGGGCGCTCTTTGCCAAAGCTCACGGCCTCAATCTGCGATTCGCTGGCGCCCAGCAGCGTCAGCGATTTGGCCACTGTTTCGGCCCGCTTCTGGCCCAGCGCCAGGTTGTACTCGCGCCCGCCGCGCTCGTCGGTGTGCCCCTCAACCAGCAAGCGCTTGCCGCGCGTGGCGACCAGGGTCTTGGCATGGCTTTCGATCAGCGCGCGGAACTCATCGCGCACCGCGAAGCTGTCGAAATCAAAGTACAGGACGCGGCCAAGCTTGCCGTTCAGGCCCGCCGCCGTGGCGCCGGCCGCCGCCGCACCACCGACGCCCCCCGCCACACCACCTGCCGCGCCACCCAGGTTGACCGTGGCCACTTGTGATTGCGGCGTGGTGGCGTTGCCCGCGCCCGTGCGCGCCACGGTGCCGGGCAGGCCATCGCCAGTGCGGGTGGCCAGGGGCGTGCGGGTTTCAACCGGCGTTTCATCCAACTTGACGGTGGAGCCACAGCCCGCCAACACCAGCGCGGCCAAGGTGGCCAAGCTGCTTGTGCGAAGTCCCGTCATGCGAAGTCCCATCAAACGATGTCCCAACATGCGATTTTCCAACATGTTCATGCTCCTTGAACTTGGGCGGCCTTGCTGCCACCCGGGCGTCGGCAAGACCTGCCGACCTGGCAAATCACCAAACCAGCCGCTACTTCACAAACGGCCCCCACGCCGGCTCACGCACGTCGATGCCCGACGACAACAAACGCGTGCGGATCTTGCCGTCCAGGGTGGTGGTCATCAACACATCACGGCCCTGGCTTCGGGTGGCATAAATCAACAGCCGGCCGTTGGGTGAAAAGCTCGGGCTCTCGTCGTCATTGGTATCGGTCACGGCCTGCGGCGGCGTGCTGCCATCGAGCGGCATCACCATCACCCTGAAGCCAGTGCCCCGGTTGACGTAGGCCAGCGTGCGCCCGTCCGGGCTGATGGCCGGGCTGATGTTGTAGGCCCCATTGAAGGTGATGCGCTCGGGTGTGGCACTGGCCGCCCCCCCGTTGATGGGCAGGCGGTAAACCTGTGGGCCACCGCCCCGGTCGCTGACAAAAAACAGGCTGCGGCCATCGGGCGCAAACACGGCTTCGGTGTCGATGGCGCTGCCCGTGGTCAACCGGCGCAGCGCGTCGTTTTCCAGATCCAGCAAGTAGAGCTGAGAGGGGCCATCGCGCGACAAGGTGACCGCCAGGCGGCGGCCATCAGGCGACCAGGCCGGTGCGCTGTTGCTGCCCTTGAAATTTGCCACCGACCGGCGCTCGCCGGTGATCACGTCTTGCACCACCACCACGGCCTTGCCGGTCTCGAACGACACGTAGGCCAGCTTGCGCCCGTCGGGCGACCAGGCGGGCGAGATGATGGGCTGCGGGCTGGCCAGCGCCACCTGGCCGCCCTCGCCGTCGGCGTCGGTGATGCGCAAGGTGTAGCGGTTGGCGGCGCGGGTGACGTAAGCAATGCGGGTGGCGTTGACGCCGCGCTCGCCGGTCAGGCGCTCTTGCACCGCGTCGGCGATGCGGTGGGCGGCCAGGCGCAAATCGGCGGCCGGCACGGGCAGTGATTCACCGCCCAAGGCCTCACCCTTGACCGCGTCCCAGAGCTTGTAGCGCACGTCCAGCCGGCCGTCAGCCAGGCGGGTGACCGAGCCCGCCAACAGCGCATCGGCGCCCCGTTGACGCCAGTCGGGGTAGGCCGGTTGGCTGCGCTCGTCCAGTGCGCCGCTGGAGTCAACGATGCGAAACGAGCCGCTGCGCTCAAGATCACTGCGCACGATGGCCGAGACGGCCTGGCCACTGCGGTCTTCATCACGAAACCGGGCGACGGCCAAGGGCAGCTGGGTGGCGCCGATGCCCGAAATTTCAACCCGAAACTGGGCCAGCGCGGCCGGGGCACAGGCCAGCAAGGTGCTGGCGGCGGTGGCGGCAAGGGCCGCGCTGAAGTGGCGTCTGTTTATCGGCATCGATCAGGTGGAGTCGGGCTGCGGCGCTGGGGTTCCGTACGGGCTATCGAGCACTGAATATTGGACAAATGACAACGCCCACGCATGATTGTAGGCAGCGGCCCCGCCCACCTGAATCAGCTCAGGCCAGCGCGCGCCTCAGGGCCAGGCCGCACAAGCCCACCGCCGTGTTGGCCTCGTCCAGCACGCGGCCCATGGTGATGAAGCCGTGGATCTGGCGCTCGAAACACACATATTGAGCGGTACTGCCCGCAGCCGACAGGGCGTCGGCGTACTGCCGGCCTTCGTCACGCAACGGGTCGTAGCCGGCGGTGATCACCAGCGCAGGCGGCAGCCGGCTCAGGTCAGCGTGCAGCAGCGGCGATACGCGCCAGTCGCCGTAGTCATCGGCACCCACGTACTGGCCCCGAAAGTAGGCAATGGTGTCGGCGGTCAGCAGGTAGCCCTGGCCGTTGTGGGTGTGCGATGGCGCCACGGCGCGCATGTCGGTGGCCGGGTAGATCAGCAACTGAAACTTCAAGGCGGCCAGGTCACCGGCGTCGCGCCAGGCCAGTGCCACCACGGCCGCCAGGTTGCCTCCCGCGCTGTCACCGCCCACCGCAAAGCGCGTCGGGTCGAGCCCCAGCTCGCCGGCCTGGGCCAGCAGCCAGTGCGTGGCGGCCAGCACGTCGTCTACTGCGGCCGGGAACCGGTGCTCGGGGCCCATGCGGTAGTCCACCGCCACCACCACGCAGTGGCCGGCCTCGGCCAGATCACGGCAAAGTGAATCGTGGGTGTCAAGATCACCCATGGTCCAACCGCCGCCATGGTAGTAAACCAGGGTGGGGGCCGGGCTGGCCACGCCAGCGGGGCGATACAGGCGCAAGGGGATGTCGGCAAACGCGCCGATGGCTGTCAGGTCACGCACCAAGGCCAGCGGCCGGGGGTCGGGCTGGGTCACGCTGCGGCGGTCACGGTAAAAGCGGCGCGCGTCTTGCGGCGTCAGCGTGTGCGTGGGCGGCACGCCGCGCAGGGTCATCAGATCAAGCAGCGCTTTGGCTTGGGGATCGAGCATCTTGTCTCCTGGCGCGGCCGCTGCGGCCGGGTCGTTTTGAAGGGCAATAGGTGCAGCGTTTGCGGGCGCGTCTGTGACGCGTTTTTGCCAAGGCAGTGTAGCGGCGGCTAACTTGGCAAGCGCTTCAGGCAAGCGTGTCTGGCAAGCGTGTCTGGCACGCGTTTCTGGCACGCGTTTCTGGCACGCGTTTCTGGCTATTGCGTCTGGCACGCGTTTCAAGCACGCGCGTCCGGCACGCGTTTGCCGCTGCGGCATCATCACGCCCCATGCACACCCGCGCGCCCTGCCCTTGCGGGGGCAACACCTTGTTCACTGATTGCTGCGGCCGCTGGCTTGGCGGCGCGGCCCAGGCTGAGCCCGCCGAGTGCCGGCCCGCGCCAGACGCTGCCGCGCTGATGCGATCGCGCTACAGCGCCTTTGTGCTGGGCGATGCGCCCTACCTGCTCGCCACCTGGCATGCCAGCACGCGCCCGCCCAGCCTCTCATTCGAGGCTGGTTTGCGGTGGTTGGGGCTGCAAGTGCGCCAACACCAGTTGATCGACGCCAACCACGCGATGGTGGAGTTTGTGGCCCGCAGCAAGCTTGGCGGGCGGGCGCACCGCCTGCATGAGATCAGCCGCTTCGTGCGTGAGCACGGCCGCTGGTTTTATGTCGACGGCGACCTGAAATCGGCTTGACGGATCAGGCAAATTCCTGGCGTATCAGCGGCAAAGTCAGGCGCCAGGCAATCCAGGCCAACATGCCGCAGCCGGCCAGGGTCACCAGCACCGCCATCGACCGGGCGGCCACCACAAACCCCCCAAACACGCCCACCACCCGGGGCGGCAAGAGGGTTGACTGCAGGGTGGCGTCAACCACTGAAAGCATCAGCTCCTGCTGCAACCACAGGCCGCACAAATTGATTGCCATGGTCACCAGCAACAGCGCAATAAAGGTGCGGCGCGCCCATTCCCGGCGCAGCAGCAGGCCCACCGCCGCCGCCAGCGTGGCCACCGACACCACCAGCCCGGCGCCCACCACCCAGGGCAGGTAGGCCAGCAGCCAGCCCGTGAGCAGCGGCTGCGCCAAGGGCGCGCTGGCCACTGAAATTTGCCCTGGCAGCGACGAAACCACCGCGTTTTGCACCAACGCCGAGGCACAGGCCAGCAGCGCCAGCACCATGAACACCCAGGCGGTGATGGTGACAAAAAGCGAGCGTGAACCGACGGTGAAAGTCTGCGGCATGGTGGTCTCTTTTGGCTGGTTGCGCCGGCCGCCAGGCCAGCTACACAGCGCATCATGTCCATGCCGTGTGACAGGCATTTTTCAGCAACCCCACGCGGGGGCACTTTGTCGGAATGGCCTGTAAAAATGGTGGTTTGCTGCACCACCCCAAGGCGGTATCGCATTGACGGCCCGGCTTTGACCCGCCACCGCAGCACAGCTCACCAACGATGATGCGGGGTGCCACCCCGCTGCCCATGACCACCCCCTCGCCCCCGCACTCAACCACCCCGCCCGCAGCCTTGAACCTGGGCCCGCCGGCCGCCGCCATTGCCTATGTGTTGTGGGGCTTGTTCCCGCTGTACATCAAGCAAGTGGCGCTGGTGCCGCCGCTTGAAATCGTGCTGCACCGCTCGGCTTGGTCACTGGTTTTTGTCGTGGGGCTGTTGGCGCTGCTGCGGCGCTTTGCCTGGCTGCGGCCAGCGCTGAGCCAGCCAAGTACTTTGGGTGTATTTGCCTTGAGCGCCTTGCTGCTGGCGGGCAACTGGCTGCTGTACGTCTGGGCGGTCAATAGCGGCCGGGTGCTGGATGCCAGCCTGGGCTACTTCATCAACCCGTTGTTCAACGTGGTGCTGGGTTATGCCGTGCTGCATGAGCGGCCACGGCCCGCGCAATGGGCCGCCGTGGCGCTGGCGGCGGCCGGCGTGCTGTGGTTGGCGCTGGGCGCGGGCCACGTGCCCTGGGTGTCATTGGTGCTGGCGGCCAGTTTTGGTTTTTATGGCCTGCTGCGCAAGACCGCGCCGCTGGGCGCCATTGAGGGCCTGGCGCTTGAAACCTTGCTTCTGGCGCCGCTGGCAGTGGGCGGTTTGCTGTGGTTGAGCTTCACCGGACAAAACCATTTTGGCCATGGCAACAACCCGCTTGACCTGCTGCTGATGCTGGCCGGCCCGTTCACCGCCGTGCCGCTGCTGCTGTTTGCCTTTGGCGCGCGCCGCATCACGCTGGCCACGCTGGGTCTGTTGCAGTACCTCGGCCCGTCGATCCAGTTTTTGCTGGGCGTCTACCTGTACCACGAGCCCTTCAATGCCAGCCGGGGCGCAGGCTTTGCCCTGATCTGGTTGGCCTTGGTGATCTACAGCGCCGAGAGCTGGCGGGCCGCCCGCCAAGCCGTCAGCACAAATCGCCCGCCAGCGCGGCCAGCGTCTCGGGATTGATCGTCACATGCCACGGGTAGTTGGCGTGGTCGCAGCCCAGCTTGACCAGCGCACCCGCCCGTACCGCGTCACGCCCGGCCTTGTCAAACTCAAAGCGCACAAAGTGCACGGCCGAGGTTTTTTCAGCGTTTTCGCGGTCCAGGTCTTCGTCGGCGATGGCGTAGCTGCGGCCGTGGCCCTCCACCTCGACAAACAAGCGGTCTTCAACGCCAATCAACCGCGCCAATTCACGCTTGCGCTCCAGCGCGTCGGGGTACTCGATCAGCATCGTGGCTTTCCAGTTGCTGCCATCGGGCACCAGCGGCGCATAAACGTCGATCTCGTTTTGAATGCCTTCTTCGTCAAAGATCTTTTCAATGCGCAGCATTTCCTGGATCTGGTGGCGCACGGTTTTTTCGTCTTCAAACTGCAAATTGATGTGCTCGCCCAGGCGCACACTGCGGCGCCTGCGGTGGGCAATGATGTCGGGCTTCAAGGTTTTGCGGGCCTTGGTGTAGGCCTCCAGTGACATCAGGCTGTCGGCGGTGATCAGTGGGCTGTTGGTCATGGTGAGTCAGTCCAATCCGTAGGCAAAACGCAGCAAGGACAAGGGGTGGGCCAGCGCTTTGGCCGGTGTGCCGGCCAGTTGCATGCCTTGGGCAATGTGGTGGCCCGCCAGCGCGCAATCACTGGCAATGAAATCGGGCTCATCTTTCGCCATGGCCTTGAACACCGGCTTGCCAATTTTCATGGCCACCGGGTGAGTGTTGGTCTTGACGCCGTAGGTGCCGGCATGGCCCGAGCAGCGCTCCACCGTATTGAGCGTTAGCGCCACGCTCTTGCCGATCAGCTTGAACATCTCTTCGGTCTTGCGGCCGATCTTTTGTACTCGGCCATGGCAAGGGATGTGGTAGCTCACCTTGCCCAGATCTCGCTTGAAGTTGGTTTTGAGCAGGCCATCTTTTTGCCGACCCATCAAGTACTCAAACGGGTCAAACATGGCCGCCTTGACGAGCTGCACGTCGGCCTCGTCCGGAAACATCAGCGGCAGCTCTTGCTTGAACATCAAGGTGCAGCTGGGCACGGCGCTCAAGATGGCATAACCCTCTTTGGCGTAACGGGCCAACACGGGAATGTTGTCGTTTTTGTGCTTCTCAACGGCCCGCAAATCACCCAGCTCCAGCTTGGGCATGCCACAGCAGGATTCTTTCTCGACGATGACGTAGGGAATCGCGTTGTGCTCCAGCACCTTGAGCAAATCGTGGCCGATGCCGGGCTCGTTGTAGTTCACAAAGCAGGTGGCAAATATCGCCACACGGCCGGGGGTTCGCGCGCCATCTGACACCTCGGTGGCACGGCCCGTTTTGTCAGCACTCCAGCGGAATCGTTGGGTGGCCAGCTCGGGCATCCAGGCGTCGGGGTGCACGCCCAGCACGCTGTCCATCACGCCCCGGGCCAGCTTGGTTTTGTTGACGGCGTTCACCACCTGCACCACCACCGGAATGCCGGCAAAACTGCCATGAACATCGGTAGATGCCAGCAACTGCTCGCCCGGCCCCACCAGCCCGGCGCTGAACTTGATGGCCTTGGCGCGCAGCATCAGGTGCGGAAAATCAAGCTGCCACGGGTGTGGCGGCACGTAAGGGCACTTCACCACGTAGCACAGGTCGCAGAGGTAGCACTGGTCTACCACGTTCCAGTAAGCCTCCTTCTTGACGCCGTGCACCTCGCCATCGGCCGTGGCGTCAACCAGGTCAAACAGCGTGGGGAAGGCCTGGCACAAGCTCACGCAGCGGCGGCAGCCATGGCACACATCAAACACCCGCTCCATCTCGGTGAAGCAAGCATCCTTGTCGTAAAACCTCGGGTTTTTCCAGTCCAGCGCGTGGCGCGTGGGCGCTTCCAGATTGCCTTCTCGGGTGCTCATCGTGAGTGCCTTGCATCAGTGCTGCCACCAAAAAACGCGCCGCATCAATGAGCAAGGGGCCGTGACAGACCCCTTGTGGTGCGGCAACCCATGCCAGCGCGCGGCAGGTCAGTCGACCAGCGCGTCCAGGGCTTTTTGGTAGCGGTTGGCGTGTGAGCGCTCGGCCTTGGCCAGCGTCTCAAACCAATCGGCGATTTCGTCAAAACCTTCATCGCGCGCTGATTTGGCCATGCCCGGGTACATGTCGGTGTACTCGTGCGTTTCACCGGCCACGGCGGCGGCCAGGTTCAGGCGGCTGCCACCAATCGGCAAACCGGTGGCTGGATCACCCACCGCCTCCAGAAACTCAAGGTGGCCGTGGGCATGGCCGGTTTCGCCTTCAGCGGTGGAGCGGAACAGGGCCGCAACGTCGTTCTGGCCTTCGATGTCAGCCTTGTTTGCGAAGTAAAGATAACGGCGGTTGGCCTGAGATTCGCCGGCAAAGGCGTCTTTCAGGTTTTGCTCGGTTTTGGAACCCTTCAAGCTCATGTGAAGCTCCTGTCGAAAAACGATGGGTCAACGGGGAATCCGCGTGCAACCCACCACCGGTGGGCAACACCACAGCACCCTAACAAAGCCATCCACACCCGGCAATGCAAAGCATCAATTCTGCGAATAGAACGCCGCTATTTTGCTGGTAAACCCTGGACCCGGATGCCGGCATAGTCAGGCCCACGGTCAGCCCAGCAAGCCCAACAAGCGCAGCGCGTGCCGATGGGCGGGCCCGGCAGGATCCACCAGATCGTGCATCACCGTGAAGTGGTTCAGGCCCGGCAAGGCCTCGCACACCGGTACGGCGGCGGCACCCCACTGGGCGCCGA
>JAYWDK010000269.1:0-4456 GCA_043779845.1 Betaproteobacteria bacterium | reverse complement strand
CCAGCATCACATCGATGAAGGGCACCATGTTGATCTCGCTGATGGTGCGTCGGCCGCGGCCCCTGCTGACAAGTGATGGCATGGTGATCCTGCGTCTGCACCCGCTATCGAACCGCGGCCGATTGCGCACTCACGTTGCGTTGCAGGATGTTGGAGAACTCTTCCGAGAAAGATTCAAGTTTGATGGCAACGCGGTCAATGTCGCGTGCAAAGCGGTTGTAGGCCACCACGGCGGGGATGGCGGCAAACAGGCCAATGGCGGTGGCCACCAGCGCCTCGGCAATGCCCGGCGCCACGGTGGCCAGCGACACCTGCTGCACGTTGGCCAGGCCCACGAAGGCATGCATGATGCCCCACACCGTGCCAAACAAACCCACGTAGGGGCTGACCGAGCCCACGCTGGCCAAAAAGCCCACGTTGCCTTCGATCACGTCGAGCTCACGTTGCAAGCTGGCGCGCATGGCGCGGCGGGCGCCGTCAAGCTGGGCTTGGGCCTCTTGGCGGCGCTCGCGCAGCTTCAAAAACTCACGCATGCCGCTGGCAAAAATGCGCTCCATGGTGGCGCTGTCGGCCTTGTTGCTGGCGGTGCTGAACAAGTCGTTCAGGTTTTTGCCCGACCAAAACTCACGCTCAAACTCGTCGTTTTCGTGGCGCAGCCGGCGCAGGCCAAACAGCTTGTTGAAGATCACCGTCCAGCTGGCCAACGAGGTGATCAGCAGCCCCGCCATCACCAACTGCACCACCAGGCTGGCGTGCAGCACGAGGGTGATGATTGAAAAATCCTGGTTCATGGTGCGATGGTTTCAGTGATCAGGGTGGGGAAGCGCCGCAGCTTGAAGCTGGTGGCGTCAACGCAGGCAATGCGAATCTGGCCACAGCACAACAGGGTGTCGTCACGCCAGGCTTGCTGCTGCAACACCATGCTGGCGCGGCCCGTTTCAGTGGGCAGCACGGTAATGCGCAGCAGGTCGTCCAGCCTGGCCGGGGCGAGGTAACGCAGCTGCGTGTCGCTCACCACAAACATGGCGCCGGTGTCATCACGCAGGCGCTGTTGGCCCACGCCCATGTGGCGCAGCCACTCGGTGCGCGCGCGCTCAAAAAACTTCAGGTAGTTGGCGTAAAACACCACGCCGCCGGCGTCGGTGTCTTCCCAGTACACGCGCACCGGGTGGACGAATGCAGGCGCCGCTGGCTCGGGCGTGCGGGCGAGGGCGGTGCCGGCCATCACAAAGCGCGCTGCAAGCGGTGCAGCGCTTCTTCAAGTTTGTCGCGGCTGCTGGCATACGACAGGCGCAGCCAGCGCGCCGGGTCATGGCGGCCAAAGTCGCGGCCGGGGGTTAGCGCCACGTGAGCGCGTGTCATCAACTGCTCGCAAAAATCCCAGCTGTCGGGGCTGTGCGCGCTGCAATCGGCGTAGGCGTAAAACGCACCGTCGGGTATCACCGGCACGGTCAGGCCCAGCCGGTTCAGGGCGGGCACCACAAAATCGCGGCGGGCCTTGAACTCGGTGCGGCGGCGCTCAAACTCGGCGATTGATTCAGGCTGAAAACAGGCCAGCGCGGAATGCTGGGCCACGGTGGACGCGCAGATGAACAGGTTTTGCGCCAGCCGCTCCACTGGGGCCACCAGCGCGTCGGGCAGCACCAGCCAGCCCAGGCGCCAGCCGGTCATGCAGAAATATTTTGAAAAGCTGTTCACCGAGACGACGTGGTTTTGTGTACCCCCAAGGCCGCCGCCAAGCGGCGCCCACCCCCCCGAGGGGGAGCCCGTCAACTTGGGGCGGCCCGGCGTTGACTTGAGCGCCCCGTCACCCAGTTGCAGCACGCTGTGACCAAAGGTTTCGTCATAGCTCAGGCCCAGGTAGATTTCATCCACGATCGACACCCCGCCATGGCTGGCCACGATGTCGTTGATGCGCCGCATTTCATCGGGGTGGATGGACGTGCCCGTGGGGTTGCTGGGCGACGCCAACAACACGCCTCGCGTGGCCGGGCCCCAGGCCTGCGCCACGCTGGCGGCGTCAAGCTGAAAGCGCTGCTCGGCGGTGGTGGGCAGCAGCCGTGCCACGGCCTCTGCAGCGGCCACAAAGTGCCGGTTGCAGGGGTAGCTGGGGTCGGGCATCAGCACCTCGTCGCCGGCCTCAAACAAGGCCAGACAGATGAGCTGCAAGGCGGCCGAGGCGCCAGCGGTGACGACGATGCGCCGCGCCGGCACATCCAGCCCAAAACGCTGCAAATACCAGCCCGACAGGGCCTCGCGCAGCGCCGGCAGGCCGCAGGCGTCGGTGTACTGCGTGCGGCCTGCGCGGATGGCGCGCTCGGCGGCGTCGACCACCAACGGCGGCGCGGTGAAATCGGGCTCGCCGATGTTGAGGAACAACATGCGCTCGCCGCCGCGCGCCGGATCACAGGCGGGGCTGGCGGCAATGGCTGCGGCCGCCTTGGCCAGCTCCATCACATAAAAGGGTTCGATGTGGTCGAGCCGGCTGGCGAGTTTCATGCGGACGGGTTCAGGCGGGTGGTCTCAGGTGCCGGCACAACGACAGATGCAGGCTGCATGGTCGTGCATCAGGCCGTGGCCCTCATTCGGCACTGCGGGGTGCGCTGCGGGCGGCGTTGCGGGCCGCCACTTCAACCGGGCGCAGGCCACCGGCGGCTTTGTCGAGCACGCCGTTGACGTATTTGTGGCCGTCGGTGCCGCCAAAGCTCTTGGCCAGCTCGACGGCCTCATTGATGGCCACCCGGTAGGGGATGTCAAGGCAGTGGGTGAGCTCGTAGGTGCCAATCAGCAGAACGGCGTGCTCTACCGGCGACAGCATCGTGGTTTTGCGATCCACATGGCGGGCCAGCACCAGATCCAACGTATTGGCCTCGGCGATGCAGCCGTGCAGCAGGGCGTCAAAGTGCGCGCGGTCACATTTGTCAAAACCCTCCAGCTCGCGGATGTTGGCTTCAACTTCAGCGGCGCCCGCGCCGCTCACCAGCCACTGGTACAGGCCTTGCAAAGCCAGTTCACGCGCGCGGCGGCGGGTGGATTTGGCTTGTGGCTTGCGCCAGGCTTTGTCGGCCGGCTTGGGGGCGGGGGAACTGCCAACCGGCGTGGCGGCGGGGTCAGAGGCGTCATCGGCGTTCATGGGCAGCTCGCTCATGTCAGGTCAGCCAGCAGGTTGACCATCTCGACGGCCACGCGGGCGGCGTCACGGCCTTTGTCAGCGGTGCGGGCCCAGGCTTGCTCGG
Organism: Betaproteobacteria bacterium; assembly: GCA_043779845.1. Lineage (GTDB taxonomy): Bacteria > Pseudomonadota > Gammaproteobacteria > Burkholderiales > Burkholderiaceae_C > Pseudaquabacterium. The sequence continues at coordinate 1,220 of JAYWDK010000269.1, read as the reverse complement.
TGTTTTCAACAGTGAGGATGGCGTTGGCCACGGGCAAGGAGTTGTCGAGCGCGACGCGGCTCACGCCGGCGCCGCTTTCATGGGCCACCAACTCGAAATGGTAGGTCTCGCCGCGAATGATGCAGCCCAGCGCGATCAGCGCATCAAAGCGGTCGGCCTCGGCCATCACCTGCAGCGCCAACGGCACCTCCAGTGCGCCAGGCACCGTGATGTGGTGGATGTTGTCGGGCGACACGCCCAGCGTGGCCAGCTCGGCGAGGCAGGCCTGTGCCAGCGCGCCAGTGATGTCGGCGTTAAAACGGGCCTGCACGATGCCAATGACCAAACCTGCGCCGTTGAGTACAGCGGCTTGCTCGGGGTGGTCGCCTTGGTTGGCGTTTTGCATGGAGTCATCCGGAAAAAAGAGCAAAGAAACAGGGAGAAAACAAACGTGAAACGCGGCGCGGCAGTGACGCCAGCCGGTGCTCAGGTGCCAGCGGCCACGAAGCTGGTGACCTCAAGCCCGTAGCCCACCATGCTGGGCATGCGGCGGGGGCTGCCCAGCAGCTTCATGCGGGTAACGCCCAGATCCCGCAGGATTTGCGCCCCCACGCCATAGGTGCGCAAATCCATTTGATGGCGTTGGGGCGCGGCGCCGTTGCCGGCGGTGGTGGGCAGCACCAGCGGCAGCAAGGTTTGCACGTCGTGGCCGCAGTTCAGCAGCACAGCCACGCCGGCCGGTGATTGCTGCAGCGCAGCCAGCGCCTTGGGCAGTGGCCATGAGTGCCCACTTTGGCCCGCGTCCAGCAAGTCCATGGCGGTAAAAGGCTCGTGCACGCGCACAAGCACCTCATCACCCGGCGCCCACTGGCCGTGGCGCAAGGCCATGTGCAGGCCACCTGAATGATCACGGAAGGCGATGCACTGGAACGTGCCTTGCGCGGTGACCAGCTCTCGTTCACCAGCGCGCTCGATCAGCGTTTCGTTGTGGGCGCGGTGGGCGATCAGGTCGGCGATGGTGCCGATCTTCAGGCCGTGTTCCTTGGCAAACACTTGCAGGTCGGGCAACCTGGCCATGGTGCCGTCGTCGTTCATGATTTCGCAGATCACGGCGGCCGGTGTCAGGCCCGCCATGGCCGCCAGGTCACAGCCAGCCTCGGTGTGACCGGCGCGCATCAGCACGCCGCCGTCCTGGGCTTGCAAGGGGAAGATATGGCCCGGCTGCACCAGATCACTGGCCG
>JAYWDK010000268.1:0-29008 GCA_043779845.1 Betaproteobacteria bacterium | reverse complement strand
AAACACGACGGCCGCGTTGTTGGTGATGGCGCCTGCCAAGCTGGTGGTGGTGCCGGTGAGCGTGCCCGCGCTCACTGTCGTGCCCCCGCCGTAGGAGTTGGCCCCGCTCAGCGTGACGTTGCCGGTGCCCAGCTTGGTCAAAGAACCGAGCGTGCCGCTGATCGCCCCGGCATAGGTGCTGTCCGTGGATTGATCGAACACAACCACGCCGCTGTTGCTGATGGCGCCTGCCAAGCTGGTGGTGGTGCCCGTGAGCGTGCCCGCGCTCACGGTGGTGCCACCGCCGTAGGTGTTGGCCCCGCTCAGCGTGACGCTGCCGGTGGTGGATTTGACGAGCGCCACCGTGCCGTCGCCCGCCAGCGCGGCGCTGACGGTGCCCGACTCCAGCGTATAGCCGCTGCCCGTGAGCGTGCTGCCAGTGATGCTGCCGCCAATCAAGCTGACGGCGCCCACGGATTCGTTGGCCAGCACGTTCAGGATGCCGCCCGTGATGGTCACCGCGCCGGTGTCGGACAAAGCCGAGCCGCCCGACAGCGTGAGCGTGCCCGCTGTCACGGTGGTGCCCCCGCCATAGGTGTTGGCCCCGCTCAGCGTGACATTGCCCGTGCCCAGCTTGGCCAGCGAGCCACTGCCGCTGATCACCCCGGCGTAGCTGCCGTTGGTGGATTGGTCAAATACGAGGGCCGCGTCGTTGGTGATCGCGCCTGCCAAGCTGGTGGTGGTGCCGGTGAGCGTGCCCGCAGCCACGGTGGTGCCGCCGCTGTAGGTGTTGGCGCCCGTCAACACCAGCGCGCCCGTGCCCGCCTTGGTCAGTGCAAAGCCACTGCCGCTGATGACGCCACCGACTGTTGACGGCCCGGCCGCGTTGATCGTCCAGGTGGCCGACTGCGTCAGCGCCATGTCGCCGGTGATCGCTATCGTGTTGGCGCTCAGATTGCCGCCCAACGAATGGATGGCCGTACCGCCATTGTTCGTGATGCTCAGCGCACCCGCGCCGGCGTTCAGGTCGGCAGCGAGCACAACCCGGCCGTTGAGCGCCGTACCACCGCTATCGTTGGCCGACAAGCTGATGCCAAGGGCGGAAATGTTGCCATTGATCGTGATGTTGCCGCCGGCCTGCATCGTCAACGCTGAACTGCCCGACACCGCCGTGGCACTGCTGGCCACGGTGATCGTATCGGTGGCCTGCAACACCACCGCGCCACTGCTCAGTGCGCTGTTGAGTTGGCCTTTGGTGATGATGCTGTCGACACCGCTGAATTGCCCGAAAATCAGCTGTTGCCCGGACAGGTCATTGAGCGGCGTGCCATCGACGTTCGCGCCAGTTTCCTGAACCAGGATGGACTTTGGATCCAGCAGCAGGGCGCCGGCTCGGCCCTTGGCGGCCGACAAATCTGCCGAACCCTGGAAGTCAAGATTCTGTTTGCCCGACACCTCCGAGAAGCCGCCGTTGCCGCCGAGCGCACCACCCCGTGCGCTGATCCGGCCGGAAAACCGCGTGCCCACATCCGACCAAACAATCACGCGGCCACCATCACCCGTCGCGGTGGCACTCGCGTCCAGCCGCGCGTCCTTTTGAACCGTCAGCCACTGGGCGTTGTGCAGCTCGGGGTTTTGGCCCTGGAAATCACCGCCCACGCGGATGCTGCCGCCACCGGTGGCGCCCGACGCGTCCAGCGTGGCCGTCGACAACAGGCCGATCTTCTGGCCCAACACCGTGATGTCGCCGCCGCTGGTGCCGCTGGTGCCGCTGACACCATTGACGCCGCCCAAGCCACTGGCATCCAGCCGCCCGTTCACCAAGGTGACGCCATCGCTGCCGCCGTCCACCACGATGCGCCCGTTGCGTTGACCGATAGTGCGCGCCTGCACCACGCCTTCCAGGTTCAGCACGGTGTCGGCAAAACCGGCGCGCGCCACCGCGCGCAGCTCGGCTGTGCCGCCATCGGCCTGCACGGTGCCCAGCAAGTTGAGCCGGGTGCCCAGGCTGCCATCGTTGCGGGCGTTGAAAAAGATCAGGCCGTCGCCTTCAACGTCAACCTGCACCTCGGTGGCAGCGGCCAGCCCCACGCGGCGTGCATCGATCCGCCCACCCACGCTGAGCTGGGGCGCCACCAGCACCACGCTGCCACCCTGGGCGGTGATCTGGCCTTCGGTTTTCAGCTCGCCAGCTGGGCCTGTGCCCCGGCTGAGCAGCAAGCGCCCCGACGCCAGGTCTTCATTGGAGATGCTCAGCGTGCTGGCCAGCAACCCGCCCACGTCCACCTGGGAGTTGGCACCGAAAACAATGCCCCTCGGGTTGATCAGCCACACCGTGCCGTTGGATTGCAGGCGGCCAAATATCTGTGAAGGGTCGGGCCCGATCACCCGGTTCAGCAGCACCGAACTGCGGTCGGGCTGGCTGATGGACACTTGCTCGTTGCTGCCGATTGAAAAACTCGTCCAGTCGATGCTGGCGCGCTGGCTGCCCTGCTGGATATTCAGTTGCCCGGGCGCCACTTGCTTGACGCTGGTCTGGCCCGAGGTTTGCACCGCACCCTGTGGCAAGCCATGCGACGCGCTTGCACCCAGGATCAGGCAGGCGGCCAGGCCGACGGGGCTCAGCACAAAACAATGAAACGGGCGGCGCTTGGACGGCGAGGTCGACATGGAACTTCCCTTGCACCCGCCGAAGCCGGCGCGACGCTTCAGTTGAAAAAACAATCAGTTGAAATACTTGGTGGCCAGCAGATACAGACGCGGGCTGCGCACCAGTGTGTCGCTGCGTGGCGTGCCCGACACGGGCACGGACACGCTGAAGCGCAAGGCGTATTCGGCCGGCCGCACCCAAGACAGGCCCACGCCCGCGCCGGTGAACGTGGCGGTGTTCTTCAGCGTGCCCGTGGTCGTGGCGGTGGACAGCAGCTCGTGGCGGTAGCGCACGTAGCCCGTGTCGACAAAAGCGCTGGCCACCATCTCGCGCGCGAGGCGGCCGATCCAGGCCTCGGGCGGCAGCATGCGCAGTTCCAGGCTCATCACGGCGCCTTCGTCGCCGGTGCCCTCACCCGTGGCAAAGGCGCGCACGCCCTCGGATCCGCCGAGCCTGAATTGCTCGGTGGTGTCGAGGTTCTTCAGGGCCATCTGCCCACGCAGCGCCACGTAGGCCAGCACGCGGCCCGTGATCACGTCTTGCAGCCGCGAAAACCCGTAGGTGAGCTTGGTGAAACTGGGGGCGTCGTCCAGCCCGCCCGGGCGGCCCTCGGGGTAGCTGACCTGGCCACTCACCGCGCTGGCGTCAAAGGTGTTGACGCCGCCGCCAAGCAACCCGTCGCGGAAGTCGCCGGTCAGGCCGAGCGCCCAGGTCTGTATGTTTTTGCGGCTCGTCACGCCAGCGCCTTCCTGGCGGTCTTCGTAGGCTTTGTACTCCAGGGTGGCGACCGTGAACACGTTCAGATTGCGCGACCTGACCATCGGGTAAAGCCCGTAGCCGTTGACTGTCAGCGCCGTGCCATTCAGGTTGAGCGGGAAGGTTGTTTTGTCGAGCTGGTACTTCACGCCCGACAGCGACGTACCCAGCTTGAAGCCGTCGCTGCCCACGGGCGAGGTGTAACCCAGCAGCGCAAAGGCCATGCCACCGGTGGTGGAGCTCAGCATGTTGGCGGTCAAGCCGTCACCGACGCCCAGTGGGCTGTTCATCTGCACCAGGCCGCCAAGCCGGTATTCACCCAAAAAGCGCGAACCATTGATGTCGGCCTCCATCTTGCCGGACCAGATGCTTTCGGCGCGTGGCGTGACCACCAGCAAGGCGGTGCCGGGCGTGCTGCCGGCGCGCACCTCGAAGCGCGCGGTGATGCCACGCAAATCGTTGACCAGAAACACCACGCGCTCAACATCACGGACCCGCAAGATGCTGCCCGGTTGCAGGCGCGTGAGGTAGGACTCAACCACCTCTCGCTTGACCGGCAAGCCGTCAACCCACTTGAGCTCAACGCGATCAAGCCGGCCTTCAAGCACCGCAATGCGGATCAAGCCGTCTCGGGGATCTTGCTCGGGCAGGTAGGCATAACCCAGGTAGTAACCCAACTCGCGCTGCAAAAAGCGGGTTACTTCAACGGCCGCGCCGCTCAAGTCTTCGAAGTTTCTGTTCTTGCCCACATAACGTGCAGTCAGTGCGGCCAAGGCGGCGCGCAATTCAGCCGGCGCGTTGTCGTCCACCACGTAGCGCACCACGTCAACGCGCAAGTCGTCTTCGGGCTTGCCGAGCTCTCGTGGCGTCGGGGCGGGCACCTCTGGCAGCGTTGCCGGCACCGGGGGCAACACCCGCAACGGTGCCAGCTCTGAACTTGATGGCACCACCGAGGGCGTGCGCGGAGGATTTGTGGCGGGCGGGCTGACCACTGATTGCGCCTGGGTGGCCGCGCAGCACAACAAGCCGATCACTATGGTCGTTAGCGCCACCCTCGCGCCCGCACGTTTTGCGACCTGCCGCGTCGTGTATCCCATCAATCCCCCCGCCCATCTTCGTTTTGAAGTTCGCCGATGGTATCGAAGCGAGTGTGACAGCGCCAGCACACTTTACCCGCTTGGCGCGGCCCAACGGGCCGGCCAGCAAATACCACTGCCACGACCAATTTGTGGCAATGAGGCGATGTCAAAAATCTTGATTTGTTGGGGGGTTCTCAGAACGCATCAAGCCTGCGACACTGGGCGCGATTCGATGGTTTCGACCCGAGCGGCACCCAGCCTGTCGGTTTTTTTTGCTTGCATCAGGCACCAAGCCGATCAAATTGATGAGCGATTTTGACGTCGAAGAACAAAAGGTCGAACGCTGGTTGCAGCCGCTGGCCGACGAGTCCGCACCCTGCGGCCCGGATCTCGAATACGACAACGCCTTCCTGGCCTTGGTGCAGGCCGCCGCAGGCAAGCCCGAATCTCAGTTTGGTTCGGCGGAGCCGCCAGACTGGCGCACCGTACTCGACATGGCCGAGTCACTTCTCGACCAATCGCGTGACCTGCGCATCGCAATCTTTTGGCTGCGAGCCAGCCTGCACCTGGTGGGCTATGGCGTGCTGCCCGCCGGGTTGAAGTTGCTCAATGGCCTGATCGAAAACCAATGGGCGCACGTGCACCCGCGGCCCGATCCCGACGACGGTGATCCGTATGCGCGGGTCAACGCACTCACGCTGCTGCGCGAGCCTGATGCCGTGGTGGGTGACCTGCGCGAAGCGAGCCTGATCGACGACCGCGCGGTGGGCCAACTCAGCGTTCGCGGCGTTGAACTGGCGCTGGGTTTGTCCACCGCCCGCACCGACGAAACCGCGCCCGGCAAAGACCAGATTGCGCGCATGCTGGCCACGGCGGTCGGCAAGGCACCCGGCCTCAGGGCGCAGTGCCAGGAGGCGCTGGTTCAGGCGCGCCGGTTGATGGCGCTGACCGCCGACAAGCTTGGGTCGGGCACCGCGCCGGATCTTCGGCCCTTGTTCGGCCTGATCAACGCGGTGGCCAGTCAAATGCCCGGCGACGAAGCCAGCGGGGCTGAGCCCATGGCAGACGCGGCTCTGGACGGCGTTGAGCCCTCGGCCGGTGCAACAAGGCGCAGCCTGTCGGGCTCCATCACCTCGCGTGATGAAGCGATGCGCGCGATTGACATGATCTGCGAGTATCTTGAACGCGCCGAGCCGGCCAATCCGGCGCCCTTGTTTTTGAAGCGCGCGCGTCAGTTGATCAGCCACAATTTCTTGCAGCTGTTGAAGGCGCTGGCGCCAGACGCGCTGGCCGGCGTGGCAGGCATGGTGGGCATCGACCCTGAAGCCATCGAAGATCCTGACAGGCCTTGACGAAGAGCTGGTTTTCGAAGAAAACCCGTACCTTGATTTTTCAATCACAACACCACGCCGCACAGGAGCTTCGAACATGAGCAGCAGCCAAAAATTCATCGCGCGCAATCGCGCGCCGCGTGTCCAGATCGAATACGACGTTGAGGTCTACGGCGCAGAGAAAAAAGTCCAGCTGCCATTCGTGATGGGTGTGATGGCTGATCTCTCGGGCAAGCCCGCTGACCCGCTGGCGCCGGTCGCCGACCGAAAATTTCTTGAGATCGATGGCGACAATTTCGACGCCCGCATGAAGGCCATGAAGCCCCGCGTCGCGTTTGCGCTGCCCAACGCGCTGTCCGGTGAAGGCAACCTCAGCGTGGACATCACGTTCGAAAACATGGACGACTTCTCACCCGACGCCGTGGCGCGCAAAGTTGATTCACTGAGCAAGCTTCTGGCCGCGCGCCAGCAGCTTCAAAACCTGGTGACCTACATGGACGGCAAAGGCGGCGCCGAAGAGTTGATTGGCAAGCTCATGGCTGACCCGGCGCTGCTGGGCGCGCTGGCATCCACCGCCAAGCCCACAGATGCTTGAGCCCGGCGCACTGAGCAACTCAATCCCAGGAGAACATTGAATGGCAGAAACCCAGACCTTGACCGCACTCGCGGGCGTGACCATGGACGGTGGCGACCTGGCATCGCTGCTGCAAAAAGAATTCAAGCCCAAGTCCGACGATGCCAAGAGCGCCGTTGAGCAAGCGGTGCAGACGCTGGCCCAGCAGGCCTTGGCCCAGACCCAATTGATTGGCAGCGACGTCGTAGGCTCGATCGAGGCCATGATCGCCGCGATCGACAAGAAGCTCTCCGAGCAGGTCAACTTGATCATTCACCACGAGGATTTCCAGAAGCTCGAAGGCGCCTGGCGCGGTCTGCACTACATGGTGAGCAATACCGAGACCGACGAGAGCCTGAAGATCCGGGTGATGAACATCTCCAAGGCCGAGCTGGGCAAAACGCTCAAGCGCTACAAAGGCACCAACTGGGATCAGAGCCCGATCTTCAAGAAGGTGTACGCCGAAGAGTTCAGCCAGTTTGGTGGTGAGCCGTTCGGGGCGATCGTGGGTGATTACCACTTCGACCAAAGCGCGCCCGACGTTGAGCTGCTGGCCGAGTTGGCCAAGGTTGCCGCCGCTGCGCACGCGCCCTTCATCACGGGCGCTTCGCCCAATCTGATGCAGATGGAGTCATGGCAAGAGCTGGCCAATCCACGTGATCTGACCAAGATTTTTTCCACGCCCGAATACGCCGCCTGGCGCTCACTGCGCGAGTCTGAAGACTCCAAGTACATCGGCTTGGCGATGCCGCGTTTTTTGTCGCGCATGCCCTACGGCGCCAAGACCAATCCGGTCGAGGCCTTCAACTTCGAAGAAGACACTGGCTCGGCGGATCACGGCCGCTACACCTGGGCCAATGCGGCCTACGCGATGGCCACCAACATCAACCGCTCGTTCAAGGAATACGGCTGGTGCACCCGCATTCGTGGCATTGAGTCGGGTGGCGCGGTGCAAAACCTGCCCACGCACTCGTTTCCCACCGACGACGGTGGTGTCGACATGAAGTGCCCCACTGAAATCGCCATTGAAGACCGGCGCGAGGCCGAGTTGGCCGGCAACGGTTTCATGCCACTGGTGCACCGCAAGAACAGCGATTTTGCGGCCTTCATTGGTGCGCAGTCGCTGCACAAGCCCGCCGAGTACGACGACCCTGATGCCACCGCCAACGCCAGGTTGGCCGCCCGTCTGCCCTATCTGTTTGCCACCTGCCGCTTTGCGCATTACCTCAAGTGCATCGTGCGCGACAAGATCGGTTCGTTCAAGGAGCGCGAAGACGTCGAGGCCTGGTTGTCGAAGTGGATCACCCAGTATGTTGACGGCGATCCCAAGCGCTCGTCCGAGGCCTACAAGGCGAGCCATCCCTTGGCCGCAGCCGAAGTGGTGGTTGAAGAAGATCCGGCCAACCCGGGCTACTACAACTCCAAGTTCTTCCTGCGGCCGCACTACCAACTCGAAGGCCTGACGGTGTCGTTGCGGCTGGTGTCCAAGTTGCCGTCGGGCAAGGCTGGTTGAGGTTTTCTTCGGTTTTTTCGTTACTTTCCCCTGCTGGCTGCGCAGTGGGGGAAGCCCATGGTCTGGGCGTGTATCGCAGAGTTCAACGCCCAACAACGGGCAAATAGGAGCGCATCATGGCTGTTGACATGTACATGAAGATTGCAACGATCGATGGCGAGACCGTCGACAAGGTTCACGCGAAGGAAAAGGCTATTGACGTGCTTGCCTGGAGTTGGGGCATCTCGAACTCTGGCACCACCCATGCGGGTGGCGGTGGCGGTGGCGGCAAGGCCAACTTTCAGGATCTGTCGTTCACCAAGTACGTTGACTCGGCATCCCACGCCTTGCTGTTGGGTTGCGCGACCGGCGAGCATTTCGCCACCGCCAAGCTCACGGTGCGCAAGGCCGGCAAAACCCCGCTGGAGTACATCATCATCGAGATGACCGAGGTGCTGGTGACGTCGGTGAGCACGGGCGGGTCTGGCGGTGAAGATCGCCTGACGGAAAACGTCAGCCTGAACTTCGCCAAGGTGAAGTTCTCGTACGTGCCGCAGCTGCCATCAGGCGCTGGTGGCACCCCGCTGCCAATGACTTACGACATTTCCGAGAACAGCAAAGAGTAGTTGATTGGCCCAGGCCCAGGGGTTCCGCCAGCGCGGGCCTTTGGGCCCCATGAGGCCGAGCCGCCCCGCCCGCTTTGTGCCATGCACGTGGCTCGGTAGTGAGTCACCCAAATGAGTCACCCAAATTTGTGATGCCGTGAAGCCCGAAGCGGCCCATTCAATAGCATTGGCTACGCCTGCCGACGGCCGCAATCGTTGCCGTTTAACGTGCCGCAACAAAGCCTCGCCACGCTAGCGCTTGATCGTCTATCCCATGCCTTAACGGAGCCCCCATGTCGAACCCCGCCGCAGCCGAGCAGGCGCTCAAAGACGGTGATGCCCAGCGCGCGCTGAAGTTGCTCACCGAGCAGGTTCGCTCACATCCCCAAGATGCCAAGTTGCGGGTGTTCCTGTTTCAGTTGCTGTGTGTTCTGGGCCAATGGGACCGGGCACTGAATCAACTCACTGTCGCGCAGGAGCTTGATCCGCTGACCTTGCCGATGGTGCAGACTTACCGCGCGGCCATTGCCTGCGAGGCCCAGCGGGGGCAGGTGTTTGCCGGGCAAAAAGCGCCCATGTTGTTTGGCGAACCTGAAACCTGGGTGGCCCTGATGATCGAGGCCATGTTGCGTGATGGCCGGGGTGAGGCCGATGTGGCGGATCAATTGCGCGAGCAAGGGCTGGCGCAAGCGCCCAGCAGCGTGGGCACCGTCGATGGCCAGGCTTTTGCCTGGATCGCCGACGCCGACGGCCGGCTCGGCCCCATGCTGGAGGCCGTGATCAATGGGCGTTATTACTGGTTGCCCTGGAACCGGCTGGCCAAGGTTGACATCGACCCGCCGCAGGATCTGCGGGACGCGGTCTGGATGCCGGCACATTTTGAATTTGTCAACGGTGGTGACGTGGTGGGCCTGATCCCCACGCGTTACCCTGACACCCCGCTGGCTGCGGGTGACCTGCTGGCACTGGCCCGCAGCACCGAGTGGCGCGAGGCCCGCCCTGGGGTGTTCACCGGCTTGGGTCAGCGCCTGATCACCACCGATGACACCGACTTTGCATTGATGGACATACGCTCGGTTGTCATCACCGTCATCACCCAAGCGGGCGAATGATGCCCATTGCCGCGCACTGAGCCATGGCCAATCTGCGCGCCCAAGACCGTCTGCAGCCGGCGCTGCTTGATCGGCTGACCGACGACGACCCCACATCGGTGGTTGAAAGCGTCGAGTCGCGGGTCATCAATCGCAACCGGTTGCGCGATCTGGTGCTGCGCGACCTGGCCTGGTTGTTCAATGCCTCGGCGCCCGGTTTGGCCATTGACTGGACGGGGCATTCGCACGCGCGCAATTCGGTGCTCAATTACGGCCTGCCCGCGCTGTCGGGCGTGGCCACGTCGGGGGTTGATCTGGTCCAGCTGCAATCAAGGGTTCGGCAGGCCATTCTCGATTTTGAGCCGCGCATCCTGCCCGGGACGCTGGTGGTCGAGGTGCTGGCATCCAAGGCGCAGTTGGACCACCACAACTTGCTGGGTTTCCGCATCAGTGGGCAGTTGTGGGCGCAACCCGTGCCCATGGAATTGCTGCTGCGCACAGACATCGATCTCGAAACCGGCCGGGTTGCGGTGCGTGAGCTCGACCGCTGAACCCGCTGCACCACACCCCTCACTTCTGACCGCCCAGCGCCCCTGATGGATCCCCGCCTGCTCCGCTACTACAACGAAGAACTGCGCCATCTGCGCGAGATGGGGGCCGAGTTTGCGCAGCAGTTTCCCAAGATCGCGGCGCGTTTGGGGATCGAGGGGCTGGAGGTCACCGACCCTTACGTCGAGCGCTTGTTGGAGGGTTTTGCCTTTTTGGCCGGGCGCATTCAGCTCAAGCTGGATGCCGAGTTTCCGCGCTTCACCCAGCGCCTGCTTGAGATCGTTTACCCCCAATTTTTGGCGCCAACACCGGCCATGTTGATTGCCCAGGTACACCCTGAACTGGGCGACCCCAGCCTGGCCGAGGGCGTCACGCTGGCGCGTGGCAGCGTGATGTCCAGCCAGGCCGGCAAGTCGGGTGGCACCGAGTGCGAGTTCCGCTCCGCGCACGCGCTCACGCTGTGGCCACTGGAGATCACACACGCTGAGTATTTCAGCCAAGCAGCTGATCTGCCGATGGCCGCCTTGCCGGAGTGGCGGCGCTACCGCTCCGGTTTGAGGCTGCGCTTGCGCACCACGGCAGGTCTCGATTTTTCACGCTTGGCGATCTCAGATCTGCGCCTGCATTGCGCCGGCATCGACGATATCGCCTACCGCTTGCATGAGCTGGTGGGGGGCCACACGCTGGGCGTGCTGGTCTTGCCTACGCAGCGGCCCGCCGCCTGGCATGAGGCGATTGACGGCGACTGCATTGACCTGGCCGGTTTTGACGACGACCAGGCCTTGTTGCCCAATACGCTGCCCGGTTTTGAGGGCCACCGCGTGTTGCAGGAGTACTTTGCGTTTCCGCAGCGCCTGCTGTTTTTTGACCTGTGTGGTTTTGGCGAGGCCGCGCGCCGCCACGCGGTCACCGAGCTGGACATCGTCATCCTGTTTTCGCGCCTGGACAACGCCTTGTTGCAGGCGGTGGATGCCAGCAGCCTGGCGCTGAACTGCGTGCCCGCCATCAACCTGCTGGAGCGCCGCTGCGACCGTATCCATGTGGACACCGGCAGCCTTGATTTCCACGTGGTGCCTGATCGCTCCCGCCCTATGGATTTTGAGATTCACTCGCTCACCGAGGTGGTGGGCCACGGCAGTGGCACCAGCCATGAGTGGCGGTTTTTGCCGTTCTACAACGCGTTCCACACTGAGGCGCCTGGCCACAACGCCTACTACTCGTTGCAGCGTGAGCCTCGCCTGATGTCGCAGGTGCAAAAGCGTGACGGCCCACGCAGTGCCTACATTGGCACCGAGGTGTATTTGTCGGTGGTCGATGCCAGCGATGCCCCGTTTTCTGCCGATCTGGCGCAAATCGCCGTGCGAGCGCTGTGCACCAACCGCGATCTCCCGGTGCTGATGTCCGTGGGTGGGGCCAAGGGCGATCTCAGGCTGGCGCAAACCGCGCCGGTCAAGCGCATCAATGTGATCAAGGGCCCATCCCGGCCTTTGTCCGCACTGCGTGAGGGCAACGTGGGCTGGAAATTGATCAACCAGCTGTCGCTCAATCATTTGTCGCTGACCGATACCGACGCCGAGCAGGGCGCCGCCGCGCTGCGCGAGATCCTGCGGCTGTATGCGCCGGCCGGCGACGCCGCTGCCCAGCGCCAGATCGACGGCCTGCGCTCGGCCACGCTGCACACTGTGGTGCGGCGCCTGCCCATGCCCGGGCCGATCACCTTTGGCCGCGGGGTGCAGGTCTCGATCGAGGTGGACGACCTGTCGTTTGAGGGTGCCAGCGCCTTTTTGCTGGGCTGCGTACTAGAGCGCTTCATTGCCCGCCACGTGTCGATCAACGGGTTCACGCAGCTGCGCTTGTTCTCGGCGGTACGGGGCGACATCCTGATCGGGAGGCCACGATGCGGAACCCGTCCGATCCTGTGAGCGCGGGTGCCGGCGCCGAGGGCCCACCCGGTGCGCCGTCGCCGGCCCGCCGCCCGGACCCGCTGCTGGAAATTGCCGCTGCGCCGCACCGCTATGATTTTTTCCAGGTCATGCGCCGGGTCGAGGCCCACCATGCCCACAAGCCGCGCTTGGGCACCGCGCGCCGCCCGATAGACGAGCCCGTACGCCTGGGCCAGGCGGCCGATTTGTCGTTTGCGCCTGCCAGTCTGTCGCGGGTTGATCTGGCAGATCGCAGCGGCAAGCCACGCATTGAGGTGCGTTTTTTCGGCTTGTTTGGTCCCAACGGCCCGCTGCCCTTGCACCTCACCGCCTACGCCCGCGAGCGGCGAATGCACAAGGGCGACGAGACCTTCGGTCGGTTTGCCGACATGTTCCATCACCGCTTGCTGCTGTTGTTCTATCGCGCCTGGGCGCAGGCACAGCCCACGGCCAGCCTGGATCGACCTGATCAAGACCGCTTTGCCGACTACGTGGGTTCGCTGATGGGTGTGGCCGGTGATGCTTGGCGGCAGCGCGACGCGGCGCCCGACCATGCCCGGTTGGCGTTTTCGGGTCTGCTGTCGCGCCAGGTGCGGCATGCCGACGGCCTGGCGCAAATGCTGTCGCGTTTTTTGGGCATGCAGGTTCGGGTCGAGCAGTTTGTTGGCCGCTGGATGACGCTGCCGACGGCCGAGCGCAGCCGCATCGGGCGCCGCGCGGCCTCGCGCCGCTTGTCCACTTCGCAACTGGGCACCAGCGCCGTGCTGGGCAGCGCCGTGTTCGACCGGCAGCACCACATCCGCATCCACATCGGCCCACTGGCCCTGCCAGCGTTTGAATCGCTGTTGCCGGTGGGCAGTGCCTTGCCACCCTTGATGGCCATGGTCAAGCAGTACATCGGCCTTGAATTCGGTTGGGATTTGAGGCTTGAGCTTGACCCGGCGCAGTTGCCGGCCTGCCGGCCTGGCCGCTACGGCAGGCTGGGCTGGACCACCTGGTTGGGCGCGCCACCGGCGGGGCGGGCGGCCACCCTGAATCTTGTTCCGAACCCCTTGCACACCTGAGGACATCCCCACCATGGCAGAGATCAATCGCGTCACGCTCTTCGGCAAGCTCAACTTGCCCACGTACAAAGCCGTGGAGGGCGCCACCGTCTTCTGCAAGCTGCGTGGCAATCCCTACGTGGAGTTGGAGCACTGGCTGGCGCAAATCCTGCAAAGCGCTGACTCAGACTGGCACCGCGTCATCAAGCATTTCGGGCTGGATGCCTCGGTGCTGGCCAAAGACCTGACCGCAGCCCTTGACCGCCTGCCGCGTGGCGCCACCAGCATCTCCGATATCGCCGAGAACATCGCCGACGCCATCGAGCGTGGTTGGGTCTACGGCACGCTGCTGTATGGCGACAGCGTGGTGCGAAGCGGCTATGTGTTGGTGGGCATGCTCAAGACCAAGCAGCTGCGCAACGCGCTCACGGCCATCAGCCGCCAGTTTGAGCGTATCAAGGTTGACGACCTGACCGAGAGCTTGCCCAAGATTGTTGCCGGCTCGTCCGAGGACGGCCAGGGCGCCAGTGACGGATCGTCAGGCGGCAGCGGTGGTGCATCACCCGGCGAGGCCAGCGGCGCCATCGCCCCGGCCGCCATGGGCAAGCAAGAGGCGCTCAAAAAGTTCACCGTTGATCTGACCGAACAAGCGCGCAGCGGCAAGATGGACCCGATCGTTGGCCGCGACGACGAGATCCGCCAGGTGGTCGACATCCTGATGCGGCGCCGCCAGAACAACCCCATCCTGGTGGGCGAGGCCGGCGTTGGCAAAACGGCCGTGGTGGAAGGGTTTGCGCAAAGGATCGCGCGCGGCGACGTGCCGCCCAGCCTGAAAGACGTGGAGCTGCGCTCGCTGGACGTGGGCCTGCTGCAAGCGGGCGCCAGCATGAAAGGCGAGTTTGAACAGCGCCTGCGCTCGGTGATCGACGAGGTGCAGGCCAGCGTCAAGCCCATCATCCTTTTCATTGATGAAACACACACACTGGTGGGCGCGGGCGGCGCGGCAGGCACCGGTGACGCGGCCAACCTGCTGAAGCCGGCGCTGGCGCGCGGCACCTTGCGCACCATTGGCGCCACCACCTTTGCCGAGTACAAAAAACACATCGAAAAAGACCCGGCGTTGACGCGCCGCTTCCAGACCATCCAGGTCGATGAGCCCGACGAAGCCCGCGCGATCCTGATGATGCGCGGCGTGGCCAGCACGATGGAAAAACACCACAAGGTGCAAATCCTCGACGAGGCCCTGGAAGCGGCGGTGCGCCTGAGCCACCGCTACATCCCGGCGCGCCAATTGCCCGACAAGAGCGTGAGCCTGCTCGACACCGCTTGTGCCCGTGTCGCGGTGAGCCTGCACGCCACGCCCGCCGAGGTGGACGACTGCCGCAAGCGCATCGAGGCGCTGGAAACCGAGCTGGGCATCATCGGCCGCGAAAAGGCGATCGGCATCAACACGGCCAAGCGCGAGGGCGACGCCACCGAGCTGCTGGCCAGTGAGCGCGGGCGCTTGGCGGGCCTGGACGCCCGCTGGGCCGAAGAAAAAGGCTTGGTCGACCAGTTGCTGGACCTGCGCGCCAAACTGCGCGCTGGCATCCGCCCGGTGGAAGGCACCGGCAGCAAGCTGGAGGCCGACGCCGCTGCCGAGGCGGTGGCCGAAGGCCTGACCGACGGTGACCGCGAGGCGGAACGTCAGGCCCTGTTGGCGCAGCTCAACCTTGTGCAGGAAAAGCTGACCGACCTGCAGGGCGAGACGCCCTTGATTTTGCCCACGGTGGACTACCAGGCGGTGGCTGCGGTGGTGGGCGACTGGACCGGTATCCCGGTGGGCCGCATGGCCCGCAACGAGATGGAAACCATCCTGAAGATCGCCGACAGCCTGGCCCAGCGTGTCATCGGCCAGGACCACGCGATGGAGATGATCGCCAAGCGCATCCAGACCAGCCGCGCCGGGCTGGACAACCCAAACAAGCCCATCGGGGTTTTTATGCTGGCCGGCACCTCGGGTGTAGGCAAGACCGAAACCGCGCTGGCCCTGGCCGAGGCGCTGTATGGCGGCGAGCAAAACCTCATCACCGTCAACATGAGCGAGTACCAGGAGGCCCACACCGTGAGCACCCTCAAGGGCGCGCCCCCCGGCTATGTGGGCTATGGCGAGGGCGGCGTGCTGACCGAGGCCGTGCGTCGCAAGCCGTACAGCGTGGTGCTGCTCGATGAGGTCGAAAAAGCCCACCCCGACGTGCACGAGATGTTTTTTCAGGTCTTCGACAAAGGCTTTATGGAGGACGGCGAGGGCCGCTTCATCGACTTCAAGAACACGCTGATCCTGCTCACCACCAACGCGGGCACCGACCTGATCGCCGGCCTGTGCAAAGACCCCGAGCTGATGCCCGACCCCGAGGGCATGGCCAAGGCGCTGCGTGAGCCGCTGCTGAAGATATTCCCGCCAGCTTTACTCGGCCGCTTGGTGGCAATACCTTATTACCCCTTGTCGGATGACATGCTGGCCAAAATTGTGGTGCTGCAACTCAACCGCATCAAAAAGCGGGTGGAGGCGCGCTACAAAATCCCGTTTGAGTATGGCGACGACGTGGTGAAACTGGTGGTTTCACGCTGCACCGAGTCTGAGTCGGGCGGGCGCATGATCGATGCAATTTTGACGAATACGATGTTGCCGGATATCTCGCGGGAGTTTTTGACAAGGATGATGGAAGGCAAGGTAATCGAAAAGGTCGATGTCGGGGTGGCCGATGCCGCTTTTACTTATGACTTCAGCGCTGCTGCCTGATTGGTGAATTGTGGACCGAGCTAAATGGCCTTTTGCGGGTGGTGCGGGCCATGACGATCCTCGCAGGGTGGCAAATGGACCGCCTGCTCCACATATTGTTGCTGATAGAAAAGGGCTGAAAAACGGGAACCGAGTTTCGTGCGGGCGACGATCAGCAGAGGAAGTTTCTATTATTAAACGGAGTGATATTATATGGCACTGAGCATGGGTAACCCCCTTATCGCGGTCGATATCGGTAGCATAACGAGATTTAAGGAGGGGAAAGTTGTCCTCTTGAAGGGCTACGGTTTCGACTCGTTAGTCATAAAGATTGAAATGGCGTCAGAATCTCACGTCAAATCGGCCACCACCGTCGTGAAAGCGGTAGACCCGTCGAACCGGATGAAACTGCTTAGCGCCAGCGAGATTCAGGAACTCCAAAATTTCTATGCTCACCAGACGGGGATGCTGTTGGCGATGTCCAAGGCTGAGGCGAAGTTTGGTGCGCACAAATGGACCGTCGAGCGCGTGCTGGCGTCACACCCGGCCCTGAGCGACTTGCGGGACATGCTTGGGGAGTATCAACACTCGACCGGCGCCGGGGCAGCCTTGTGCAAGATGGATCAGGCCAACTTGGTCGGCATGGACAAAGCGCTGGTCGCACGATGGACCAATGGCGAGACAGAGCAGGATCCGCTCAATCAGTTCAAGAGCAGCTTGCTCGCGCGGGGTGGCATGGAGAGGCTCGGCGAGATCGTCGCGGCAGATTTGTTCATTGCCAACCGCGACCGGTTTAACGTTTCGGGGGGGCCGTGGACTGCCTGGATCGATGAACATGGTCCGAATGAAAGAAAACTCTCGGGGATGAAGACGTTTCACAATATTGGAAACATTCTTCTCTGCCTGAAGAACGATGGCCCCGTCATGAGCGGTCTAGATTATGTCGACCCGAATGGCCAAGGCGGTGGTATGAATTTCAAGGACTGGAATGGCGTGACGGCGACGGAACAACTTATCGAGGTCACTTGGGATGGACGAATTCTAGCCGACAAGGCCAAGCGCAGGCAGTTAGCAAAAAACGTGGTCGACGACATTGACTGGCTACTGCAAGCGTGTCCAACACCCAGACAGCAGAATCGTGTTGTCTTTCCGGGGAACGGCACTGCTGCTGAGAAAAGTCTGGAGAAGGGCATGATCGATGGTTGCCGAAAGATTTGTTCGAAGCTTAAGAACAAGATCAAGCAATACGAAAGAGATCCGAATAAGACGAGATTCGTGGCTGGGGTGAGCGAGCGATACAGAATTCTTAAAGGGGTGTAGTTGTTGCATCCCATGGGGTCACCAGTGGGGTCAGGTCTTGCCTTTGAATCCCTAAGCTTACTTCTCTGGGGTGGGGGCAAGAGGCAAGACCTGACGCTATCTATCTGTGGTGTTTGTAGTCCAGCGCCCGTGAGACCCGCAGGCCCACGATGACGCAAGGTTGCTTATAAGCTCCTCCGGATTGCTTCTATGACTCTGGCTATTCTGTAAATATTTTAATTTCCTCCGGAATCTCGGGGCTGGTCGCGGAAATCTAGAAAGAAACGGATCAAACATGCCAAACGTATCAATCACCTGGGCAATGTACAAGAGTGCTGATGAAAGATATATGGGCCGCGACGTCGTCACGCAAGATGGAAGCGGCTGCATCAGCTTCAATATGAAGGGAGTTAACGTTCAAGCGGATGTTGTGGTAAAAGGTTATACTCCCGTTGCCAACCCGTCACTTTTCGAAAAAGCCAAGATGACGTTGCCTAATGTGGCGCGGGGAAGTATCAAGGATGATCACTTCATTGAGGTCGGAATTGTCCAAATTCTTGAGTACTCGCGGATGGAAGCAGTGTACCGAGCGAATACCGATACCTGGATGGGGCAGGCCAGAAACAAGACAGTATTGAGCTGGATCCAAAACAAGCTGCCTTGTTATGATTGCAGTACAGCAGATATTCCATGGTACAACCCGACGACTGCGCGTCAGGAAATCGATCTGTCTGCGGCGCAACCGTTTCCGGCGACTCTCAGCAATATGTGGATGAACGATTATCCTCAATTGAACGTTGATGCTTACCTTAAAAGGCCTGGGCACAAAAACGACGGCATGCCACTTTATCAGATAAAGAAGCATAATAAATTCAGTGTGTATTTGTTCATGCGCGAACTGAACAACGCGAAAGATAAAACATTGCACAGGTGGATCCTGAAGAAAGGGACTTGGACTACCAAATTGGTTTGCAAGGCGCTCAATAGTGACTTCAAAGGCCACAATACCTGGGTGGGAAATGAATACAACCCCGTCGGATACAGAGTCATTGAGGATGAGATAGATATCGTCGAAGACGATACTTGGGGAACGTCCGCTTTTTACAACCTTCCGCAGCGGGGAACGTATCTCGATGGCAACAAAAAAGGCGGTAAAAAGGGCGCTAATGATGATCAATACAGCTATGCAGACGTTATAACGCCTCTGACCTATTGGTCTATTGATAAATAGTTATCCTTGAGGCTAAAATTCACCAGCCATTTGCTTTTGGGTTCCTGACATTTGAATAAATATGGCGAGTTAATAATAGTATTGCTTTTAAAAATTTGCACGCACTGAGGCCTGTGTTGATGGGGCCAAGACGCGCTGGTGGCGAGGCGCTGGGCAAGGGTTTTTGAGATGTTGGTGCCATATTTCAGCTCTGGCCCTGTTGTTTTGTTGTTGTCTGGTAATATATTTTGGGATAAAAATGGGAAAAAAGAGCGGACGAAAGAAGGTATACCTGGTTATTCAGGACCCTAACATTGGCACGTATCTCGGCACCACAGCTACGCCTAGCCATAACTTCTTCATGGATATTTTGTTCTTTGTACTGAATAATCATCCGGGCACCAACCAGATTCACATTCACCGGCACCGGGTCGGGGGCGGCGTCACCCTCACCTTGAAAAATACGGACATGGGTGGCGCGGCTGGCTTGGCTGTGGCGGCCAATAGCCCGTTGCAGCAGGAGGCGCTGGATGCGGTTGCGAGGCACCTTGGGCTCTAGCGCCATTTAGGCTGCGTCAGGCCAATTGGCGAGGGAGTCACAGGATGTTTTTGGGTCACGAATTCATGACAGCCGCTCGGGCGCGCCCCCTGTGGCGCTTGCTGCCGCCCTTGGCGTTGGCCGGTTTTCTGACCTTATCGCAGGGATGTGCAATGGCAAAAATGGTGATTTTTTCGCCCGTCAATGGCCGGGTTTTGCTCAACGGCGCGCCGGTGGCGGGTGCGGCTATCGAGCGCGAATGGAAATGGGCCTGGAAGGACGAGACCGGCAGCGACCGGGCCACCACGTCGCATGAAGGCCAGTTTTCGCTGCCGTTGGTCGAGCAGGGGTCGTTTCTGGGGTCCTTTTTGCCGCACACGCCGTCCGTGCGGCAAACCATCCTGATCAAGCACGAGGGCAAAACCTACAAGGCCTGGATGTTCGACAAGGAAGACTACAAACTCAACGGCGAGCTTCAAGGCAAGCCGATCCGCATCACCTGCCGACTGGAGTCGCAACCCGTGCGCCATGGTGATGTTTTCGGCATCTGTGAGCCTGAATAGCCAAAGGAGCCACCATGCCATTGCTCACCCCGTCCCAGGCTGCGGCGATTGCGCGCGGTGTGTACCGCCTGCGCGAAGACAGTGTGTCCACCGTCGTGCAAGAGCGCGGCCAGTTGTTGGGTTGCGAGGGCTTGTTTGCGGTCAGCGACAACGGCCGTTTCGAAGCCAAGTCTGGCGGGCTGCTCTGGAAGAAGTTGTCGGGTTTCGGCTATGTGGCCCTTGGCGAAGGCGACTTTGCAGGTGATCTGCTGATTGCCACCCGCGGCACCCAGACCCAGCTCGACTGGCTGAGCAACCTGAACGTTGCAATGCAAACAGGCCCGGGCGGGCTGCCGGTGCACGCCGGATTCAACGAGATCTGGAAGGGCTTTGCGCCCGAGGTGCGCACCTTGCTGAAGGGCCGCCACCCGGCCCGCATCCATTGTGTTGGCCACAGCCTGGGTGGCGCGCTGGCCACCCTCAATGCCGACCTGCTGAGCGCGGGCAAGGTGGCCGAGGTGGTGCTGTACACCTTTGGCTGCCCACGCACGGGTGATGGCGTTTTTGCGCGCTCGCTGACCCAAAGGCTGGGCAAGCAACACATCTTCCGGGTGTCCCACCCGGCCGATCCGGTGCCGATGATCCCGCTGTTTCCGTTCTGGCACCTGCCCTTTGGTGGCGATGGCCTGCGAATCGCCAATACCAGCAATGCGCTGGTCTCTGTCGAGGCCCACCTGATGCCGCCCAGCTATATCCCGGGTGTGCAAGGTCTGAGCTGGGCCAATCTTGGCCAGGGTGGCACCGCACCCAACGCGAGCCAGCAAGTCAAGGCTTGGCTGGACCGTGCAGCTGATGGCCAGGGTGGCTTTTTGATGGGTTCGGCCAAGCTTTTGTCGATGATCGGCCGTGCGCTGGCCTGGCTGATGAGCAAGGCCGGCATGTTGGTGATGGGGGGCGTTGGTGTGGCGTTGACGGCCAGCGCCACGGTGCTTGACCAACTCGCCTGGACACTGGGACAGGCCGCGCAGTTGTCCAAAGAGGTCAGTTTGCAGATCAAGGGCCTGATCGGCGCGATCTTCAGCTTTTTGGGTCGCAAGATGATGCAGGCCGGCGACGTGACGGTGGCCTTCTTGCGCTGGGTGCTGGAGCTGCTGTTCAGTTCGCTGCGCGCGATGGCCGGTCGCGCGCTGGCGATGATCCGTTGAATCACCGCACAGCCAAGGCATTGGCTGGCCTTGCCCTAACTCCCAACGCGAAAGATCCCCATGCCCAGCATCCAACTCTCACGCGCCGAATTCACGGCCTTGGGCGAGATCGCCAAGGCCCGCCGCACCTTGCTCGTCAATATTTTTGCGGGCACGCAGCTCAAGTTTGGCAATGCCGCCAGGGCGTCCAACGCGAAGAGCATTCTTTCGGCCGGCAAATCAATCGCGTCCGACGTCAAAACGCTGGTCAAGGGAGGTGCGGACACCGCCAAAACCGTGTCGGTGCCTGGTTTCAAGGCGGCGGTCGAAGGCTTCATCCAGCAGTGTGCCGACGTGGAGAACATCCAGGAGGTCATCGAAGCACTGGGCACTGAGGTTTTTAAGCAATTGGTGGCCGAGGTCACACCGATCATCGGCGTGCTCTGGAGCGCAAAAAAGCTGGCCGAGGCAACCAAGGCGGTGGTCGAGGACGCGCGCAATCTCTACAAGCATGGCGAATACCGCCAGGGCTTCCGGCCGGGCGATCCGCTGGCGGCAGCCGACGCCATCAAGCTCATCATCAAGCGTGACCTGGGCATGCATTCGGTGGATCTGGCGCGCCAGGCCACCGCGACAGGCGCCAAGATCGCCGGTTTGTTTGCCGACATGGGCACGGCCACCAACGCCGCCATCGGCGTGGCCAATACGCTGGCAACGCTGGGGCTGAAGCTGTTTGCGCTGGGCATCGACATCAAGGACATGCGGGCCGGCAACAAGCGCCTGGCCAAGCCCGACACGCTCGACGCGAGCATCTTCGCCGAATGCCCCATCCTGGGCTGCTATCTGTTGACCTGCGCCGACACATCATCGGTGGCCAATCTATTCGTTGCCGACATCGGCCTGCCGGGCTGGATGGACAAGGTCGAAAAGCTGAAGGCCGAGAAGATGGAGCCGCTGCTCAAGATCGCCGCCGAGGCCATTGAAAAATCAAACCTCCAGCTCGACGGCTTGCAGTCCAACAAGGGCACCTACCAAAAGAAAGGCTTCTTCGCCAGGATCAAGTCGCAGGCCGTGAAGAAGCTCTTTGGTTGAAGTGCGCGCTGCCGTGCACGTTGTTGCTCTTCAAGCGGGTTTGCGCTGCGCGGTTTGCGCGGCCCGGTTGCCGTTGCGACCGCTGGCCGCTGTGGCGAGGCCCGAAGCCTATCCGGTCTGCCACGCCGTGACCTGCCGCATGGTGGTGGATCGGCGCGCCACCTTGGGCGATGCGGCCTTCAAACCTTATCTGCTGCGGCAGGCGCAACTGGCGCGGGATCAGCGCGAGCATTTGCGGCGCTTGCAGCAGCGCGCGTCTGATGAAGCGCACGAGAACGAGGCGTTCTGGGCATTGCTGCAAGCCCAGCCTGACCTTGACCTACCCGATGACGTGTTGCCACTGGTGCTGCCCAGTGGGCCGCAGCGCCTGAGCCCAGCGTCGCTGCGACGGCGCAAGCGCTACCGTGCCCACCTGAACCGTCTCGTCGCCGAGGTGCTGGCAGAGCCCGATCCGGATCCGGGCGGCGCCACGGCGTCGCCTGATCGACCAAGGGAGTGCAATCCGGCCTGGACCGGGCCGGCCTTGGCTTCTGACCCTTTGGCGCCCATCGCATCACCTGCCCGGTTGGCCGCCGCCGACCGCATGGCCGGCGCCTTGTGCGGCGTCTGCGGGGGCGGCTGCTGCACCTCGGGCGGCGACACCGCTTACCTGTCCGCAGACACGTTGCGGCGCGTTTTGGCCCAGCAACCTCAGCTTGCGCCCGCCGACTTGGCAGCCGCCTACCTTGACCAGGTGCCGGCCGAGAGCGAGGTGAGCTCTTGCATCAACCACACGCCCGAGGGTTGCAGCCTGCCCAAAACCCTTCGCTCGGATATCTGCAACCGCTTCGAATGCGACCCGCTGGCCTTGTTGCAGCACCGGCAGCAAGGCGCGTTACCGGCAAGCCACGTCATCATCGTCCAGCGGCGGCAAAACCACTGGAACCGCAGCCGCCCTGACCTGGACAACCCCATCACTGCTTGCTGGGACTTGACCGACGCTGGGGCCACCAAGCTGCTGCTGCCGGCCCACCCTGGCGAGGTGGATTGACAGCGATTTTCAGGCGAGCTGGCCCAGGCCGGCCAGCGCGGTGGGCGGCTCGGCGATCGATTGAAGGCGCATCACGGTGGCGGCGTTGCGGTGGCGGTGGCTCAGCAGCGGTGTCAAGCCGGCGCCTAACAAGGCCTCGGCGCGTGCGTCGCCCCCATAAAACTCGGCGCAGGCCTGCAGCGTGGGTTCACCGTCTTGCTCAAAGCTGTAGGCCGGCAGGCCACCGATCTCACGCGTGTCGCCAGGCTCAAAAGCCCAGCCTCGGGCGCTAAAACCTTGCCCTATTTGCCAGGCACAGGCCAGCGCGCCGCTGCCCCAAAGGTAGTGCTCGTGCACGGGCACGCTGCTGAACTCTTCAAAAGCAAAGCCCGGCACCGGATCACCGCGTCGGCCATAGGGCAGGCGCAGCAGCAGGCGCGGCGCGGCCAAGCTGATCCACGGGGCCACCTCGCTGCGGCGCAGGTCGTGCCAGCTGGCGAGGGTGGTGTTTGGGCTGCTTGGGTTGTCGTCGCCAGTGTGGTGATCTGCCAGGGCCAGGTCGCCGCCGGCCAGCAGCGGGCAACCCGCCCGCGCCGCAACCTGGCCCAGCGCCGCCAGCAGGCCGATGTCGGCGTCCGATGGCCCGAATTGGAAAAGACCCACCAGGGCCGCCCAGTGCGGCGCGCTGTTTGTGCGGGGCCACCGGTCAATCAAGGCGGCGCATAGCGCGGTTTGCTCAACGTGGCCCTGTGCCGCCACCACGTCGGCCCGCCATTCATCGCGGCTGATATCGAACAGATGCAGTTGCAGCGTGTCGTCGAGTTCGAGGCTGGAAACCAGCCACTGCACGCCGCGCCAGGCGGCCTCCAGCGACTGAAACGCCGGCGTGTGCAACAGGCCACGAAGCCGCTCGGCGTCAGGACCTTGGGGCTGATGGCTGGCCTGCTTGCCCGCCATGATCGCGGCCACCGCCTGGCCACTTGAAGGTGCTGCAACGATGCCGCGAATCAAGGCCTCAATGGCCTGCTCAGGCGTGCTTGCCTGTGGCGTTTGGGCAGGCTGGCCGCCCAGCAAGCGGGCCAGCAGGCCGTCATCTGGTGTTTTGGATGGCGCATTGTCTGGCGTGTCAGGCGCCCTGGTTGCCATGGCCGGTCCGGGCTCAGCTGCGGCGGCGGTGCTGGGGGCCTGCCCCGGCCGGGCTTGCAGCCACGGGTCGAGACGATCAGGGTGGAAGTCATCGATCTGCTCGAAGCCGATGTCGCCCATGGGCAGTTGCAAACGCGGCGCCAGACGTTGAATGACCGCGTCGAGATTGTCGAAATCGACACGGTGCGTGGGCCGGCTGGCCAGCGCGGGCCGCTCAATGGCCGGCTTGCCGCTGAAATCACCCAGGATCAGCAGTCGCATGGGCTGCAAGTCGGTGCGGCGTGCTTGATTCTGGGGGCTTGTTTTGAGGCTGAACTCCATGCGTGCGGGCACCTGCGGCTCCTTCATTTGATATTGCCAACAGCGGACTCGTCCGCCTTCCTCCTCAGTGTGCCCGCTGCCCGCGCCGGCCCCAAGCCCGACAGGCTCCTAGGGGTATGCCGCACATTTTGATTGTTAGGTGCCCGGGCCTGGCCCGCTGTCCCTGGCCACGCTGTTGCGGTCGCTATAGTCCGTGACCGTTGTCGCGCGGCGGATCTGTGCTGGCCAATCAACTGGAGCTTGGGCTGATGGATCGTTTGCTGGTGTTGCGGCTTGAGGCCGTTGGCTGCTCGGCCGAGGCGGCGCTCAATGGCGTGCCCCTGGTGCGTGTTGGCGGCGCGCGGAGCGTGGCCACGCTGCCGGTGCATGAGTTCATCATGCTGGGCGCCAATGACCTTGAGTTGCACGTCAACCCCGGGCCGCCGGGCGCCACCGCTGAACCCGAACCGCAGTTCTCGGACGGTCGTGCCTGGGCCAGCTTGCGCTTGTTGTTGCCGCGCGTGGGCGGCGTGGCCCATCCCGACAGTGCGCGCACGCTGGCGCAAATCGATTGGGCCCCGGCGGCCGATGAGGTTTTTGAGGCCCCCACGAGCCAACTCAAGCGTTTTGATCTGCCCATCGCCTTGCCCCGTTGGCGCTGGCTTGATGCCCCGGTGATCGCCGAGTCGCCCAGCCTGAAACGGGATATTGCGGCCTATTTGCTGCCCATCGCGGTGGGGCTGGCCAAAGGTGACCCGGAGCCACTGATCCAGGCGCAGCGTTTGCGCCTTGAAGAGCTGGCGCTGGCCTACGGGCGCAATCTGGCAGACGACGTGGGGCGACTGCGGGTGCAGGTGCAGCAACTGCACGCGGCCTTGCCGCTGAAGCCGGTGTTGCCGTCGGCCGCCAAACTGCTGCTGCGGCCCGTGGCCGGCGGGCGCTTGCTGGAATGCCTGAAACCTGATGGCACGCCGCTGTTGCAAAGCCCAAGCGCCGAGGGCGGCTGCGTGGCTTGGCCGTTGCGGGTGGCGGCCGTGGAGGGCCGGTTTTATGTGCTTCGCTGACGCGTGGCGCCCACGCCAGCCCTTATCCTGCGCGCAACCCTTTTCAGGAGCGCCTGCATGATCGTGCTGACAGTGCTCAGCTACAACGGCGCGCCCACAGAGCCCCTGTCGGCGAGCTTCGATGAACTCGGCGGCAGCATAGGCCGCGCTGACAACAACCAACTGGTCTTGCCCGACCCCGAGCGCAGCATTTCCCGGGTGCATGCGCGGGTGGTTTTCAGGTCCAACGGCTACTACATCGTCGACAACGGCAGCAACCCGATCAGCGTCAACGGCACGCCGGTGGGCGTGGGCCGCGAGCGGGTTTTGTTGTCCGGCGACGAAGTTCAGATTGGCAGCTACGTGCTGGTGGTTGGACAGTCAGCGGCCAGCCCGGCCGCCGCCGATCCCTTTGCCGATTTGTTTGGCGACGGCGCGCCCGGCCTGGCCGGCCGGGCGCCTGTCCCGGCTCCGGCTCCGGCGCTGGCAACGGTTCGGGCCAGCGCGCCCGACTGGCCCCCGGCATCCGCCAGTTTGGCGCCTGCGATGTCGCCCGTCATGGCCCCCGTCATGGCCCCAGTTATGGCCCGCGCATGGCCAGCGGCGTCAGCGCCTGCGGTGCCCAGGCAGGGGCTGTCGCCAGGCCAGATTCCCGACGACTGGAATCCGTTTGCACCTGACCCGGACCTCACGCCAGACGCGGGCGCGCCGCAGCAGCCGTTGATGGCGTCGCCGGCCAGTGGTTTGATGAACCCGGGCAACCTGGATTCGCTGGACGACCTGTTCGGGCTGGGCGCGGGCGCCGTGGCTGCTGACCCGCTGGGTGCCGCGCCGCAGCAAGCGCTGCTGTTGCAGCCCAACATGGCCGCGCACGCCGATCCGCTGAAATCCTTGGCGCGGCCAGCGAGTTTTGCGGCGCCCAGCGTGGGTGATCATGGCTCGGGGCTCAACACGCCGATGCCGCTGCCGCCAGCCTCGGCGCCGCTGGCGGGCCCTGGATTGGCGCCTGCCACGGCATCCGGCACGGCGGGGGCGGGGGCCGTGTTCAGCAGCTCGATCCTGCCGGCGGGCGCCGTGTTTTCCTGGGATGAGCCCTCGCGTGACGGCCAGGTGGTCACCTTGCCGGGCACAAGCCAAGTGGACCCGCCGGTGCCACCACCGACCGCGCTTTTGTCCGTGCAGCCGCTCCCGCCCGCGCTCCCCACGCCACTGCCGGCCGCCACTGTCACGCGCGCGCCCGCAGCAAGCCACCAGCCTGCCGCCAAGGGCGACGATGCCTTGCTGGCCGCGCTGCTGGCCGGGCTGAACACCCCTGGCCTGCGCATCGATGCGCTGACGCCCGAGCTGCTGCTGCTGACCGGCCAGCTGCTGCGTGAATCCCTGCGAGGAGCCGTGGAGCTGCTGGTGGCGCGGGCGGCGCTCAAGCGTGAGATGCGTGCCGAGATGACCATGATCGTGGCCCGCGAGAACAACCCGCTGAAGTTCTCACCGTCAGTCGAGGTGGCCTTGCAACACCTGCTGTCGCCAACGTCGCCGGGCTTCATGGCGCCCGCGCCCGCGGTGCGGGATGCGTTTGACGATTTGCGCGCGCACCAGCTGGGCGTGATGGCTGGCATGAAGGCCGCGCTCGACGGCGTGCTACAGCGCTTCGACCCCCAGCAACTCGAAGCCAAGCTCACCCGCAAATCGGCCATTTCCAGCCTGCTGCCATCGAGCCGAAAAGCGCGGTTGTGGGAGTTGTTTCAAGACTTGTTCAGTCAGTTGTCGGCTGAAGCGCAAGACGATTTTGACGAACTGTTCGGCAAGGCCTTCTTGCGCGCCTATGAAGCGCAACTCGATCGCCTGCAGGGCGAACCTGGTCCGGGGTAAAGCTATGTTGGCACTCGAAGTGGCGCTGCTGTCGGAGCGTGGTGGTCGAAACTACAACGAAGATGCTTGCGGGCACTGGCACTCCGAGCGCCATCTTTGTTGCGTGCTGGCCGACGGCGCTGGTGGCCATGGCGGCGGCGACATTGCCTCCAGGCTGGCGGTGCAAGAGCTCATCAGCCGGTTTTCGCAGGCGCCCTCCAGCAACGGCGTGGCGCTGGGCAGCATGCTGCGCCAGACCAACGACGCCCTGATCGACCAGCGGGTGCCCGGCACTGCCCGGCAAGACATGCACAGCACGGCCGTGTGCCTGGTGATTGATTTTGTCGCTCATGTTGCGCATTGGGCCCACGCCGGTGATTCACGCCTGTATTGGCTGCGCGGCGGCCGGGTGATGGCCCGCACCCGTGACCACAGCCTGGTCCAGGCGCTGGTCGATTCAGGCATGCTCACCGAGCAAGAAATGCAAACCCATCCCAAGCGCAGCGAGTTGCGCTCGGCACTGGGCATTGCGGCCGATCAGCTGGAGGTCAGCAGCGCGGACGGTGGTGACCTGGTGCAGGCCGGTGATGTGTTCTTGCTCTGCACCGATGGGCTGTGGGAGTACGTGGCCGACCCCGCGCTTGAGCGCCTGCTGGCCACTGCCGCCACGCCCCGCGCCTGGCTTGACGCCTTGTCGGCCGAGGTGATGCAGGCGGCCAGCCACAAGGCCAGCCACGATAATTTCTCGGCGCTCGTCGTGTGGACGAGCCCCGCCTGATCAAACAAGGAGCCCACCATGGCCATGCACACCTGCACCGGCGCGATGATGCAATGCACGATGGGTCTGGCGCCATCGAGCTTTGTGGCCACCCCAAAGATGGTCATGACCAGCAACATGCCAGCCGGCAACATCATGGACTTTGTGCCCATCGCGAACATCCCACCGTTTGGCATGTGCCAGAGCCCGGCCAACCCCATGGTGGCGGCGGCCACGGCGGCCGCGTTGGGCGTGTTGACCCCCATGCCGTGCATGCCCGTGCCCACGGGGCCGTGGGTGCCCGGCGCGCCCACCGTGTTGGTGGCCGGGTCGCCCGCGCTGAACAACAGCTCCAAGCTGATGTGCGCCTGGGCCGGCGTGATCTCGTTCACCAATCCGGGCCAAACCACTGAAATGGTCCCCTGAGGGGTCGGGGTGGGGGGCAAAAAACAGCCCGCTCAAGGCGGGCTGTTCTGGCGACGTGAACCGGGGCGATCAGGATGGCGGGACGGCACGGCCAATCTCGACGCGGCGGTTCTCGGGTGAGAACGGATCCTTCGGGTTTTTGGGCACCTTGGCGCCCACGCCCACTGGCGTCAACATCGCCGGGTCGGCGCCTTGCTCCACCAAAAACTCGCGCACGGCCTCGGCTCGTTTTTGCGACAAGGCCAAGTTGGCTGCCGCCGCGCCCGATGCATCGGCGTGGCCCTCGATGCGCACCACCTTGCCCGTGCCGCGCCGGGTTTTCAGCACGTCGGCAAAAACCTCAAGTTGCTTTTTCAGGCTGCTGGGCAATTCGGCCGATCCCACCCTGAATGCGGTGGCGGGCAGTGAGTAGCGCATGGTGGGCTTGAAGCCCATGCACTTGAAGCCGGCGGCCTTGAGTTGCTCGCAGGCGTCTTCGGGAAACAAGCCCTCGGCCACCGTTTTGGCGTCCAGCACGGTTTGTCCAACATCGACGGCGTCGGATTGCGCGTGCGCCGGCAGGGCCAGCAAACCGGCCACCAGCACCGCATACCGGAACGCGAGGCCGATGGCGCCTGGCGCGCGCGTCTGCGCAGGGATATTTGTGCGTGTCTTCGTGTGTGTCATGAGAGCACCTGTCAGAGAAAGTGAACGTCTTGCAAACCGCATGCCTGGGCGCTGTTTACCCGCAAATGGGGGGGGGG
>JAYWDK010000267.1:0-4461 GCA_043779845.1 Betaproteobacteria bacterium | reverse complement strand
GCCGAGAAGCTGAAGGCGAGCGTGCGGGCCAAGGTCGAGCACCCGTTCCAGGTGATCAAGAACTTGTTTAGTCACAAGAAGGGTCGCTACAAGGGACTGGCCAAGAACGAGGCGCTTTGTTCAGTCTCTTTGGGCTGGCCAATCTGGTGATTGCCAAAGCAGCGTTATTGGCCACTCATGGTCGGGGTGCGCCTTGAACGCGCAAAGCGGCCCAAAAAGGGGCCCAAGACGCGCGTGTGGGAGGCTTTGCGGCGGTCGTGAACCGAATCCATGCCGATGATGCGTCGCTTGGTCGTTGGGTTCGCCAGAAGTGCCTATTTTTATTGATCAGCGATTCCCCAATGGGTGGCGCGCGCCGCACTTTGCCGCGTGCTCAGCCCGTTATTGCGACAGAGATCCCCTTGGGCGTCCTCCGTGGAGCGAACCCAGGCCGTGACTGAGCGCTCGGTCTAGAAGCCACCTTTGCGCGCCTGAGCCGCGCGCCGCCGGCTGTTCAGGCGCTGGCCGTCCTGACTGTGAGCCAAGATCACGCCATAGCGTACAAGGGCAGCAAAGGTCATCGAGCCGAGCATCAGTCTGCGTTTCATGTCGTTCCCTGGGTGACAACGAGTTGAGGGCACCCCTTTTTGCTCCGGGCAGCCGCTCAATCCTGCCAAGCGGCGTAACTCTTTGCGTGCCCGGTCAGGGCCTGCCAAAGCGGCGAAATCGGCGACAGGCCGCCCAGCGTATGCAATCCCAACGTGAGCGGTGAACGCCGGCCACGCTTCTTTACGCCAATTTTCAACGAGCGCGCCGATCACATGGGGATCCGGAAGCGATGGAACCCAACCCTGGGGCGCTGACAATCATCGTCGGCCAAGCTGGTTGACGCTGTCCATGACCGAGTTGTTGACCGAAATGCCACGGTCAAAGATGTCGGCCATCAGCGGGCCGAAGGGGCTGACGGGCGAGATGTCGCCGACGTTGATCGGCCGCGAACGCTGGCCTTGCAAGACCCAGTCAAAGATGTCTGGCGGCGGAACCGCCGGATGTGACGCGCGAAGGTTCAAGGTCTCGTCGATGACAGCCGTCGCAACGGGACGAGGAAGAGGCCTGTACTTCGTGCCGAGTTGTGGCCTGTGTCCATGAATGGCCAATTTGCCTGTGAAGCCTTTGGGCGCGGGGGCGGTCGACTACTTGCGCTTCGCGCTACGCCGCAGCTCTATTGACGGATGCACCACACCCTATCGTCGGTCTCGCCAGTCCGTCATAGCGCTCGAGCAGGCGGTGTCTGCCTGCGGAAATGTGTGCGGACTTTCGACCTTTTTTGCCGCTGAGTTTCTTTTGCCTTCCTGTACGGCATCGCACAGTGGGCGCGTCGATCTGACTATACGGTCGACCCTGGAACTCGTTCGCATGGGGCGACGCGTCTACAGGGTTCCGACGGCATCCCGAAGGCCGATGTGCCAAACCAGAACCTGTCCAACCAAACTGTCTGGAGATACTCATGAAATCCTGTCCCTTTGCCCATTCGCGCTTCAGCAGGGCCATCGGCTCGCTGGGTCTCGGCCTCGCTGCCGTGCTGGTCGCCGTGCCTTCGGCATTCGCTTCCAGCCACCGCGAGGCGCCGTACATCGCCGGCTCGCCGAAACTCGACGCCACGGATCTGTACATGTTCCGCAGCTACGAAGCCGGCCGCCAGAGCTTCGTCACCATCCTGGCCAACTACATCCCGTTCCAGGACCCGCAAGGCGGGCCCAACTTCCATATGTTCAGTCCCGAGGGGCTCTACGAGATCCACATCGACAACAACGGCGATGCGGTCGAGGACATCACCTTCCAGTTCCGCTTCACGAACACCTCCAAGGCCACCGCGCTGACCGTCGGTGGCAAGGCCGTGAAGATTCCTCTGATCAACAGCGGCGTGATAACCGGCGTCAACCCGGCCGCGTTGAACGTGCGCGAGACCTTCACCATCGACGTGCTGCGCAACGGTCGGCGCACGGCGCGCAGCAGCGTGACGAACGCCTCGGGAGGCGCCTCGGTCTTCGACAAACCTGTGGACAATATCGGCGACAAGGTCTTCGGCAGCGCAACGGGTTACGCCACCTATGCCAACCAGCACATCTACGACGTCGTCATCCCGGGCTGCAGCACACCCGGCCGCGTCTTTGTCGGCCAACGCAAGGAGCCCTTCTACATCGCCGTCGGCCGGGCCTTCGACCTGTTCAACCTGAATCCGCTCGGCGCGGAGGTCGGTGGCAACAACAACGACCTGGAGGGCAAGAACGTCAGCACACTGGCCATGGAACTGCCGATCAGCTGCCTGACGGCAGGCACGGACCCTGTCATCGGCGCCTACACCACCGCCAGCCTTCGCCAGGGTCGATTGCTGGATGGCTCGCCATCCACCGGCCTGGGCAAGGTTACGCGCAGCGGTGGTGCCTGGACCCAGGTGTCGCGCCTGGGCATGCCGCTGGTCAATGAGCTGATCATCGGCATCGACGACAAGGACAAGTTCAACGCCTCCAAGCCGAAGAACGATGCCGCCAACTTCTCCGACTACGTCACCAACCCGGTGCTGCCGGCGCTGATCCAGACCTTGTTTCCTGCGGCCGTGGCGCCGACCAACTTCCCTCGGACCGACCTGGTCACCGTCTTCCTCAAGGGCATCAGCGGTGTGAATCAACCGACGACGGTGGTGCCTGCGGAGATGCTACGGCTCAACACCTCGATCGCCGCTACGGCGGCCGCTGCGCAGAACCCGCTGGGCGTGGCGGGCGGCGACAACGCCGGCTTCCCGAACGGCCGCCGCCCGGCCGACGACGTGGTGGATCTTTCGTTGCGGGTGGCGATGGGTGCGCTGTGCGTTTTGACCGGTGCCACCGACACGTTGAAGGTGGGCTGCAAACCGGCCGACGCGCCGGCCGGCGGCCTGGCCCTGACCGACGGCGTGCGCAAGACGGCGGCCAACTACGGCGTCACGTTCCCGTACTTGACCACCCCCTTGCCTGGCAACCTGAACCCGACCGCTGCCGCTGGCACGGTCTACCCGTGAGGCCGGCATGAACACCCACCAAAAGCTATTGGCCGCGACCGGCCTCATTGCAGCACTGGGCCTGGCGGGCTGTTGGGGTGACGACAACGACGATCCCATGCCCCCGACCGCAATCACCGAAGTGCCAGACAGCGCGGGCGTCAGCACGGCTGACTTTGTCAGCTTCATCCTGGGCCTGAGCGCCAGTGACGAGTCGTCGGAGCCCTTGACTCTCAAGGACAGCTTCGCCGTGCCTGCAGACGAGACCGCCGAGCCGACACCGCTGACCTGAACCCGGGGCGCACCAATCGGTGCGCCCCCTCAACCGGACCGTTGACTCATGAACTTCATCACCACAGCAGACAAGACCAAGCTCTACTTCAAGGACTGGGGCAGCGGACGCCCCGTCATTCTGTTGCACGGCTGGCCGCTGTGCTCAGACAGCTGGGACGACCAGGCCATGGCCATCGCCGATGCCGGCTGCCGTGCCATCGCCTACGACCGACGTGGCTTTGGCCGCTCGTCACAATCCTGGAGCGGCTACGACTACGACACGCTGGCCGATGACCTGGCAGCCGTGATTGAGCAGACCGGCGCGCAAGACGCAACACTCGTCGGCTTCTCGATGGGCGGCGGCGAGGTCGCCCGTTACATGTCTCGGCATGCTGGAAAGTCGGTGGCCAGCACAGCCCTGATTTCGTCGGTCGTGCCCTTCATGCTGAAGACCAGCGACAACCCCGATGGCACCGAGCAAGCCACCTTCGACACGATGGCCCAAGGCATGACCGAGGACCGTGCCCAGTTCTTTGGTGGTTTCTTCAAGGACTTCTTCGGCGTCGGCATGCTGTCGCATCCGGTGAGCGATGAGCTGCTGCAGTGGGCGCGCAGCGTGTCGATGCAGGCGGGTTTGAACGCCACGCTGGCTTGTGCCAAGTCGTTCGCGACGACCGATTTCCGCCCCGACCTGGCCGCCTTCAAAGGTCCGACCTTGATCATCCATGGCACGAGCGACAAGACCGTCCCGATCGACGCGGCCGGGCGGGCGGCGGCAAAAGGCATTGCACAGTCGCAGTTGATCGAATACGAGGATGCACCGCACGGCCTGTTCGCAACCCACAAGGCGCGGCTGACGAAGGACTTGCTAACCTTCCTGCGCGAGTAGCAGGTCGACCCCGGCGCGGGCCGCTTCAACCGAGCCGGCACGTCACCGGGCCCTTTTCACAGAGGCAGCAGGGAAACCTTGGCCGTGCGCTCCACCAGCCAGAGCGCGCCAATAGTCATCGCGGCCACGGAGCCGCCGCAGATGAACCAGCTTGAATAGCGCGCCCCGCGACGCAGTGAGAACAGCAGCATGGTCACCACGGCAACGATGAGCAACTGGCCCAGTTCGAGGCCGACATTGAACTGCAGCAAGGCCCAGGCAAATTGGCTGGGCGGCAGGTTCA
>JAYWDK010000266.1:0-12265 GCA_043779845.1 Betaproteobacteria bacterium | reverse complement strand
CCATGCCGGCGTCCCACAGCGTGGGCAGGTCGTCGGGCTCGATCTCACACTCGATCAGGCGGCGCTCCAGGTCGTAGCGCAGCATCACGTGGCCGGCGTAGGTCAGCTCATCGGCGTCCACCCGGATCAGGCCGGGCGATACGCGGGTGACCAGCTTGAGCAGGTTGCATGCCTCAAACGCGGCTTGCTCGCCAAAGGCCGCGCGGATCATGGGCGCCAGCATCGCCACAAAACCCGGGTGGCGGCCCAGTTGCATCTCGAAGGCAAGGCTCTGGCTTTCATGGATGCCCATCGAGCGCGCTTGCGACACCGGCTGGCCCAGCCACTCACGCGGCCGGTTTTGCTCATAGCGGCCGTGGCCACACTCGTGGATGGCGCCCAGCAAACTGGTGATGAACTCAGCCGTTTCATAACGCGTGGTCAGGCGCACGTCTTCGGGCGCGCCGCCGGCAAACGGGTGGGTGCTCACGTCCAGCCGGCCACCGTCAAAATCAAAACCCAGCTTGTGCATCACCTGCAAACACAGCGTGCGCTGGGCCTCGATGGGGAACGGGCCCTGCGGCTGGATCACCGTCTCCAGGCGCTGCTTGGCCATCACCTGCTGGATCAGGCCAGGCAGCCATTGCCGCAAATCGGCAAACAGCGGATCAAGCTGGGCGCAAGTCATGCCGGGCTCAAAGCGGTCCATCAGGGCGTCGTAAGGGCGCAGGCCTTGGGCTTGTGACAGCAGCGCGGCCTCTTCGCGCGCCACGGCCACCACCTCACGGAAATTGACCAAAAAGCCCGCCCAGTCGTTGGCCGGGCGCTGCGCGCGCCACGCGTGCTCACAACGCGACGTGGCCCATTGGCCGCGCTGAACCAGCGCCTCCGGCAAGGCATTCGCGGCCCGCCACTCGCGGCCCATCTCACGCAGGTTGGCGGCTTGATGGTCGGTCAGCGGCTCGACTTGTGCTGCGGCCAGCGCGGTTTGCATGGCGGGGTCGGTGCGCCGTTGGTGCATCGCTGCGGCCAGCTCGGCCAGCGCCCCGGCACGCGCCTCGGCGCCCCCTGGGGGCATCATCGCGGCCTGGTCCCAGTAGGCCATGGCCTGCAAGTGCTCCAGGTGATGCAAGCGGTTGAAGGCCTGGGCCAGATGATCGTAGGCCAGTGTGTTTGACGGCGCGCCCTGAGGCTTGCCTGCGTTGGATGGTGGGTTCATGGCGGGGTGGCGGTCAGCGTTGAAGTGCTGTCATTCTGCGAGCCTTGGGCCCCGCAAAACCGGCCGCCGTCACCCCCAAAAGAGGGCTTTCGGGGGGATCAGGCCGCGCCGGGAAACAACCACAGCAATCCGGCGGTCATGGTGACATAGCGCGCAAACTTGCCCACCGCCATGTAGGCCACGCAAGGCCAGAACGGCAGGCGCAACCAGCCCGCCACGGCGCACAGCGGATCACCCACCACCGGCAACCACGACAACAAACACGCCTTGGGGCCGAAGCGTTGCAACCAGCGCTGGGCGCGGCCGTCGGTGGACGTGTGGGCCACCCGCTCATACGCACGCTCGGCGCCGTAGCCCATCCACCAGGTGATGGCGCCGCCCAAGGTGTTGCCCAGTGTGCCCACCAGCACGGCAGGCCAAAACATGGCCGGGTTGAGCTTGACCAGGCCAAACACCACGGGCTCCGACCCCAGCGGCAGCAGCGTGGCCGATACCAGCGACACCACAAAAACGGTGCTCAAGCCAAACTTTGGCATGGCCAGTGCGGCCATCAGCATTGAGAGGTGCAATTCGATCCAGGCTTCCATCGGCCGGCATCATAGGCAACGGGCGCCTTGAAACCGTCCAGGAGCCTGTCGGGCTTGCCGCGCGGCACGCTGGGCGGCAAAACCCCGGCGGCTATACTTGTGCCTACTTTTTTAGCACTTTCACCCCAGGTTTGACCATGCGCATCGGCCCGTACACACTGCCGAACCGGCTGTTTGTCGCCCCGATGGCCGGGGTGACGGACCGCCCGTTTCGCCAGCTTTGCCGCCGCCTCGGCGCGGGCTACGCGGTCAGCGAGATGGTCACGTCGCGCAAGGATTTGTGGGCTTCGCTCAAAACATCCCGCCGTGCTGACCACGTAGGCGAGGCCGGCCCGATAGCCGTGCAAATTGCCGGCACCGACGCGGCCATGATGGCCGAGGCCGCCGCCTACAACATTGACCGTGGCGCCCAGATCATCGACATCAACATGGGCTGCCCGGCCAAAAAAGTGTGCAACAAATGGGCCGGCTCGGCGCTGATGCGCGACGAGGCCCTGGCGATTCAGATCGTGGCCGCCGTGGTGGCGGTTTGCGCCCCACGCAACGTGCCCGTCACCCTGAAGATGCGCACCGGCTGGTGCGACACCGAGCGCAACGCGGTGGTGCTGGCGCGCGCGGCTGAATCCGCCGGCGTGGCCATGCTCACGGTGCACGGCCGCACCCGCGAGCAAGGCTACAAAGGCGCCGCTGAGCACCACACCGTGGCCGCCGTCAAGGCCGCCGTGCGGGTGCCCGTGGTGGCCAATGGCGACATTGATTCACCCGCCAAAGCCGCCGCCGTGCTGGGGGCCACCGGCGCCGACGCGCTGATGATCGGCCGTGCCGCGCAGGGCACGCCCTGGATCTTTCGCGAGATCGCGCACTATCTGGCCACGGGCCAAACGCTGGCGCCGCCCGCCACCCACGAGGTGGGCACCTGGCTGGTGAACCACCTGCATGAGCACTACGCGCTGTACGGTGATTTCACAGGCGTGCGCAGCGCGCGCAAACACATCGGCTGGGCGGTGCGCGCATTGCCCGGTGGTGAGCCGTTTCGCAGTGCGATGAACGCCATCGATGACGTAGACGCCCAAGTGGCGGCCGTGACCGATTACTTCGCACAACTGGCCTCCCTACACCCCTGGTTGCCGACGACCCTGGCCGCCGCCAACGACGACACCCTCCGCGTGGAAGCATGAGCAAAAAGAAAATCGAAGACTGCATCCGCGACAGTCTGGAGCAATATTTCAAAGACCTGCATGGCACCGAGCCTGCGGCGGTGCACAACATGGTGGTGGGCACGGTTGAAAAACCGATGCTCGAAGTGGTGATGAAACACGCCGACGGCAACCAGAGCAAGGCCGCCGAATGGCTGGGCATCAACCGCAACACGCTGCGCCGCAAGCTGCTGGATCACAAGCTGATCGAGTGATGTGCTGGCGGCGCGATGGTGCCCCCCATCGCCCGCCATCGCCCCGTTTTTGGCCGCCGCGCCGGCCGCCCCCAATCTGTCCGCACCCTAGAGATCACCCATGACCACTGCCCTGCTGTCCGTGTCCGACAAGACCGGCATCGTTGACTTTGCCCAGGCGCTTCATGCACGCGGCATCAAGCTCTTGTCAACCGGCGGCACGGCGCGCTTGCTGGCCGACGCCGGCTTGCCCGTCACCGAGGTGGCCGAGGTCACAGGGTTCCCCGAGATGCTGGACGGCCGCGTCAAGACCCTGCACCCACGCATCCACGGCGCCCTGCTGGCCCGGCGCGACATGCCCGAGCACATGGCCGCCCTGAAGGAACATGGCATCGACACCATCGACCTGCTGGTCATCAACCTGTACCCCTTTGCGCAGACCACCGCGCGGCCCGATTGCACGCTGGAAGACGCGATCGAGAACATCGACATCGGTGGCCCGGCCATGCTGCGCGCGGCCGCCAAAAACTGGCAAGACGTGGCCGTGGTGATTGACCCCGCCGACTACCCGCAAGTGCTGACCGAGCTCGATGGCGCGGGCCTGAGCCGCAAGACCAAGTTCAGCCTGGCGCGCAAGGTGTACGCTCACACTGCGGCTTATGACGGCATGATCACCACCTACCTCAGCGCGCTTGAAGACGGCGCCGAGGACCGCCCCGCCGCCGTGCCGCAGCGCAGCGAATACCCCGAGGTGTTCACGCTGCAACTGCTCAAGACGCAAGACATGCGTTACGGCGAAAACCCGCACCAAAGCGCAGCGTTTTACCGCGAGCGCCAGCCCGCGCCGGGCACGCTGTCGCAGTGGGTGCAGCTGCAAGGCAAAGAGCTGTCGTTCAACAACATCGCCGACGCCGACGCGGCCTGGGAATGCGTCAAGACCTTCGACGTGCCGGCCTGCGTCATCGTCAAGCACGCCAACCCCTGCGGCGTGGCGGTGGGCGCCAGCGCGGTGGAGGCCTATCTCAAGGCCCTGAAAACCGACCCGACCAGCGCCTACGGCGGCATCCTGGCGCTGAACCGGCCGTTGGACGCCGCCGTGGTTGAAGCCATCAACGCGGCCAAGCAGTTTGTCGAGGTATTGATTGCACCCATGGTCACGCCCGAGGCACGTGCCTTGCTGGCCAAGAAGCAGAACCTGCGCGTGCTTGAGGTGCCTATCTCCACGCAGGGCAACGTGCTTGATTTCAAGCGTGTGGGCGGCGGCATGTTGCTGCAATCGACCGACGCCAAAAACGTCTCACGGGCTGAGATGAAAGTAGTCACCACGCTGCAACCCACCGCGCAGCAAATGGCCGACCTGATGTTTGCCTGGAAAGTGGCCAAGTTCGTCAAGAGCAACGCCATCGTGTTTTGCGCGGGCGGCATGACGATGGGCGTGGGCGCGGGCCAGATGAGCCGGGTTGACTCGGCCCGCATCGCCAGCATCAAGGCCGCCAACGCCGACCTCACGCTGGTGGGCAGCGCGGTGGCGAGTGATGCGTTTTTCCCGTTCCGCGACGGCCTGGATGTGGTGATCGACGCCGGCGCCAACTGCGTGATCCAGCCCGGTGGTTCGATGCGTGACGACGAGGTCATCGCCGCCGCCAACGAGCGCGGCATCGCCATGGTGTTCACGGGCACGCGGCACTTCAGGCACTGAGTCGGACGAAAGGGTCCGCCTGCGCGGGGCCTTTCGCCTACGAAGGATCTGCCCGCCTGCCAGCGGGCAAACTCTTGAGCCCGCGTGGCACCCCGTGCCACCCCCAACGCCGCTGGCCCGGCGCGACGTGCCCAAATGGGGCCGGCACTGTCCCCAAGGCTACACACCCGCCTGGGGATTGCCCGCTTCCCACAAAGCGTTTGTCGGACAATCATCGCGGCTCTGCCACCAGGAGCCCCGATGGAAGCCCCACCGAGCACCGCGCTCCCGCCGCCCCACCCGCCCGCAGTGGTTACCGCACCCGCCCTTGACGCGGCGCGAACCACACTGGCAAACCCGCCTCTTC
The DNA here is from genome assembly GCA_043779845.1 of Betaproteobacteria bacterium. Lineage (GTDB taxonomy): Bacteria > Pseudomonadota > Gammaproteobacteria > Burkholderiales > Burkholderiaceae_C > Pseudaquabacterium. The sequence continues at coordinate 7,045 of JAYWDK010000266.1, read as the reverse complement.
GACACCACGCCAACGCGTGATCACCACCTCGGCCGTGCGCCCAGGGCAGGTCATCGCCAGGCCCGTTTTTCATGGGGTTTTGTGACGACGGGCATCGCCCCGCGCACCGCCCCCACCAAACCCATTCACCGACTCAAACCCTGCCCGCATGGGCGCCCCACCGGAGACACCGAGATGGCAAAACAACGTGCAAATCAGCAGCGCGCCACGCATCAAAACCACCCCGCCCCAACCCGACGCGCGCGGGCCCTGACGGCCGCGCTGGTGGCCACCCTGGGTGCGGCGGGTGCGGCCCAGGCGCAAGAAACCTTCAAGGTTGGCGTCGTGAGTTTTTTGTCGGGCCAGGCCGCTGAAAGCTTTGGCATCCCGGCGGTCAACGGCGCCAAGGTGCTGGTCGAGGCCTTCAACAAAGGTCAGGCCCCTGCGCCCTACAACAAGACCGGCTTTGGTGGCTTGAAGCTTGAAGTGGTGTACGTGGACGAAGCTGGCGGCGCCACCAAGCAGGTGCAAGAGCTGCGCAATTTGTACGACCGCGAAAAGGTCGACGCGGTGGTGGGCTACGTGGGCTCAGGCGATTGTCTGGCGGTGGCGCCAGCGGCCGAAGAGATGAAGAAGTTCCTGATCCTCTACGACTGCGGCACGCCCCGAATCTTTGAAGACAACAAGTACAACTACGTGTTCCGCACGGCATCACACGCGGCGATGGACAACGTGGCGCTGGTGCGCTACATGAAGGCGCGCAACCTGAAGGCCGACACCTTCAACATGATCAACCAGGACTATGCCTGGGGCCAGGACTCGAAGAAAGACTTCACCTGGACGATGGAAAAGCTCTACCCCAACGCCAAGCCCGGTGAAGACCAACTGCCCAAGTTTGGCGCGGGCCAATATGGCACCGAGATCTCGGCCCTGATGGCCAAGCCGGCCGACATCACGCACTCCAGCCTGTGGGGCGGTGATCTGCAAGCGTTCATCCTGCAAGCCGGCCCACGCGGCTTGTTCAAGCGCACGCAGGTGGTGTTGTCGGCGGCCGACCATGTGCTGCCCGGCCTGGGCGACAAGATGCCCGACGGCACCATCATCGGAGCGCGTGGGGCTTACGGCCTGATGTCGCCCAAGTCGGCCCTGAACGATTGGTGGTGGGACCTGTACAGCAAGGCCTATGGCGTGTACCCGGTGCAAGCCCCGTACCGCATGGCGCAGTCGCTGCTGGGCCTGAAGCTGGCGGTTGAAAAAGCCATGGCGGCCAACGGCGGCAAAAAGCCCAATAGCGAGCAGTTGTCGGCGGCGCTGAAGGGCCTGGAATGGGATTCACCGGCCGGCAAAATCCGCATGGCGCTGGGCGATGGCCACCAGGCGGTGCAAGAAACCGCGATTGGCAAAACGCGCTTTGATGCCGCCAAAAAGATGGTGATGCTCGACGACATCCAGCGCTTCCCGGCCGACTGCGTGAACCCACCGGCCAACATGAAATCCGAAGAGTGGATCAAGGCGGGCTTTCCGGGCGCCAAGGGCTGCCCTTGAACCCCCAACCGTGATCGAAGGGAAGCGGGCCCAGCGCCGGGCCATCATCGGCCAGAGGCCGATGCTCCTCGCCAGGCGCAGTCAGTCCGCAGGGACTGACTGCGTCCGGGCTCAGCCCACCAAGCGGGCCCGCATCCCCTCGGGGGATCGGGCGATGTACCCATCGACCGAGGGGCCAAAATGGTCACCATCCTGATCGACGGCCTGACCTACGCGTCATGGCTGTTCATCGTCGCGCTCGGGCTCACGCTGGTGTTTGGCGTGCTCAAGATTCTCAACATCGCGCACGGCAGCTTTTACGCGCTGGGTGCCTACACCGCCGCCAGCTTTGTCGGCTGGGGCGCCAGCATGAAATGGGCGCCGGGTTTGTCACTGGTGGCCATGTTGCTGGCAGCGGTGGCGGTGGCCGCCGTGGTGGCGCCGCTGGCCGAGCGTGGCCTGCTGCGCTTTTTTTACGGCCGTGACGAGGTGCTGCTGGTGCTGGTGACCTACGCCATGTTTTTGATCATGGAGGATGTCACCAAGCTGATCTGGGGCGCCAACCCGTACTTTGTCTCCGAGCCCTACGCGCTGTTTGGCAACATCGACATCGGCATCCAGACCTATGTGGGTTATGACTTTGCGCTGGTGGGGCTGGCGGCCATCGTGGGCTTTGCGGTGTGGTGGGGCCTGAATCGCACGCGCACCGGCAAGGTGGTGCTGGCGGTGATCCACAGCCCCGAGGTGGCCGCCAGCATGGGTGTCAACGTCTCGCGCATCTACATGCTGTCGTTCACCGTGGGCATCTTTTTGGCCGCGCTGGGCGGGGCCTTCACGGCGCCCATGATCTCGGTGCAGCCGGGTGTGTCGGTGGGCGTGATCATCATCTCGTTCGCCGTGGTCATCATCGGCGGCCTGGGCAGCATCGAGGGCGCGGCAGTGGGTGCGCTGATCGTCGGCCTGGCGCGCTCATTGGCGGTGCACGTGGCGCCGGTGGCCGAGCTGTTTTCGGTCTACGTGGTGATGGCCATCGTGCTGATGTTCAGGCCCGAAGGGCTGTTCCAGCGCATTCAGGCGCGGAAAATATGACCCCCCCCAAAGCGACTTCGTCGCCTCCCCCCCAGGGGGACCGAGCCCGGACGGGCAAGGTCCGGTGGACCTTGCCCGCCTGGCGAGGGGCCAGGGCGCAAGCCCTGGCGCGGCCTGCAAGGCACCCCAGCGGACCGGCGGAGCCGGATCCGCGGCGTTCATTGGGTCGCACCGTGGCGCTGGGCCTGGCCAGCTGCGCGGTGCTGGCCGCCGCCGGCCTGCTGATGCCCAAATGGCTGACCTTTTTAATCACCATGGCAGCAGCCAACGGCTTGGTGTCGCTGGGCATCGTGGGCCTGATGCGCGGTGGTGTGGTGCCGTTTGGCCAGGGCATGGTGCTGGCCGTAGGCGGCTATACCGCCGCGCTGGCCTTCAACAAACTCGGCATCACTGATGCGCTGGGCCTGGCCCTCTGCGGCGGCGTGGCCGCCACCTTGGTAGCCGCCCCGTTTGCGCCGATGCTGGCGCGCTACCGGGGCATCTTTTTTTCGATGTTGACACTCGCGCTGTCGATGGTGACCTACGGCTTGCTGATGAAGCTCGACGTGCTGGGTGGCTCGGACGGCTTCAACCTCGGCCGGCCCACCTTGCTGGGCCAGGCCCTGCCCGACGCCCGCGTGGGCTACATCCTCTACGTGCTCACCATCACGCTGGCCACCGTGATGGCACTGCTGGCGCGGGTGTACTTTGACTCGACGCGTGGCCTGGTCACGCTGGCCGTGCGCGAGAACGAACTGCGGGTTGAATACCTGGGCGGCTCGGTGCGCCAGGCCATGACCATCAACTTCATCCTGGCGGCGTTTTGTGGTGGGCTGGGCGGCGCGCTGGCGGTTTTGTCGCTGGGCCATGTGGAGCCCAACATGAGCTTCTGGACCACCTCGGGCGAGTTGGTTTTCGTGGCCATCCTGGCCGGCTGGCAAAGCGTGGCGGCGGTGTTTTTGGCCAGCACCGTGCTGGAGGTGGTGCGCTCGTTCTCGAGCGCCTACTTTCCCAACACCTGGCAGTTGGCGCTGGGCTTGTTTTTGCTGTTCGTGATCCGCTTTTTGCCCAGAGGCCTGGGCTCGCTGTGGATGCGGGGGAATTCAACATGAGCTTCATTCTTGAGGCCCGTGGCGTGGGCAAGCGCGTTGGCGCGGTGGTGGCCGCGGCCGACATCAACATCGGCATCCGGGCCGGCGAGCGCGTCAGCCTGATCGGCAGCAACGGCGCGGGCAAAACCACCTTCGTGAACATGATCACCGGCTACCTCAAGCCCGACGAGGGCAACATAACCCTGGATGGGCGCGACATCACGCCGCTGTCGCCGCGCACCATCACGCGGCTGGGCGTGGCGCGCTCGTTCCAGATCCCGCAGCTGTATGGGGACTTGAGCGTGCTCGACAACATGCTGGTAGCCAATGCCTGCCACGACCAAAAACTGAGTTTTTGGCAGCCCGCGCGCCGCCCCGAGGCCATTGACCGCGCCGAGGCGCTGCTGGCGCGCTTTGCGCTGGCCGAGCACCGCGAGCGCCGCGTGGCCGAGCTGCCTGGCGGCGTGCGCAAGCTGCTCGACATCGCCATGGCCTTGACCGCCAGTCCCAAGCTGCTGCTGCTCGACGAGCCCACCAGCGGGGTGTCGGCCGACGAAAAATTCCCGATGATGGCCACCATCATGGCCGCGCTGGGCCACGAGACGGACACCACGGTGTTGTTCGTCGAGCACGACATGGACATCGTCGAACGCCACGCCAGCCGCGTGGTGGCTTTTTACAGCGGCCGCATCATTGCCGACGACGTGCCCGCCGTGGCCTTGGCGACCGACGACGTGCGGCGTTACGTCACCGGCGAATTGCTGCAGGAATGACCCACCATGGCCCAACTTCTTGACCTGAATCGCCCATGCTGAACATTGACGGCATCCATGTCGCCATCCAGTCGGTGGTGGCCTTGCGCGGCCTGTCGCTCACGGTGGCCGACGGCACGATGGTGGGCCTGGTGGGCCGCAACGGCGCGGGCAAAACCACGCTGCTGCGCGCGGTGATGGGCCATTTGCCGCCCAGCCAGGGCCGCATCACCTTTGACGGTCAGGACCTGAGCGCCCTGCCCCGCCACGCGCGCGCCATGCTGGGCATTGGCTACATGCCCGAAGACCGTGGCCTGGTGCCCGAACTCACGGTGGAAGAAAACATCCTCGTGCCGGTGTGGGTCAACAAAGCCCTGAAAGAAGCCGAGCGCCTGGCCCTGGTTTACCGCGTGCTGCCCGAGCTGCTGGAGATGCGCGAGCGCCGCGCCATGCTGCTGAGTGGCGGCCAGCAAAAACTGGTGGCGCTGGCGCGCGCGCTGGCGGTGGGCACACGCCTGCTGCTGCTCGATGAGCCGTTTGAGGGCGTGGCGCCGGCCTTGTCCAAGCGGCTGGGCGAGGTGATTGCCGGGCTCAAGGGCAGCGCCGTGTCGGTGCTCATCGCGCAGAGCGACCTCAACCATTCACGCAAGCTGGTGGACAGTGAATTTGTCATCGAGCGCGGCGCCAACGTGCTGCCCGCCACGGCCTGAATCACTGGCCCGCGTGGTGGCTTGATCACCCGATTTGTCCGCCCGTATCCATTGCCCGGCAGCCGCAGCACTGAAGCGCCCACACCGCCCACCACCATGACCGATACCACCAACCCCTGGGCCGGCTACCCCGTGCCCGCCCTGCGCCGTGAGGCCCGACACGGCGACCGCGTGGTGGCGTGTTTTGCCGACCGACCCGCCAGCCTGCACGCCATGTTTACCGCCAGCGTGGCCCGCCAGCCTTTGGCCGACGCGCTGGTGTTTGAGGGCCAGCGCCAAACCTATCAGCAAGTTGACGCGTCCAGCGAGCGGCTGGGGGCTGGGCTTTCGGCGCTGGGCATTCAGGCCGGTGACCGCGTGGTGATGTTGATCGACAACCGGCCCGAGTTTGTGATCACCTTGCTGGCGCTGCAACGCCTGCGCGCCATCGCCGTGCCTGTGGGCGTGCGCGAGCAAGCGCCCGGCCTGGCCTACATCCTGCGGCAATGCGGCGCCATGGCCATCGTGCTGGACGCCGCACTGGCCGACCGCCTGCCCGACGCGCACGACGCCCCCGCGCTGCAACACCGCATCAGCGTGGGCGCTGCGCCGGGCTGCGTGCCGCTGGCCAGCTTGGCGTCGGAACACGCCAGCCCCGCCCCACCCAATGCCCAGACGGACGCGGCAAGCAAACGCCCCACACCCGCCGAGACGCCCACCGAGTCGCCAACAGTAGGCCCCAACAGCGGCCCCGACTCCGACACCGCCGTCATCCTGTACACCTCGGGCACCACCGGCCACCCCAAGGGCGCGATGCTGACGCACGCCAACATCGTTCACTCTGTTCTGCACTACCAGGCCTGCATGAAGTTGGGCCCCACCGACCGCTCGGCGCTGGCCGTGCCCGCCAGCCATGTCACCGGCCTGATCGCCATCATCGCGGCCATGCTGCACGTGGGTGGCGCCATCGTCATCGTGCCGGCGTTCAAGGCCGGCAGCTTCATCGCGCTGCTGGCGGCCGAGCAGGTCACGCACACGCTGATGGTGCCCGCCATGTACAACCTGTGCCTGCTGCACCCCAGCTTTGCCGACGCCCAACTCGACAAATGGCGCATTGGCGGCTACGGCGGCGCGCCCATGCCCGTGACCACCATCGACGCGCTAACCCAGCGCCTGCCCGGGCTCACGCTGCTCAACGCCTACGGCGCCACCGAGACCACCTCGCCCGCCACCATGATGCCCATGGGCCACACGCGCGCCCATGCCGACAGCGTGGGCGTGGCGCTGCCGGCGGCCAACATCCGGGTGATGGACGACGCCGGCCGCGAGCTGCCGCCCGGCGAGACCGGCGAGCTGTGGATCGCCGGCCCGATGGTGGTGCCCGGCTACTGGGCCGACCCCGAAGCCACCGCCGCGTCGTTCACCGCCGGCTATTGGCACTCGGGCGATCTGGGTTCGGTCGACGCACAGGGTTACGTGCGCTTGTTTGACCGCCAAAAAGACATGCTCAACCGCGGCGGCTACAAGGTTTATTCGGTGGAGGTCGAGATGGTGCTGATGACCTGGCCCGGCATGGTGGAGGCCGCCATCGTCGGCCGGCCCTGCCCCGTGCTGGGCGAGCGTGTGCATGCGTTTGTGGTGGCGGCCGCAGATGACAGCATGGCGTCGGCTGAGGCGGCCGGCGCAGCCGACGTTGCGGCCGACGAGTTGCAGCGCAGCACCGCACTGCGGGCGTTTTGCGCCGCGCGCCTGGCCGATTACAAGGTGCCCGAAACCATCACCTGGTGTGCCCAAGCCCTGCCCCGCAACGCCAATGGCAAGCTGATGAAACGGCTGCTGCGGGGTAAGCGGTAAGGCAGCGGTGTTCTTCCATTGACGGCCGAGGGTCCGGACAATTTGCTCCTCTGGTACTGGACGAGGCGGCGAACGTGGAAGCGATGGG